>JALEWG010000060.1 GCA_022788065.1 Lachnospiraceae bacterium | reverse complement strand
CAACGATCGGTGCTAAGGTTCCTAATACTTCCTCAACAGTCTGAAGGAACTCCGGCTCGTTAGCGTTTTTCTCTTTAACTTCCGCCAATACTCTGTCAATATACTTGCTCATTTCGCAAATACCTCCTTAAAAATTGGTTTACTTAACCCCTGTGCCTTCTTGCACCAATAAGAGACTTAAAATACGACTTTGGGTCTTTATTTTGGTTCTATATGTCCTAAATACGACCCAGTAAGAAGATTGTACCGACGCGTTGTATCTTTTGTACAAACTGTTTCAATTAGTTATGTAACACAGTATCTTCAGCGTCAATCGCAGAATCTGTATTTCAGTTTCCCTTCCTGAAAAAACTCTTCCGCGAGTTCTTCTTTTTAAGACTCATGTATTTTACGTCTTTTATTTGTCTACATTCTAACATAGGCTTTTGACTTTGTCAATAATCTGTGGTACGATTCTTCTTGAATACGATTTATCGACACACCTGTCACTAAAAGGCCTGTTTTTACGAGAAAGGAGCGGCTTTTTCATGATCACAGTCAGTATCATCAGCCCCCAGAAATCCATGAATGTCATTAATAAAGCCATTGAACATCAGGATTTCGGATGTGTTTTCCATAAATATGTGTACGTTCAGCTGGAAGAGATCAAGACCATCTACGAGCAGTGCAAAGACTCCTGCGATGTTATCTTTTTCTCGGGAGAGCTTGGATATTCCTATATGCTGACGCATATCAATGATATCCAGGTCCCCTGCACCTTCGTTTCCTACGAGGAAAAGGATATTCTCTCCATCCTGTTAAATTTCGTCATCCGGTATCCCAACATTCCGCTGACGAGAGTCTATATCGACTTTCTGACCCCCGTCAACGATTTTATGAATTTGAAGAAATATCTGAGTCCGAATTATATGCCCTACCTGTTCGAAAATCCGGTCTACAACTACCAGACACTTCAGGAGCGGGCGGAAGAGCTGTGGAACTCCGGCAAGATCGACATGATGCTCACCCGGACCACCAACCAGCTGGAGGTACTCAATAAATTAAAAATTCCGTATATCCATTTTCTTCCTTCCGAAGAAATGATCCGCGGTTCTATCCGGAGTGCTCTCAATACCATCCGCCTGAAACAGAAAAATCAGAACGGAAAGCTGGTGATTCTCATCAAGCTGATCTACCCGGAAAATATCACTTCCCAGGACCGGGAATATATGGAAATCACGCTCCACAAATATCTTCTGGATTTTCGTAAGGATTACCAGTATGAATTTGCGCTGCACGCCGTGTCCAACCGTTTTGAGCTTTCTCTGGACAGCGATCTCTATAAGACAAGCTTCGAGCGGCTTCAGGATCTGATCGCGTTTCTGGACCAGAAAGGGGATCTGGAATTCCGTCTCGGCGCCGGTTTCGGAAAATCTCTGGGAGAAAGCCATTACCAGGCAGAGCAGGCGCTCCAGGAGGCCATCAAATACGGAAAAAATGACGGTTTTATCATTCACGGTGAGGAGAACACGCTGACCGGCCCGCTCTCCCTGACCAGGACCCTGAATTACAGCTATTCCAACGCAAAAGCTCTGGCATATTCCCAGGCCAACGGCATCAACGAGAGCAACCTGTTAAAGATCGTCGGTCTGTTCCAGATGGATAAAGAGACGATCATCACTGCCGCCTCCCTGTCCCAGTGGTTAAATATCACCAGCCGCAGCTGCAACCGGATTCTTCAGCAGCTCCTGGATTCCAATCTTATCACAGAGATCGAACCCCAGAAGCAGGAGGGCAAGGGCCGTCCCACCAGGCAATACCAGTTTATCAAGCAGAATTTCATTCAGACTTTTTTCTAAGAAACCTTTTCATCTATTCAGATTCACCGGACATAATAAGACGGCGCAGTAAAACTACGCCGTCTTATTATAAAAATATTCTTTACCAGTCAATGCAGTCCATCAGTTTCAGCAGCACTTGATTGCTTCCTGTGGACCCGCCTTTAATCGCAAACTTTTTTCCTTTATATGGACCATCTGTGATAATGCCCACTCCGCATCCAACTTCCGGCGGTTCTTCCATTTCAAGTGTTGTGATCCCCAAACTGGAAAACAGAGCTTGTGAAGTCTCGCCCCCGATAACCACGAGCCTGTCGAACGGAACCTTCCCACAGATTCTTCGTGCGCACTCACAAAGTCCCTGCAGAATAACACGATCTAATCCTTCTCTCTCGGATTCCCCAAAAACTCTCTGGCGAACCAGGACATTTTTCCCTTTTGATACTGCCGCTAAAGCATCTTCCTCAATTTCATCAAAAATACTTCTGTCTTCCGCAAGTACACGTCTGACATCCAAATCAAGCACTTTAAGATCCGTCTCTTCCTGTGCTACTTTGATCTGCTCTGCAGTTGCCTCATAGGCAGTCCCACTGAAGCACACGCATCTGGGTTTTTGTGCTTTCCGGCCTGCATGCTTCATCGGTCCGTAAAGATATACCAGAAGATTCTCGACTATCCCTGTGGACCCAGCCCACATAACTTCCGGGTAGACAGGCTGTAACTCATTTACTATTCTCATCCCGTCTTCAAATGTGATTACATCAAAAACAAGAATCTTTTTTCCACTATTCACCTCTCTTTTTACTGCCGCCAGAAGATTCCCTCCTTTTACGTCATCAATATTCACGGTGCCGATCGGGAGGTCCGTATCCTTAGCAAGAATCGTCGGAATATAAGATTCTGTGGGGGCCTTCAGGCGATCATCCCTGGCATATACCGACTTATTCAGGATCTGTCCCGCTGCATATTGATGTCCGTAAAGGGTGAATGTCTTCCGTACCGGAACATGCTCCAGAATAAAGCAAAGATTTTTTCCCAGTGCATCAAGCATACCTTCAATTTCAAAAGCAGCATTGCCCCGAAAACCTGTGTCCATTTTTTTTAGTATAATCTGGGATTTTTCTGACTTCACTTTTTCCGTAATTCTACGGCTGAGCTCATATGCCTTCTTCCCGGGCAATGTCCGCGATGAAATGCAGATGCCAAGAACTTCTCTTTTCCCGGGATCCGGGGGCGCAAACTTCTTTTCTGCATCAGACTCGACCCTGACTTCGCAGCCACAAAGCACCCCCAGTGATGTGCAGTCAGCTGTTCCGGTCAGATCATCTCCTACCACGCATAAATTTATCATCCAACCACTCTCCTGCTCACAGTTTTATTCAATCTTGTGTCCAGCCCTTTCAGAAAGCATCTCCAGTGCCTCATTCACGCTTTTGTTCTCATGTATGATCATTTTTAATGCCTGTACAAATGCAGCAGGATCCTCATAGCTCCATACCGCACGGCCAAATGCAATTCCGGCTGCTCCGGCGATTACTGTATTCTGCGCCATCTGAAGATAATCCCTGACATTTTTTCCGTGAGACCCACCGGCCAGAACCACTTTCGCAGGAACTCCTTTTACGATCCTTGCCAGCTCTTTAACATTTCCACTGTGATGGATTTTCAGTACATCCACCCCAATTTCAGCTCCGGCTCTTGCTGCATATAAAACATTTTCAACATTTTCTCTCTCTGATACCGGAATGTTTTCCCCATTGGGATAAAAGTGTCCGATAACAGGAATCCCAAGCTGATCGGCCTTTTTGACGACTGATGCTGCCTGCTCCATCCCTCTGGCCTGGTCTTTCCCACCCAGAATACAACCGACTGCTATGGCATCAGCCCCATATGTCACGGCTTCCTCAATATCGGCCAGCACTGCCGCGTATCCTTTATTATACGGAGATGGACTTGTCGCCTTCAAAATCAATGAAATGTGCTTTTGGGCACAGCCGGGGAAATATGATTCTGCCAGTCCTTTCTGCATCGACATAGCATCCGGACCCCCGTCTGACGCCCGACCAATCTTGTCCCCGGCATTTTCCAGCCCCGGCAGAACTCCTCTTGCAATTGCATGATCAAACATAACTGCTACCATTCTGTCATCCTGTCCGAAAAGGCGCTCCATTCTAATCTGTTTCCCCAGCGTTCCAATCATATCCTCTTATTCCTCCACACGATTCGGCTATTTTACCACTTTTCTTTTGGCCCTTGCAAAAACTCCAAATCCGGCAATCATACAGACAGCAAACATTCCAAACCCAACTCCTACTATCAGGCCGATTCCTGTCATCGTCCAAACCGGAACAATTGCCGTAAAGAGATTATTCCAACATGTAATGGAAGAATAAACCCCATGGGCATCTCCGGCACTGGACTCGCTGTTTGGGTCAATCGCGCGAACGAGCGCCAGACCGGTAGCCGTGGTTCCGATTCCCATTCCGAAGACCATGACAGCTTTCTCAAACTTAACAGTAATGGGCTGCAGCTGGCCCTCGCCTCCAAAGGCTGTGCCGCCTGCCTGTTCCCCCATTTTTTAACTCCTCTCGGAAATATGATGAATCAGGCTGGCGGTTCCCTGGAACACATCAATCTTTACCCGGTTGCAGATCTGGGCTATCAGAATGAAATCAGTCTTTTTTACGGAAAACACAAACATCTTCCCCAATACATGAAATATTTCATATCTCTTGTACAAAAAGCATTTTACGAATATCCTCCGAAAAGCATTCTCGGCATCGGGGAAGACAGGGGACAGACGCCTTGATACAGGAACAAGAGTTCCAGAATCAAAAGTACCCATAAAAAAGGCAGGCCGTACCGTCAGGGGACTCCCCGGGTACAGCCTGTCTTTTCATTATAATACTGTTATTTCGGATTAGAAATCCACCTCTGTGTCATAGAAGCAGCAGGTAAGCAGCTTCTCCATCTCAGCAGGTGTGATCGGTCTCGGGTTGGAGCCTGTGCATGCATCACCTACAGCCAGTTCTGCAACCGTTTTTAACTTCTCGTTGAACTCCTTCTCGTCGATGATGCCGCCCTCATAAGTCTTGATGGACGGAGCAATGTTCAACTGAACGTTCATGCTGCGGATCTCAGCGATCAGAGCATCTGTCAGTTCTGTGTCGTCAGCGCCGGTCAGACCGATGAATCTGGCAATGTCCGCATATCTTGCAGCTGCTTCCGGAACTTTGGAGTTGAATTTGATGACCTTCGGAAGGTACATCGCGTTTGCTGCGCCGTGTACGATATGTCCGCCGGAATAAGCTGCGCCGGTCTTATGTGCCATGGAGTGCACGATTCCGAGAAGCGCATTGGAGAACGCCATTCCGGCCAGGCACTGTGCGTTATGCATGCGGGCGCGGGCTTCCGTGTCTCCGTTGTAGGACTTGATCAGGAATTCATGGATCATCTTGATGGCGTGCAGTGCCAGCGGATCGGTGTAATCACAATGCAGTGTGGAAACATAAGCCTCGATCGCATGAGTCAGGGCATCCATACCTGTGTTTGCGGTCAGCTTCGGCGGCATTGTCTCAGCCAGATCAGGATCCACGATCGCAACATCCGGAGTGATATTGAAGTCTGCTAACGGATATTTGATCCCTTTTTCGTAATCCGTGATTACGCTGAACGCAGTTACCTCCGTTGCTGTTCCGGAAGTGGACGGAATCGCGCAGAATTTTGCTTTTGTGCGAAGAGTCGGGAAGTTGAACGGAATGATCAGGTCATCGAACTTTGTATCCGGATATTCATAGAACGCCCACATTGCTTTCGCTGCGTCGATCGGGGAACCTCCGCCGATGGCAACGATCCAGTCCGGTCCGAATTCCTGCATAAGTTTTGCGCCCTTCATAACCGTTTCTACGCTGGGATCCGGCTCAACCCCCTCAAACAGAGCAACTTCCATCCCTGCTTCCTTTAAGTATTCTTCCACTCTTCCCAGGAAACCGAACCGTTTCATGGAGCCGCCGCCGACAACAACGACTGCCTTCTTTCCTTTTAAGTTCTTAAGCTCTTCCAGGGATCCTTTGCCATGGTACAGGTCTCTCGGTAACGTGAATCTTGCCATAATCGTAATCCTCCTTGACTGCGAATATTGTTAAAAAAATATTGTTATTTTTTTATCATTTCTGATAGATTCACTATACAATAATTCCCCGGAAAATGCAACCATTTATATGTTAATTATTTAACGTATTTTTGCATTTTTCTAACGTTTCTTAACCGGAGTTCAGAATTCCAGATAGGCGCCTTTCATGGGGCTTGCCGCATGCTCACTGAAAAGCCGGAGCACACCGCTCTGATACTTTTTGGGTCTCGGTCTCCAGGCTTTTTTTCGCTCCTCAAGCACGGCCGCAATCTCCTCCGGCGTCTTTCTCCCGCCTTTGATCCCCACAATATTTAACTTTCTTTCGAATACGTCGATCTCGATCAGGTCGCCTTCCTCCACCAGCGCGATCGGTCCTCCGTCCGCCGCCTCCGGGCTGCAGTGCCCGATCACAGGTCCTGTGGAAGCTCCTGAAAAACGCCCGTCTGTGATCAGCGCAATGCTTCTTCCCAGTTCCGCATCACTGCTGATCGCCTCGGAAGTGTAAAACATCTCCGGCATTCCGCTTGCCTTCGGCCCTTCATAGCGGATAAAGACAGCATCGCCTTTCTGTACCTTATGCTTTAGAACCGCATCCAGGCATTCTTCCTCACTGTCAAAGGGCCTTGCGTGAAGTACAGCCCGGTACATTTCCTCCGGACAGGCCGTATGTTTGATCACGGCTCCCTCCGGGGCCAGATTTCCCCGTAGGACCGCAATACTCCCGTTTGTCCCGATGGCCTTCTCATACGGACGGATTATATCCTCCCGCTTCAGAGAGCTGCCGTACCGCCGGTTGAATTCCCCGAGCCATCGCTCACACCGGTCATAAAATCCGTTCTGCTTCAGTTCATCCAGATTCTCTCCCAGCGTTTTTCCTGTAACAGTTTTCGCATCCAGGTGCAGGAACGGACGGATCTCTTCCATAATCGCAGGAACTCCTCCCGCATAATAGAAGCACTCTGCCGGCCATCTGCCTGCAGGTCTCACATCCAGCAGATAATGCGCTCCCCGGTGGAGACGGTCGAACGTGTCTCCCGTAATCTCAATTCCGAATTCATGGGCAATGGCCGGAATATGAAGCAGACAGTTGGTACTTCCGGAAATTGCCGCATGAACCAGTATGGCGTTTTCAAAGCTTTCTGCTGTAACAATGTCGGACGGTCTCATGTCCGGCATGCCGGAAAGTTTCACGGCCAGTTCTCCCGCGCGGTGTGCAAACGCGAGCAGATCCGGGCTGTCCGCCGGCATCAGCGCGCTTCCCGGAAGTGCCAGCCCCAGAGCCTCCGCCATGATCTGCATGGAGGAGGCCGTTCCGATGAAGGAACATGCGCCGCATCCGGGGCATGCGTTCTGCTTGGCCCAGTTGAGTTTATCCTCCGTGATCTCCCCTCTCTGGTATTTCGCACTGTACATACCCAGCTGTTCCAGTGTCAGCATGTCCGGTCCGGCGTTCATAGTGCCGCCCGGGACCACGACTGAGGGGATATTGACTCTGGCAAGCCCCATCAGATTTGCCGGCATCCCCTTGTCACAGCTTGCAAGAAACACACCCGCGTCGAACGGCGTGGCATTCGCATGGATTTCTATCATCCCCGCAATCATTTCCCGACTCACAAGACTGAAATTGATTCCGTCGGTTCCCTGACTCTCCCCGTCGCAGATGTCCGTGCAGTAATATCTGGCTCCGTGACCTCCCGCTTCGCTGATTCCTTTTCTCACTTCCTCCACAAGCAGGTCCAGATGTCCGCTGCCCGGATGGCTGTCCCCGAAGGTACTCTCAATCATGATCTGCGGTTTTGAAAGGTCCTCCGGTTTCCATCCGGTTCCGATTCTCAAAGGATCCAGCTCCGGCGCAAGTTTCCGCATTTTCTGACTGATCCGTTCCATATGCACGACCTCTTTTCTATCACGTATTATCTTACGGCCTTTTTCTATTTCCAGTAATCTGGCGTCACATCACGGTTCATTCCTTTTAACATCTCCCGGTCGCTCCGGATCGTCGCGCAGGCGGCAGTCGTCAGCATATTTCCGGTGATCGTCGCCGAAGCTCCGGAACGGAATGCGGTCTCTCCGTCGTTGGTTAAAAGCGCGCGCCCCGCCGCCAGACGGATGTTTGCCTCCGGGTTGATGTAACGGAAGAATGCGATCGTTCTCAGGATCTCATCCTCCTTAAGCTGCGGAACATTTTCCAGCGGTGTTCCCTTGATCGGCATCAGGGCGTTGATCGGGATGGAATCGATTCCCAGCTCCGCCAGGCTGATCGCCATATCCAGCCGGTCCTCCCACGTCTCTCCCATACCTATGATTCCTCCGGAACAGGCGCACAAGCCCTCTGCCTTTACCATCTTAAGTGTTTCAATCTTCTGATCGTAGGTGTGGGTCGTGCAGATGTTGGGGAAGTTCCGTCTGGAAGTCTCGATGTTGTGGTGATAGCTGGTCACACCCGCCTCATGAAGCCGGTGGAGCTGCTCCTCATTTAAAAATCCCATGGAGGCGCAGAGATCGATCTTACATTCCCGATGCATCGTCTCATACGCATGGATCGCCTTCTCAAATTCCTCTCCGTTTAAAGCCTTTCCTGATGTGACGATGGAAAAGCGATCGACTCCCTCGCTCTCGTTCAGCCTGCAGGCTTCCACGATTTTGTCCTCAGGAAGGAAGTCATAGACTTCACAGTTCGTATGGTTATGGGCAGACTGTGCACAATATTTGCAGTCCTCCGGACAACGGCCGCTGCGGCCATTAATAATCGAACATAGATCCACCTTGTCTCCAACAAAATATGCGCGGATACGGTCCGCTCCCTCACAGAGTTCCTTCAAATCGCAGTTCAGAAAGAAAGACAGATCGTCCTCCCTCGTAATCCTTCTTCCGTCAATAATTTCCTGTGCCAGCTCTAATGCATTCATGTTTTTCATCCTCCAAAAGCAGTGTTATATGTAAACCATTGTTAATAAAAAAGTTAACAACAGTATAGCAAATCCACCGCAATTGTCAACTTACTTTGGGAGGAATTGTCAACATTTTTCGTTTTCCAGGCATATTTCCCGCCAGTTATCCTCGATGCGTTCCGCTTCCCTGCGGTGTATTCTGTGGGCTGTCTCCGGCACTGTTCCGTCAAACGGATTCCACATCAGTGTTTCCCGTGACATGGTCCATGATTCCCCGTCATCGGAGATCTGGTAAAGGATCTCCCTGTCGTCCTCGTAAGAAAACGTGACGAACAGCTCCTTAAAAAGTGTATTCATTTCCCAGTAAACACCAGCCGTTGACGGATCATCCATCATTTCTTCAAGCCCGTCGATCATTTTACTGCAGTACCATGCCTGGAATTTCTTCGGTGCACGGAATCGCGTCCATAGCCCGTCTCCGACTTTCAGATAATCCGAATACATATCCCTCAGATTGGCAGTCTTGTCCGCCATAATGAGCATCTTCATCCGCCGGTCGGCCTCCGGCAGTTCCCGCAGCGTACAGAGTTTTCTCTGATACCATGTCCTCCTCTTATCTTCTGTATGCCCATTAACAAGCGCCGCCACGTCAGTGCCAAACCGATCAACCAGATCCCGCAGAGTGGCATCTGTATCCTCCAGAGTGTCATGCAGAACCCCTGCCATCAGCAGATTCGTATCCGCATCCATGGAGGCGAGGATCTGCACCGTCTCGATCGGATGAAGAATGTACGGACGATCCGTTCCTTTTCGCACACTTCCCCGATGGCAGTCCATGGCATACTGAATCGCTTTTTCCAGCCTTCCATCGTTTGTATGCCCGGTCAACCGGATCGACTGGTACTCCCTCATATCTCCCCAGATGCTGTTGTAGATTTCCGCCGCTTCATCGGTAAAACAGGCGAACAGGATCTCCATACCATAGCCCGGATTGACTTTTATCCAGTCCGAAGCCGTGTTCAGCGCAACCTCTGCCGAGTCTTTCAGCGGATATCCATAGACACCGGCAGAAATGGACGGGAACGCGATACTGTGGATCTCCTGGCGTCTCGCAAGTTCCAGAGAGTTCCAGTAGCAATTTTGAAGCAGTTTTGCATCGTTCTCTGATCCGGAATAAATGGGACCGACTGTATGGATCACATAATCCGCTTTCAATCGATATCCCTTCGTGATCTTTGCCTCACCGGTCCTGCAGCCGCCGAGAGTACGGCATTCTTGAAGCAGTTCCGGACCTGCCGCACGGTGGATCGCCCCATCCACACCGCCGCCTCCGAGGAGACTTGTGTTTGCGGCATTGACAATGCATTCCACATTTGCTCGGGTAATATCCATCTTTTCGATCCGGATCCGGTTGACTCCTCTCTGCGGCACACCACTCTCAAGGATTTCCCGGATCTGTCCCTTTGAAAAAAATACAGGATCCCCCCAGACATCCAGGACCGCTCCATCTACTGACGGGTCCATAAAGGCCAGCTCCAAAAACTGATCGATGTTTATGTATTTCGCTTGAAATCTGCCTTTTCGGAATGCCTCTTCCCGGGAGGTAAATGCCGCCAGCACACGGGACCCCTCTTCCAGCTCCAGAATCCCGAACGCTGCTTCACAATTTTCCTCCGTCAGGACGATTACATTCCGACCGGCAAGATTCACCCGATCCAGCTTCTCCTTCATTAGAGATCCTTTATAATTTTCCGTACAGATAATCGCTTTGTCCATCAGACTACCCCCTTTATCGTTGTGTCTATATTATAAACAAAACAAACGCTCAAACGGTCGCACAGAAAGCGACATTGGAATATTACATTTATGAAAACAGTGTCTGGAACAGGATCGTCATCGCAGGCATGGTCACCAGACAACATAAAACTCCCATCACGTTGTAAATACTTGCATTCAGGGCGTCTTCCCCGTACATGACCGCCAGCTGGGAAACGGTGGCCGCGGGCGGAAAAATCACCAGGCGTCCCAGGGAGATCAGATATGCCCGTTTCATTTTAAACACAGACAGGAGATCCTGTTTTGCGATCGTCATACCGATGATCATCATAGAGCTGGGGCCGACCATATTGCTGAATCCGGAAACCGCCGTCATAACCGGCGCCGGGATGGATATTCCTGTCAGGAGAAGAATGAGCCCGAGGATCAGAGCCAGAATGTTCGGGTTCAGCAGAATCTTTTTTATTTCCAGGCGCTTTCCTCCTCCGATCAGAGAAACCCCGTGGGTCCACATAAACAGAAGCTGGACATTAGAGAAAATACAGGAATAAAACACATACTCCTCCCCGAACAGCATGCTGACAAGCGGAAAGATCAGATTCCCGGCATTTGGGTAAATGAGCGTCGCCCGCTCCACCCGTGAAAGCCCCATCGGCTTTTTTAACAGATACGCCAGCAAAAACCACGCGAGGTGTATAAGCACTGAAAAGACGAGTGCAGACCCGAACACACGGACTTTTTCCTCCGTCAACTCGATCTGCATTGCTTTTAAGATCATGCACGGCATAAAAATATTGACCACCAGACGGGAAAAGGCCGCGGTTTTCCGCCTGCCGGTATGCGATCTTATCATAACATAAAAAGGAAAAATCCGGAATCATTTTTCTCCTTAATCGTAATAGATCAGAAATTCCTGAAGCTCACTATCTCCTGCTCCAGCTTCACGCCGTTTTCCAGCATATACTGTACCACATCCCTGTACATTTCATGATCTACAAGCGTCTTCAGTCTTTTCCTGTCATTTGGCGAAAGTTTCAGAAGACACTCTTTATACCGCGCATCCTGAAGTTCCTCCTTCGACATCCGCCACATTCCAAACGGAATTCCTGTAATTCGGCAAAGATTCTCATGAATATAAAAACCACCGGCATCAATATCTCCAAAATGCAGATATGTGATTTCAGGATTATCATCAAATACCTTCCTCAAAAACTCTCTTTGAAATCGCTTGGTATACCCGCCCAGATAAAAATACGAAGTATTCTCTTCGTTACACCGCATGTACGAAGTCTTGTTCTCCACGGTCATAAACCTTCTATCTCTCACACGAATGCTCTCTAGTGCAACCAGTTCATCCGCATAAAACTCTACACCGTTCTGAAATTCACCAAGTTCAATTGCCTTTCCATTTTTTACAAGGACAATATCACCTTTCAGACAAAGCTTCTGTCTCTCTGCTGAAATATGATATTCTCCGAGGATTTCGTCAAAAAGTTCATTTTCTTCGCAGGGTCGTTCATGATACTTTCTTAGCAATCCACACACGGCATCCAGCGTATTCTCCTCAAAATATTTCGAGCTGCCATAGATGAGCATTGATGCCTCCCTCACATACAGCTGCCGCTCATTCCTCTCGATAAAAACAAGCGCTTTCAATATTTCTTCGGTCTGCTCATAGTTTTTCGGCACTGTATTTTTATCCAGACTTGCCCGAAGTCTATCACATTCAAGATCTGCAACCGGGGAATAGCCGCTGTATCTTGCGACTATTCCCTCCACCTGTTTCATCTTCTCATGTTTCGACTCATATCCATACTTCTCTGCCAGATACCGCTCTGCCTCTTCAACCATTCCATCAATCAGATAAATTGTTGCGATTTCATTGCTGAATCCCTTCATTTCATAAGTCAGAAATCCCTTTTCCCGCAATCCGGCCGCAACTTCATTGATCCCGTTGATCTCGTCCAGATCTCCATCGTTCCGATAATACCCGGCATACAAATTCGATGGCTTGATCTGGGTTCTTCGATTGATCACTCCCGTCCCACTGTCCTTTTTACTTTTTCGGTACTTCTCAACCAGCATGATCAACATTTTCTCTTCATAGTTATGCATAGGCCTTCTCCTCATGGAACTGCACGACACCAAGCTGCATACTGTCTGCTCGCACACGGAGAACCGGCAGGATTACTTCGCATTCGTTACCAATAGACTCTGTTTTATCCGGCGAGCAGAAAATCACCTGCATGTTCTGCTTCTTCATGAAATCCAGCATCAATTTCACATTAACCGGATCCATCTTTGCGAACGGCTCGTCGATAAATACCAGTCTTGCAGAATTCACACGCTGGTTATAAATCATAAGCAGTGCAGAAGACAAAATCAATAAATAGGGGATCTGCACCTCTGCACCAGAGTTGAAACCGGTCTGCCGAGACAGTTTTGCGCGATCCAGAATATGATTGCTCATCAAGATCTCATATGTCATGTAATTCCGGTAATCCGCAAACCGCGCGATCGTTTCTTCGCTGTTTCTCTCGATGATACGATTGATGATCTGTTTCAGTTCCTTTTCCAGCCGCTCCCCTTCGTCGTCAGACACAGACGTCAGCATATCGAAAGTCATCTGACCGGAGCCGGAGCGATCTCCCAATTTCTCCCTCTCATCCAGGTACTTCGCGTATTCGATGATCTTCGCATACTCTGAGCCATCCTTCACATAATGCACATCAAATTGATACTTTGCTGCAAAATTAAGCCTGGCCAATTCCGCATTGATCTGTTTCAGATCATCCAACGCCTTTTCACATGTATTCATAATTGTCAAAACAAACTCGTTTTTGAAGATATCCTCATATCGCTTCGTCTGTACATCCAGCTTTTCACGGATCTCTTGTAAATTATCCATCCAGATTCGATCCCGTCTCTTCGCATAAACTTCACGGTCTGATTCACCGATCGGCATAGAACTCTCCGGATGCTTTATGTTATAATCAGACTGCAGTCCAATCAGATTTTTTCTATATCGTTCAATATCTCCAATCAGTTTTCTTCTCGAATCAGGCAGCAGCAAACCGCCTGCTCCTTTCATTCCGGCTTCCACAAATTTATCATATGCCTCAACCGCCTTCTGAACAATCGGATAAGCGGAAATCTCATACTCCTTAAATTTCTCTTCTTCCTGGTCTAATTCCGCAGTTTTCCCGTCAATACTGTTTCCACACATCCGAATCTGTGTATCCAGCTCTACTCTCTTATCCGTGTTTTTATCGCGCTCCCGTTTCACAGCTTCCTGCTCGTCTATGAGCCGCGCGACTCTCTGACTCAATTCGATATATTCCTTGTTATTCTGCTGCGCCTTTTTTAACTGTTTCAGCTGCTTCTCTGCATCTTCCAGTTCTTTCGCGTTCTTCTGGTACTTCGCATGAGCATCGAAATCGTAAGCCCTGAAAAATTCCTTGTCCTGATTCAAACGATTCTTTCGTTCTGTAATCGTCTTTTGTTCCGCAAATTTCTCCTTCCGCTCCTCCTGAAGTATCTTAATCTCCTTCTCCGCTCGTTTCCGGTTCAGTTCGAAAGTCTCCTGACCAAGATAGTAGGAACGAATTCGGTCGAACCGAAGGAAGTAGCTGTCCATGGCAACGGATACACGTCCTTCCACGGAAATCGCATTCTCGTACTCCCGCACTTCCTGCATGTTTACCGCGTGCATACGTCCCAGCTGGAAGTCAAAATACTTCTTTGCCATTGCATTCCTGATTTCAAGGAAATATACCACAGAATCCTTTTCGGCCTCGATTTCCTTTTTCATCAATAACTTGGTGTTAAACAAATGGGCATATTTGTATTGGCTTCTGTTTAAAACATCATCTGCAATATCATAATACTGCGGCTCTACAAGAATCGTATAACGACGCGCACCTAAAAAAGCCTCGATGGAATCCCGCCATGCCTCTTCTTTAATCCCGATTACATATTCACACGCAAATTTCGCTTCTGAGGAAATCTTCCTTTTTGCGAACTCACGATTGATCTCCTCTTTGAGTCCCACATAATCCGGAATCTGGGCATATGTGTTCCTGTGCTTTTTGGCCTCTTCCAGGAGCCGTTCCTGAAGAGCCAGTTTCTGATTCAATTCTTCAATCGCCTGTCCAATCAGTGCTCCCTGCGCGGTAAACGCATCATAACTCTCATTGACCGCCTGTTTCAGTCCTGCAACAGCAATCTCTTTCTCGAACGCCGGAACAGAACGGGCACAAAGGGAGGCCAGCATGTCTTTCTTCTCAATCTCCCGATTTTCCTCAGCGAAAGCATGAAGGATCTCGCTGACTTTTACCTGAAACTGTTCCAGATCGTCCTTAGCCAGAGCAAGCTGACGCTTCTCCTGTCTCAGAGCGCTCACCCGCTCCTCTTCTGTATGAATCGCCTTCGTGGTGTCCAACTGAAGCAGATCAAATCTCGCCTGTGCCAGCCTCTGATTCAGTTCATCCCATTTCTGTTCGATTACATCCAGAACCTGTACAATTTCCTTTCTTTTTCCAACAGCAAGGTTCTGTTCCCGTGTCAACTCCTCAATCTCGGTAGTCAATCGTTTTACAGTGCGGTATACTTTCTTGATATCATCGGTCAGAAGACGATTTTTCTCATTTTCGTAGGTATCGTATTCCTTTAAGATCAGTTCCAGCTCCCCAATCTCGGCCTGAATCATAGAAAACGTCTCGTTCAGACGCTCAATATTTTCCTTCGCCTCAATCAGCTTTGTGAAATCCACGTTCCGTTCCTCAAGAACACTCTCCCGAATAAACCTGTCGATTTTTGCGTTTGGATCATAAGACATAATCCCACGGAGTTTCCGAAGATATCCGCCCACCTGGTTCGTATTCAGTTTCAGACCTGTCATCTGCATGAACTTCTGGATTCCCGGCTCTTTCAAAAGCAGAGTTACTTCATACTCTTTCTGAAACTGCTGCGCCGAATAAGGCATCTTTATTCCGTCTTTCACATAAAGATGCTCCACCTGATCCAACGTTTTTCTGTCCATCACATATCGGAGTGTCTGACAGTTATTGGACGAGTTTGTCTCAATGACTGCCCCCAAAACAAATGATTTCTCATCCACATCGTCATAAAACTCCAGAACAATATGACTATACACGTTCGGCACTTTATCAGCCGGGCGCATATAAGTTCCTGCCGTTGCATCCAGAAGGCCTCTTGTATAGGAAGAAAGAGTTCTGCTGCCTTTGCTCTCCGAGGATTTATTAAAAACCGTATCGCCAAAAGCCGCATACTTAATCGCATCTAACATAACCGATTTACCATTTCCGTTTTTACCTGCGATCAATGTGAAAAAGCCGATTGGCGCCGTCACATTGGAAAAACCATACCAGTTGATCAGACGAACTTTTTTCAGTAAAATCATGCGTCCTCCTCCTCAAACTCTTCCTGATTCATTCCCGGATTTTCCGGTTCTGAATCCTCCTCCATCTCCCCTTCATCCATCTTCAAATATTCCTTCGCCACCGTCTGGAATTGCGGAATATCCCAGCCAAACTGCAGAGACGGGTACAGTTGAATCTTCATATCTTCACCATCATCTTCTTCATCATAATTGATCAGACTGTATTTCTTAAACAGCTTAAATGCATTATTTAATTCCTGTTTAAGCGGTACAACGCCATAAGATTTGATCTTATCAATCAAATCTCCCTTTGTCACGAAATTCCCTTCGTTAAATCCCAGATTCTCCAGGTAAACTTTCCAGAGAACCAACAATAAGTGATATTGAAGTGTAGAAAATGTAATCACATTAGCACGTTTCAGACCAACTGTTTCTTCGTCTTCCTCACTGACGATCAGCATACTCACACCGGTTTTCTCATCCACCAGAATGTCAAAACCAATCATTCTCAGGTATTCCGAAATATCCTGCCTGTTGGATTCTCTGGATACAAAAGAATACAATTTCTCGTCCTTGTCACGCAGAATAAACGTGGACTCAAGCAGCTTTCGTACACACCGCTTAAATAAAGTTCCGTTTTCCTCTTTTACCGTAATATGCAAATTGATATCACTCATTCTATCTCCCTTTCACGCACATTCCTGCCTGAATGCATTTATCTTTCACTCACATCTTTTTTCCGAATGTTCATCCGGCTGATGGTTGCCACCTCTGTTTCAACCATGCCTTCTTCAAATTCCACCTCATACGGGAAGCCGGCCGTGCCGGAGTAAATCATACTTGCCGCCACCATCATCGCATCGTCCCTGGTCTTCACACCACATTCATCCACGCTCAATTTATCCTTATAAAATGTCATGTGATCAAAGTAATCTTTTACATTGTCCAGACTATACCGATCCGGTGTATCCGTAAGCAATTCATCCGTAAGTCTCTGCCGCTCTTCATCCGACAATTCATCGGCCGCGATCCCCACATTTGTCTGATTTGGATTTGCTTTTTTCCTTCTCTCAAAGGATTTCCTGCTGATAAAACCGACACTCTGAAGCTGATGTGTTTGTGCTAATTGCCCTAAAATCAGTTCTCTGTCTTCCTCGTCCATATCTTTCAGCTGCATCAAAATTCGATTCAGTACATGCTCCAGATTTGTACCATTGCTCAGTACCATCATCATCCGGGTTGCGTACAAGTTGTAATATGTATTAATTTTATTATCAATGTAGCTCATTTCCCGCTCATATTCAAAATTGATGAAACTTTCCAGTTCTCCGAACTGACGGTCAAGAACCTCCTTCGCCTGAAATTCATCTGCACATTTTAATTTCATGTATTCACCTTGCATCCTGTCATAAAGTTCTGACCGCCTCAACCGTCGCAGCATCTTATCAATCTCGGAAATATACGATGGAATCAAGCCACTTTTTTTAATAAAGAAATAATCATTAAAAAAACGCGTTAAAAGCTCATCCTTGATTAAAAACTGGCCAAAGCTATTCACGTCCGGCATCTTCATAACTGTCCGCATAATCTCACGAATACTGTCTTTCAATATCAGCAGCTCATTTTTCAGATCACATTCACTTTCCACCAAAGGCACAAGAATATTGGAATACGGACGGATTGTCCGGGGGCTGTCCTTCCCCATTGATGATTTTAGAATCTCATACATCGAGAATATGTGATTCGTAATCGCACTATTTGCTTCCTGGTCAAAGATTCGGTGAATCGCATCAATCAATTTTCGACAGTAAGCGGAAACTGAAGCAATATGGTCGCCGGTTCGTCCAATCTCTTTCGGAGTAATCCAACCACACGCACGAAAATAACGCAAAATAGCCGATGCGTTCTCCTGCGGGCTTCGTAAACTGCTAACCTCGTCTCCAATATCCTCTGCTTCGAGCGCATACATACAGTTTTGCAGGTAGATAATCAGACACTGCCTCGCATCGGTCTCATACAGCACAGGAATTTCCTTCGATTTCTCAATCAACTGACTGATACATTCAAAATATACTTCACGGTTCTTACAACAAAAAGGATTAAAAAATTTATCATTCACACTATCAAAATACGACACTTCTTCACCTTCTCTATTAATATAAAAACAGTATATCACATCGCTTACTGTACTGTCATCTATGCCCGCTCTCAAATAATATTTTGGCATCTCTGAATTGCATTTATTATAGCAGTTTAGGTGTACAAAAGTACGGACCCCTACAAAAAAAGCCCCCGACATTAGTGTAAGGGGCCATATCTTATTCAAGTTATTCACTTTTCAATTATTCGTTGATAACAGCCTGTGCCGCAGTCAACTAAGGTCAGCAATCAATTCATCCATATTGCTTCCCGTTTCATTGTTTTATATGCACTGCTGTCATTAATTGCAAGCCCCATGTCCAAAAGCATTTGATCCATCTCACTATCATCTTTTTTC
>JALEWG010000050.1 GCA_022788065.1 Lachnospiraceae bacterium | reverse complement strand
CTCCTGAAATACTCCCGGGTCAGACGGATAAAGTCCTCCTCATAGGAAGTCAGGAAATGATCTTTTCGGTAGCAGATGCAGATATAAATCGTATAATCCATGTCACGAATCGGGAACCGGTGCATTCTGTCTTCAGCATTTCCGTCATCCACTGAAGTAACAGAGTAAAGGATCCCTGCCCCGATTCCTTTCTGACAGGAAGACGCAATGATTGTGTGGTGCGCCTCCAGAACCACCTTCGCGTTGATCCGGTTGGTCTTCAGATACCGGTCGATGTGCTCCCGGACACGGCCTCCCGCTCTCTCCGGGATAATAAGCGGAACATTCTGAATTTCCGACAGACTGATTCCCTCGCGTTCAGCCTTCGCGATCCGCTCATCTGTAAAATCCGTGTATTGTTTCAGGACGTGGTCACGCACCACGACCTCCAACTGAACATCCATGATCGGGATCCCCGTCATTTCTCCATTCTGTCGGAACGTACTTCCGATATAGAAATCCAGCCGGCCATCCAGCGTTTCTTCTTCCAGTTCCGTACTGATGCGCGTGACCGCAGTCACCTCCACATGAGGATAGCGTTCATTGAACCGGCGAAGCAGCTCAGGGAGATGTTCACCGGCCAGAAAGCCGGTAAAGCCCAGCGCCATTTTCCCTTTCTGGCCCGCATCGATCTCCTTGATCTCCGCCAGGATCTCTTTTTTCAGTCTCAGAATCTCCCTCGCGGTCACGGCGAGCCGGTCTCCGGCATAGGTCGGCGCAAAGACCGGCCGCCGGATAAACAGTTTTGTCCCGCAGGTCTCCTCCAACCGCTGAATGTGCACGGACAGGCTCTGCTGGCTGATAAAAAGCCGCTTAGCCGCCTCTGTGATGCTGCGTTCTTCATATACCACAAGAAAATACCCTAGTGTCTGAAATGTCATATTATCTCCCGCTCACAACAATTTCATTGTTTTGAATCATGGTTTTTTTTGTTAGACAATTGTATTCTAACATGGTAAATTAAGAATATCAATCATTTACAATGAGAAAGGCCGTGACCACTATGGAAAGTTTTTTTATCGCCCTCAACGCAGTGATTCCCTTCTTGTGTTATATCAGTTTTGGCTATGTAATGAAGATCCGGGGCGCTGTAAAGGAGGAATTCCTTCAGCAGTTAAACAGTATGGTTTTCCACCTTCTGTACCCGTTCATGACCTTTTACAACATCTATAAGGCGGATGCAAATTCGCTTCCAAGACCTCTGCTTCTGATCTTTGCCGGCGCCAGCATTCTGATCCTGGAAGTGATCCTCGTGCTGACCGTTCCGCGGATCGTAAAGGAAAATCCCCGTCGCGGCGTCATTATTCAGGCGATCTACCGAAGCAACTTTATCCTGTTCGGGCTTCCTCTCGCTGTTTCTGTTTTCGGTGACTCCGCTTCATCCGTTGCAGCTATGCTGATCACTGTTGTCGTGACGATCTACAATACGACTTCCGTTGTGATTCTGGAAATGTTCAATACGGACGGAAAAGTCAATGTTCGCGCGATTCTGGGCAATGTTGTAAAGAATCCGCTGATACAGGGCGCAGTTGTCGGTCTGATCTTCTTCTTCGGAGGGATCCGGGTTCCGGCCAGCCTGTTAAAACCCATAGCGGCTTTCGCCGACATGACGACCCCGCTCGCGCTCTTTGTACTGGGAGGAACTCTTCACTTCAGTGCGATTCATGGAAACCTTAAATATCTGGTTCCGACACTTACCATCAAACTCGTGTTTCTGCCGGCAGTGATCCTGGGAATCGCTTACATGGTCGGCCTGAGAGGTCTGGAACTTTTCCTTCTGGTTGCGATTTACGGAACCCCTGTGGCCGCCGCATCGTATCCCATGGCTCAGAATATGGGCGGTGACGCCGAACTGGCCGGAGAATTCGTGGTACTCAGTACGGTCGCAGCAACTTTTACTTTGTTTTTGTGGATCTTCTTCCTGAAATCCACGGGAATCATCTAGAACGGGCCACACCTGCTCCTTTTTTGAACTATTAGTTTTCCATCGGGTATCCATACAAAAATTTCACTAGGATACCCAAAAAAGAAGCTTTTTGTACTTTTACAGCGCTTCGTTGGTATCTTTCAAATGAAAGATTTCCATAGATACCGGAATGGTATTTCATTTTCGTTTGCACGGATACCGGTCACCCGTCCAGGGACTGCCATCGTTTCACAACTCTAACACAATATTTTTATCCCGGAGCCTGAACGTCTCAAAGTACCGGTTCTCCATGGGGATCCATATTTCCTGAAACTTTTTCAGCATCTCCGGACCGTTTCTTCTCAGGATCCGCGCCTTCTGCTCTTCTTCCGATATGCTGCAGAAAAACCGGAGATCATACGGATCATGAAAATACGGATTCTGGCTGTAAGCACCCTCAATGATGTTGAGGCGGCTGTACGGAACCGTCACCGTCTCTGTCAGCCTCCGGACACTGCAGTCATAAACCTCCGCCAAAACAGTCCCCAGCGTCGTTTTTCCGCTTCCGCACATTCCGTCTCCAATCTCCTCAATTACGCAGGAAGTCTTTTTCGCGCAGTCCGCCCCGGCGTTTTTCATTTCCCGGACTTCGTTCCATTCTTTTCTGATCCGCTCCAGACTCTTTCCCGGATCTGCAATCATGTGTCCGCTCCCAAACTCGCTCTGGTACAGCAGCTTCACCGCATCCGGAATCTGCATCTTAGGATATCGACCGATATGATCCAGTAAATATGTTCTCATTCTTTCATCACCTTTGTACTTTATACTTTTTTATTTTTTCCCGTTTTCTTATGGACAAATTCTGCCCATATGATACAATGGGAAAAATGCCAGAAAACATCACTATCACAAACCAGGAGGTAACTATGGAAAATCGAAGAATTATTCAGGTGGAAGAAAAAGTACCGTTCAGGCTTCTTCTCCCTCTGAGCATCCAGCACATGTTTGCCATGTTCGGCGCATCGGTTCTCGTCCCGTTCCTGTTTGGAATTAATCCGGCAGTCGTGCTGTTTATGAACGGCCTCGGAACACTGATCTTCATCTTTGTCACCAAAGGAAAAGCTCCCGCCTATCTCGGATCCAGTTTTGCATTTCTCGCCCCCGCAGGTATCGTCATCTCAAAATTCGGCTATGAATATGCCCTCGGCGGATTCGTCGCTGTCGGCTTCCTCGGCTGTATCCTCGCGTTTGTCATCTATAAGGTCGGCTACAAATGGATCGACATCGTTCTGCCGCCGGCTGCCATGGGCCCCGTTGTCGCCCTGATCGGTCTTGAACTCTCCGGCAGCGCCGCAAAGAACGCCGGCCTTCTCGACGAGGTCATTAATCCGGGAAATGTTATCGTTTTTCTTGTAACCCTCGGCTTTGCCGTATTCGGCTCCGTGCTGTTCCGCGGATTCCTTTCCATCATTCCGATCCTGATTGCAGTTATTGCGGGATATGTGGCGGCAATCGCATGCGGACTCGTGGATTTTTCCGCAGTCACAGCCGCGCCTGTTTTCGCGATCCCGAATTTTTCCGCTCCGAAGTTCAATCCGGAAGCCATCATGATCATACTTCCGGTTATTCTCGTCATCACGTCCGAGCACATCGGTCATCAGGTCGTGACCAGTAAGATCGTCGGCCGTGACCTGTTAAAGGATCCTGGACTCCACCGCAGTATCTTCGGCGATAATTTCTCCACCATGCTGTCCGGTATGATCGGTTCCGTCCCGACGACCACCTACGGTGAAAACATCGGCGTCATGGCCGTGACCAAAGTCTACAGCGTTCAGGTTATCGCAGGCGCAGCCATCATTTCCATAATCTGCTCCTTCATCGGCAAGCTGTCCGCTCTGATCCAGACGATCCCCGGACCGGTCATCGGTGGAATCTCCTTCCTCCTCTACGGTATGATCGGAACCTCCGGCCTCCGTATTCTGGTGGACTCCCAGGTGGACTACGGCAAAAACCGGAATCAGGCTCTGACCGCGGTCATTTTCGTCACCGGTCTCTCCGGAATCAAAGTCAACTTCGGAAACGTCCAGCTGACCGGTATGGTCCTGGCTTGTGTAACCGGCATGATCTTAAGCCTCGTTTTCTACGCGTTCGACAAGCTGAAGCTGACCAACGATCAGTAAGAGAACGTGATCAGTAAAGCAACGGGCATGCATCGGATTTTTCTCCGTACATGCCCGCCTTTTTTGTTTATTTATTTCCTTCTGACAGAGACAGTCTGACAAGCGCTCTCTGGAGCGCCGCCTCCGCCCGGGCTAAATCCGTTTCCGGACTGTGCTCGGTCAGTCTGCGCTCCGCGCGGATCCTTGCCTCGTTGGCACGGGCGCCGTCGATTTCCTCCGGCCACTCACACGCCTCCGCCAGAATCGTCATTTTTTCCGGCATGACCTGGATAAATCCGGAAAGCAGCGCGGCTTTTCGCACTTCACTGCTCTCATGGATTCTCAGGACGCCCGGTTCCACAGCCACCGTAAGCGGAATATGCTGCGGATAGATACCCATTTCACCGTCTGCCGTGTTCAGTTCCACCATGGTCACATCACCATTGAAAAATTCTTTATCCGGTGTGACCACCTGAAGCTTCATTGTTTCCGCCATGTTCCCACCCCCTACTTCACGCGGGCAAGAACATCATCGATATTACCTGCATTGAGGAACAGGTTCTCCGGAATATCATCATGCTTTCCTTCCAGGATCTCCTTAAAGCCCTGAATCGTCTCAGAAAGCGGAACATAACGTCCTTCCAGACCGGTAAACTGTCCTGCAACGAAGAACGGCTGAGACAGGAATCTCTGGATCTTCCTCGCTCTGGATACAGTAAGCTTATCTTCCTCAGAAAGCTCATCCATACCGAGCATGGCGATAATATCCTGTAATTCCTTGTATCTCTGCAGAACCTCCTGCACGCCGCGGGCTACCTTATAGTGCTCCTCACCGACAATTCTCGGATCGAGAATACGTGAGGTGGACTCCAGCGGATCAACGGCCGGGTAGATACCGAGCTCTACGATGGAACGGCTCAGAACGGTCGTCGCATCCAGATGTGTGAAGGTATTCGCCGGCGCCGGGTCTGTCAGGTCATCGGCAGGAACATAAACGGCCTGTACGGAAGTGATAGAACCGTTCTTTGTGGAAGTAATTCTCTCCTGAAGAGCGCCCATCTCCGTCTGTAAGGTCGGCTGATAACCTACCGCAGAAGGCATACGTCCAAGCAGCGCCGATACCTCAGAACCCGCCTGGCTGAAACGGAAAATATTA
>JALEWG010000046.1 GCA_022788065.1 Lachnospiraceae bacterium | reverse complement strand
CCGATCCGGATCGATGTCTTCCTTTTTTCCTGCCCATCTCCTCCGACCAGGAAAAGCGCCGTGACCGCGAGTACCACTGCGAAGATTGCTGCGGCAGCACCGTAATACCATTTCTTCTTCATATTTTCCCGGACCTTCTTTCTTTATTCAATGGGATAAAGAAGCTGCTCATACTCCCTGTTTTTCAGGTCTTCCTTTTCAATGTAGAACGTATCCGTCTTCATCAGCTCTTTCAGCCGGATCCCCTTGGCCGCCTCCACGGCACTCCGCACACTCAGGTATCCCACATCATACTGGTTTTTCGCCATGATGCCGGTTATGACACCGCGGTCCAGCTGCCTTAAAATCCCGATCGTGCTTCCGATTCCGTACAGCCCGGCCACATGCTCCCGATAGACCGTGCTTCCCTCGATGATGGCGGCAGCATCGTCAAGAGTCGCCGTATCAAGAGCGACGATCGTGACCTCCGACGAACCGGGATAGACCGTCTCCTCGATGACACTCCGAAACGTATCAGCGTTCTCCCTTTCCACAAGTTTCAGCGTAAATCCCTCTTCCTCCAGAACAGATCGCAGGCCGTCGTACAGATCGCCGGTCCCCGTATAGGACAATCCCTCGGCAAAGATCCATACGGGGATCTCTCTGGATTCCCGTTCCGCGATCCTTTGCGCCAGGACACGGCCTGTCTCGTAACCGTCGATGGAGAGATTCGATGCGACCGCGTCGCTGACCGAAGAACTTCCCAGGAGAACGATGGGGCAGTTCGGGGAGATCTCATCCAGTTTCATCACAATTTCCGTTTCATTGACAGGCGCCAGGATCACAGCCTCCGCCCCATCCCGGATTTCACGCCGGAGTAGTTCGATCTGCTCCTCGGCGCTGTTGTCATGGTAGAGACTGATAAAGCTCACATCCGCGTGAAACTTTTCCGCGGCCTTATCCATTCCTTTTCTGAAATTAATATAATATTCGTCGCTCGCATCGGCGATCAGCACCGACACAGCGTATACCTCTTGTTTCTTCTCCTTGATGATCAGGTCCGTGGAGGAAAGCAGAAAGAGGAGCGCCAGAACCCCGGCGAACACGCACCACAATCCCTTTTCTCTATTCGACATGCTCTTCTCCCTCCTCCACAGCATGAGAGACAGGTACCGCCTTTAAATGTACTGTCACGGTCGTTCCCTCATCAAGCTCTGATTCCACGGTCAGCCCGTACTGCTTTCCAAAGTAAAGCCGGATCCGTTCATTGACATTTCTGACGCCGATTCCCGATCCCCGCTTCGAGGGGATATGCTCCGAATCGGAGAACATGCGGTCAACCTGTTCCTTCGTCATACCCAGACCGTTATCCGATACGCGGATATAGAGATCATCCCCCTCCTTCCACGCACGGATCCGGATCTCGCCGTCCCCATCCATGAACTCCATCCCATGGTAGATGGCGTTTTCCACCAGAGGCTGTAAAATCAGCTTGGGACTCGCCAGTTCAAGAACCTCCTCATCCGCCTCGATCTCATAGGAAAACCGGTTCTTAAACCGCATATGCTGGATCATCAGATAATTTCTCACATGCTCCAGCTCGTCGCGCACGGAGATAATGCTTTTTCCCCTGCTCAGGCTGATGCGGAAAAACCTGGCAAGCGCCGTCACCACCCGCACAGCATCCGCCTGCTTTTCATTTTCGATCATCCATACGATAATATCCAGTGTATTGTACAGGAAATGCGGATTGATCTGCGCCTGAAGCACGTCAAACTCCGTCTTTCTCTTGGATTCATGCTCCCTCACAATGTCAGCCATCAGCTTTCGGATCCGCTCCGCCATATTTTGAATCGATGTTCCCAGATGTCTGGTCTCATAGGAGCCGCCCACATACACCCGGGCCTCCAGGTTGCCTGCCTCAATCTCGTTGACGGATTTTTCCAGTTCCTTGATGGGATCTGTGATCTTCGAGGAGATGAACGAGTTGATGATCAGCAGGAGAAATACGACCAGCCCCGCAATGAATACCATGAGCAGTCTTGTCTTCATGGCGTTCAGATTCATGCCTCCCAACGGAGAAACTCCTACGATCTTCCAACCCGTATATCCTACGGTTTTGACGGTGACGATCCGCTTTGTGCCCTCAAACTCCTCCTCGTGGTTACCGTCCCGGTATGTAACAGCCTCCCGATGGTTTTCCTGTACCAATCCGGAATAGATAAGCTGGCTGTCGGGATGGCAGATCAGATTTCCATCAGATCCGGCCAGATACACATAGCCGTTATTTCCCAGTGTGATCCCGTCAAACAGCTGTTCCAGGCTGTCATAGCGCACATCGATCAGAAGAACGCCCTGATCCGTATAGGGTCCTCTCGTGATCTCAACCGCGCGGGACACGGAAATCACCCAGTTATAACGGTTCTCACTGGAATCGAACAGATACTGGACGTGAGGCATGGAAAAATGCAGATTCTCCGTCTTCTCCAGCGCATCCCGAAACCATTCCTCCTCGGACACTTCGGCGTCCGATTTCAGAATTGCCGCCGGAACGGATTCCAGAAGTTCCCCTCTCTTTGAAAACAGTGCAATATTTTCTATCGTGTCCTTGCTGTTGTCATAAAGCAGCCGCATCTCCCCGGAAACGGACCGCTCCTTCAGGTCCGCATTCTTAATGATACCGTAATACAGTGTGTCTGACAGCTTCATGATGCTCCTCAGATAAGAATCCACCGACCGGTTGATCTGCTGGATCAGGATCTGGTTCTCCTCCTGGATCGAAGCCGCCATCTGACCGGACATACGGCTGTACAGAGAGGCGCCGATAAGAAAGCTCGCCGCCAGCGCCGTCACTGTAAAGTAGAGGAATACACTGTACCGGATACTTAAATTCTGAAGATATTTTTTCAGCCTTTCTAACAGCATGTCTCCCCCTTACTTGTTTCCACGGAACTTGGTCGGCGAAACACCGAATTTCTTTTTAAACACATAGCTGAAATAATTCTGTTCCTGATATCCTACTTTTGACGCGATCACGTACGTTTTATCGTCCGTCATGTTGAGAAGCTCCACCGCCTTGTTCAGACGCACTTCCGTCAGGTAATTGATATAAGTCTGGCCTGTGGCTTTCTTGAACATGGTGGAAAAATAGGCCGGGCTCATATGAAGATAGCGGCAGATCTGCTCCACCGACAGATCCGGATCCTGGTAATTGTCCATGATATACTGTCTGGCTTTCTCCACGGTCTGCTTGGTCGTGTTGTCACGCTCCTCATCGAGCGCACTGTTGATCTTGAGGGCCACGGGAAGAAGCCATCTTCCGAAGTTCTCTTTATTTAAGATCTGCGGGATCACCGCAAACGGATCCCCGCTTCCCGGCGTTCCTCCGAACACATAACCCATATCCAGGCTGTACTGCTGGACCAGCTGGATAATACAGTTGGAAACACTCAGCATATAGGCCTGATACTGCCGGTAATGGACTTTCGCGTCGTTCATGCGGTCCGTAACATCCTGTACCGCCTCTTTTATTTTCTCCTCCGGACCGAATTTGATGGCTGTCACAAGCTCGGACTCCGCTTTGCTGTCAAAAATCAGCTTATCGCTGGTTACCGGCTCCACATCGCTGATGTAGATCGTATTTCCGCCGCCCACGATCGCCTTATAGCCGAGGGCATCGACCGCGGACTGAAACGACACGGAGACGTTTTCGAGCACCTGTGTGCTGTGTCCGATTCCGATCGTTACAGGTACATTCAGGATCCGCTGGAATTCCTTGCACATATCCCCCAGAACATTGATGAGCTCTGTCTGCGAGTTAGTATCATCGATCGCCACGATTCCGGCCAGTTCGATCTTTTCCGTCCCGGAAAAATTGAAGAGGATGTGCCGGTACCTCGGTTTCAGGCTGTCTTCCATAATCTGCATGACGGAGATCGGGATCAGTCCCTTTTCCTCGTGAAGCGGCAGCTTCCGGTCTGCCTCAACCTCCTCCTGCTCAATATCCACAGCCAGCGCCACCCACTTCTTCGCGCCCTCCAGAGAGATCCCATACTCGTCCATCCGCTCTTTTACCGTATTCCGGTCCATGGGTCTGCTCACCAGCTCTTTTAAGAACTGGTCCCGGAGGATCGGCAGGCTCTTTTTGTAGTTCTCCCGCAGCCGGCTGACGTCCCGCTTCTGCTCGATCTCTTCGTCCAGGCTTGTCTTGATCCGTTTTAAGATCGCAGTCAGCTCCTCCACGTTGACAGGCTTTAAGATATACTCGGTGACATTGAGCTTGATCGCGCGCTTTGCATATTCAAAATCGTCATAGCCGGAAAAGATCACGATCTTCATGAGGGGACATCTCTGCCGGATCTTTTCTGCCAGCGTGAGCCCATCCATATAAGGCATCCGGATATCCGTCAGCACCACATCGGGATCCAGGAGCTCCACCTTTTCCAGCGCGTCCTCCCCGTTTTCCGCATCCCCAACGACCTGAAACCCCACCGCTTTCCAGTCGATTTTCTGTATAATACTCTTTCTGACTTCCTCTTCGTCATCCACCAGAATGATCCTGTATAATTCCATCTGCAATACCCTTTCCCGCTTTCTGAATCATTGTATTATTTTATTATACACCAGACTTACGGTTATGTCATTGGTTTCGCCGGTGAAATGTTTACATAGATTTTTCTTTTCATTTACCTCTCCGTGATTTTTTCTTTTCCCTGTCTGACGTATGATAAGGATGTCAGAAACAGTAAAAAAGGAGGCGTTCCTATGAAGTTATTATTTACATGTTTTTCAGCCGTGATTCTGTTATCGGGAGTTCTCTCGATCTCGCTCCTTCTTGGCCGTACCGTTCTTTCTTCCCTGAAAGAAAAAAGACCGGGGCTCGACTGCTTCGATCAGTGCATCTTCACAGTCTTCCTCGGTCTTTTTGCATTTGCATTCTGTCTTCTCATCAAGTGCGGGATCGCAGATCCGATCCGTGCCATGTTCTTTTGATACCGGAATTTACATTTTTTCGCCCGGTACAACCGGAACAGCGCCTTCCGGAACCGGACAGAAGTATCCGCCGTAGCGCTTCATTTTCTTTTCGTATTCATCCTTCGCCGCCTGTAGAACCTCCGGTTTTTCGATCAGGTCGATGGCTGTCGCGGCAAGAACCTTGCCTGCTGTCAGCATTGCCTTGTGCGCAATGGAAGTGTGACCGCAGGAAACATTCTGCCAGGAATGGCCCGGAGCCTGCGCCGGATAAGTGGCCGTATTGATCTGAGCCGTCGGAACAAGCCAGCTCACGTCGCCCACGTCAGTGGAGCCCATGCGCGGCTTTTCGGAGTACCAGTACGGAATCAGGAAATTGTTCATCGGCGTGGTACCGTGCTCGGATTTCTCATCCACAAATGCATACAGATCGTCGCTCTCATATGTCTCGGAACCCGGCAGCTCGCTGGATTTCATCTCCACAGACTCATAGATTGCCTTCGCATACGCCATCTCCTCGTCCGTGTATGTCGGAAGACCAACTTCATTGAAATTCTCCCATAAAAGAGACTCCAGCGCTTTATTCGGAACCGTATTGGAACAGCCGTCGATGAATTTCTTTTCCATCTTTGTATCGGTCATCATGGATGCCGCCAGCGCGATCCGGTCTACTCTCTCCTGCAATTCCATCGCATCCTTCGCCCAGATGGAACGAACCATGTAAAGGACCTGGGCTCTCGGCTGTACCACGTTGGGGGAATCTCCGCCGGCGTCTGTGATGGAGTAGTGGATTCTCGAGCTGTCCGGCATATGCTCTCTTAAGAACTGCACGCCGATATTCATGAGCTCCACCGCATCCAGCGCGGAACGTCCCTTGTCGGGCGCGCCTGCAGCGTGGGAAGCCACACCGGTAAATTTATACTCAGTCTGGATACAGGTGTTGCAGGTACCGGTCGTCACCTGGTTTACGTTGCCCGGATGCCAGGTAAGCGCCGCATCACATTCCTTAAACACACCATCTCTCGCCATGAACGCCTTCGTTGCGGCGCCCTCCTCGCCGGGGCAGCCGTAAAGGATCACTCTTCCGCTTCCTTCCCCTTTCTGCTCCAGATAGTGCTTCAGTGCAAATGCAGCCGCCATGGAGCCAGCGCCAAGCAGGTTGTGTCCGCATCCGTGTCCGTTGCCGTTGGGAACCAGTTCCTTTCTCTCCGTGGAACCGGATACCTGAGAAAGGCCCGTCAGAGCGTCATACTCGGCAAGGATACCGATGACCGGTTTGCCGGAACCGTAAGACGCACGGAATGCAGTCTCGATTCCGCAGAACGGATGCTCTACCTCAAAGCCCTCTTCCTTCAACACCTTTGCATAGAGGTCGCCGGATTTGAACTCTCTTAATGAAAGCTCCGCATACTCCCAGATCTTATCAGAAGTATCGATGATCACATCCGCTTTCTCATCGATATAGCTTAACACCTGCTTCTTTTCGTCTGTCATAATGATCCTCCCTGTTCCGAATGAACAATTTCATTTTTCTCTAGTATAATACTTTGCTTAAGAATTCCTGCGTTCTCGGGTTCTGCGGATGGTTAAACACTTCATCCGGAGTTCCTTTTTCTGCGATGATCCCGCCGTCCATGAAGAATACACGGTCAGAGACTTCTTTTGCAAAGCCCATTTCGTGAGTTACGATCACAGTCGTCATGCCGGTCTTTACCAGATCCTTGATAACATGGAGAACCTCGCCGACCATCTCTGGATCCAGCGCCGATGTGGGCTCGTCAAACAGCATCACATCCGGTTCCATTGCAAGCGCACGTACGATCGCGAGACGCTGCTTCTGTCCGCCGGAAAGCTTCTTCGGGTACTGATCGATCTTGTCGAGAAGTCCGACTCTCTCGAGCAGCTCCTTTGCCATCTCGTCCGCCTCCGCAGTGCTCTTCTTTCCGAGAAGCGTCGGAGCCAGCGTGATATTCTTTCCTACAGTCAGGTTATTAAATACGTTAAAGTGCTGGAATACCATGCCCATCTTCTGACGATGCAGGTTGATATCCACATTTTTGTCTGTAATATCCACACCCTCAAAGAAGATATGGCCGGAGTTCGGAACCTCCAGAAGGTTGAGGCACCGTAAGAAGGTACTTTTACCGCCGCCGGACGGTCCGATAATGGACACCACCTCTCCTTTGGAAATGTGCTCTGTAACTCCCTTAAGGACATGAAGACTGCCAAAAGATTTATGTAAGTCCTCCACACGGATAATTTCATTCGCATTATTAGCGCTCACTTGCATTCAGCCTCCTCTCAAGTAAAGCAATCAGCTTGGACAGAATAAATGTCAGAAGGAAATAAATGATACCGACAATGGTAAGCGGTTCAAGGACACGGAAGGTAATGCCGTTGATGGTCTTGAACTGTGTCATCAGCTCTCCGATAAAGAAGGTGGAAGCCAGCGATGTTTCCTTCACGATTGCAATAAACTCGTTGCAGAGTGCCGGAAGAATGTTCTTGACTGCCTGCGGAATGACAATGTGGATCATGGTCTGTCTTCCGTTTAAGCCAAGAGAGCGTGCCGCCTCGGTCTGTCCGATATCGACAGCCTGGATACCCGCGCGGACGATCTCGCAGACATACGCGGTGGAGTTTACGCAGCACGCGATCATGACGCACGCGAACTCACTCAGATCGAAGAACGGAAGCCACTGAGGCAGCATGAAGTAGAAGAAATATAACTGTAAGAGAATCGGGGTTCCGCGGATGATCTCAACGTAAACTGCCGCAAACCAGCTGAACGGTTTGAATTTTCCGATTCCCCAGTTGCTGCGCCGCATCATCGCCATCAGGGAACCTGATACCGTACTGATCAGTACGGTAAGAGCGCCCATATAAAGAGTCATCCACAGACCGTGTAAAAACAGGGTGTAATACTCTTTCCAGACTTTCCCCATCACAATAAAAAATTCCATCAGGGAGTTCTCCTTTCATTAGCACACAAAGGTCTTCCCTGTCATTTTTCGGGAAGACCGATGCGTTAATTCATATTAGTTGGTCTCGATACCGAGCTTCTTCGCCAGAGCAGTTGCCTCTTCTTTCCACTGGGAATAGAGACCTGCCTCATTGACTTCTTCCAGAACCTCGTTGATCGCTTCGATCAGTTCTGTCTCTTCTTTGTTCATCAGGATAATGTTGCCCTCGTCCTCATGATCAAATTTAAACTCAGTCATTGCAACTTCCGGATAGGACTTCATTAACATTTCGCCGTTCTCATAGGAAACAGCAAGTGCGTCTGCTTTTCCTGTAATCAGCATCATAACACCGTCTGTCACAGCGGTTACCGGCTGGAACTGTACATCAGCAGGAAGCTGTGCGCTTACGAGAGACTGCTGTAAGGAAGCGTTCTGAGCCAGGACCTTCTTTCCGGAAAAATCTTCCGCCGTCTTATACTCGGAAGCATGATCCTTTAATACCAGGCAGGTGTGTCCGGAATCTTCGTCTCTTTCAATATTATAAAGAATGGAAGTTCCGTAGTTCTTGGCACGCTCTTCGGTATAGGCGAAACCGGAAATACCTGCATCAATAGTGCCGGAGGCAACTGCCTGCTGGATCGCCGAGAATTCCATTGCTTTGATCTCAAGCTCCAGACCCATCTTATCAGCGATATATTTTGCAAGCTCCATATCGGATCCGACATACTCGGTCTTACCGGAACTTACATCTTTGAATTCCATGGGAGCGAAGTCCGGGGAAGTACCGACAATGATCTTTCCCGCTTTTTGGATCTTTGCAAGACGGCAGTTGGGATCCAGCTCCGATGCTGCAGCCGTCGTCGCCTCTGCCTTGCTCTCCGCTGCGGTTGTTGCTTCCGCCGCTGTCGTTGCCGCTGCGGTTGTCGCTGCCGCAGTTGTTTCAGCCGGCTTACTGGAGCATCCGCTTAACATTGCCATTGATAATGCTGCCACTGCAAATAATACATGTTTTTTCATAACTCTGTTCTCCTCTTTCAACTCTTTTTTGCGGTTCCGTCTAATCGGTTCCGTATCTGAATATGTCATGCATTATAATGCATAATTATTCTTTTGTAAAGAGGGTTATTGAATTTTTTTGAAATTTTATGCATATATTTTTATGTGTATGCGGTATAGGGCAGGATTTATGCGTTTTTAACGCATTTTATTCATATCAATGTATAAATTCTGTATCAGATCTCTGCGATATTGACTAACGTAAGCTCTGAAGCGCGGTTTTCCATGCTGGTCACAAGAGCTCTCGCCGTATCGATGGCGGTGAGAACCGTCACTCCTGTCTCAATGGCATTTCGTCTGATGATAAAGCCGTCATGGCTCCGCTCAGCGCCCTGCGCAGGAATATCGATGACCAGATCAATTTCATGACCCAGAATCAGATCCAGAATATTGGGTGACTCCTGCTCGATCTTTCTGACAGGAATCGTGACAACGCCGTGCTGATACAGGTATCTGGCCGTTCCGTTGGTACAGAAGATGCGGTAGCCCTGTGCCTTGAAACGTCTTGCAATGTCCACCATCTCCTCCTTGTCGGAATCGCGGACCGTGATGATCATCTTCTTATACTTCGGAAGCTTGATATTGGCGCCCTGGAATGCCTTGTAAAGAGCCTCATTGAAGGTTTTTGCGATACCGAGGCATTCTCCGGTGGACTTCATCTCCGGTCCCAGGTTGATGTCCGCACCGCGGATCTTCTCAAAAGAGAATACCGGCATCTTGATCGCATAGTATTCGGCTTCTTTCTGAAGACCCGGCGTGTAGCCCAGCTCCCGGATCGTGTGGCCGCAAATGATCTGAGTCGCCAGCGGCACGATCGGGATTCCCGTTACCTTACTGATATACGGAACCGTACGGGAGGAACGTGGATTGACCTCGATGATAAATACGCCCTCGTTGTTCACGATGAACTGGATATTGATCATGCCTTTGACATGAAGTGCTCTCGCCAGTTTTTCCGTGTATTCTACAATCGTCTTCTTGTTCTCTTCCGTGATGCTCTTCGCCGGATACACGGAGATACTGTCACCGGAATGGATACCGGTGCGCTCAATATGCTCCATGATTCCGGGGATCAGGATATCGGTGCCGTCGCAGATGGCATCGACTTCGATCTCCTTGCCCATGATGTATTTGTCGACCAGAATCGGATGCTCCTGGGCGATCTGGTTGATAATTCCAATAAACTCGTCGATATCCTCGTCGCTGATGGCGATCTGCATACCCTGACCGCCCAGAACGTAGGACGGGCGTACCAGGACCGGATAGCCCAGCTCACGGGCAGCCTTCTTGGCCTCGTCCGCGGTAAATACGGTCTGTCCCTTCGGTCTCGGGATCTGACATTCTTCCAGGATCTTGTCAAACAGCTCTCTGTCCTCAGCCGCATCCACATCCTCAGCGGCCGTACCGAGGATCGGAACTCCCATCTTCATCAGAGCCTCCGTCAGCTTAATGGCAGTCTGACCGCCGAACTGAACGACTGCGCCGTCCGGCTTTTCAACGTCTACAATACTCTCCACGTCCTCAGGCGTCAGCGGCTCAAAATACAGCTTGTCCGCAATATCGAAGTCTGTACTTACGGTCTCCGGGTTGTTGTTGACGATGATCGTCTCGTAGCCTTCCTTTTCAAACGCCCATGTGCTGTGAACGGAGCAGAAGTCAAACTCGATTCCCTGACCGATACGAATCGGACCGGAGCCCAGTACGAGGACCTTCTTCTTATCAGTTGTTCCGTCCGCCTCATTCCAGCCGTCGAAGCAGGAATAATAGTAAGGTGTTTCCGCCGCGAACTCAGCCGCGCATGTATCTACCATCTTGTAGGCAGCGCGGATGTTGTTCTCATGGCGCATGCGCCTGATCTCAGCCTGACTGATTCCGGTCAGTCTCGCAATCACATTATCCGGATACTCGATCCGTTTTGCTTCCCGCAAAAGCTCCGGAGTCAGGCCCGCTCCGGCTTCCTTCAGGGCATTCTCCATATCTACAAGAATCTGTAATTTATCGATAAACCAGATGTCGATCTTTGTGATTGAATGGATGCTCTCGTAGGAAAATCCGCGGCGGAGCGCTTCCGCGATCACCCAGATTCTGCGGTCATCCACATTCTTTAAGCGGTCTTTTAATTCGTCATCACTCAGTCCGCTGTAGTCATAGGACAGCAGACAGTCCACATGCTGCTCCAGGGAACGAATGGCTTTCATCATGCCGCCCTCAAAGTTAGTGCAGATGCTCATGACCTCACCGGTCGCCTTCATCTGCGTTCCCAGATTATGGCTGGCATTAATGAATTTATCGAACGGAAGACGCGGCATTTTTACAACCACGTAGTCTAACATCGGCTCGAAGCTGGCGTATGTTTTCTTTGTCACGGCATTTTTGATCTCGTCCAGAGTGTAGCCCAGAGCGATCTTTGCCGCAACCTTCGCGATCGGGTAACCGGTCGCCTTGGAAGCCAGCGCGGAGGAACGGCTCACTCGCGGATTTACCTCGATGACACAGTATTCGAAGCTCTCCGGATGGAGCGCATACTGCACGTTGCACCCGCCTGTGATTCCCAACTCGGTAATAATCTTGAGGGCTGAGGTACGCAGCATCTGGTACTCCTTGTCACCCAGTGTCTGGGACGGAGCCACAACGATACTGTCTCCTGTGTGAACACCCACCGGATCGATGTTTTCCATATTACATACTGTGATCACATTTCCGGCGCTGTCGCGCATCACCTCGTACTCGATTTCCTTCCAGCCGGCGATGCAGCGCTCCACGAGTACCTGTCCCACGCGGGAAAGACGAAGACCGTTTTCCAGAATCTCCGCACACTGCTCTCTCGTCTCCGCGATACCGCCGCCGGACCCCCCCAGTGTGTAGGCCGGACGGAGAACCACCGGATATCCGATCTTTTCCGCCACGGCAAGACCGGTCTGCACATCCTCGACGATCTCGGACGGCGCCACCGGTTCCCCGATCTTCTCCATCGTCTCCTTGAACATCTCACGGTCCTCGGCTTTTTTGATGGTTAACGCCGTGGTTCCGATAAGACGGACATTGTTTTCTTTTAAAATACCGGCTTCCTCAAGTTCCATGGCCAGATTCAGGCCGGCCTGACCGCCTAACGTCGGAAGAACGCTGTCCGGTTTTTCCTTCTTAATTAACTGTTCCACAACCTCTGTAGTCAGAGGCTCAATGTATACCCGGTCGGCAATATCTTTATCGGTCATGATGGTAGCCGGATTGGAGTTTAAGAGCACAACCTCGATACCTTCCTCCTTTAAGGAGCGGCACGCCTGTGTGCCGGCATAGTCAAATTCCGCGGCCTGGCCGATTACAATTGGGCCGGAGCCGATCACAAGCACTTTTTTGATATCAGGATTCTTTGGCATTATTTTCCCTCCTCCATCATGCGAATAAACCGGTCAAACAAGTATCCGGAATCCTGCGGACCCGGGCATGCCTCCGGATGATACTGTACAGTGAAAATGTTCTTGCCCACGTATTTCAGGCCCTCGTTGGTTCCGTCGTTGACATTCACAAACGCCGGAACAGCAACGTTCGGATCCAGTGTTTTCTCATCGACCGCGTACCCGTGGTTCTGGGAGGAAATATAGACGCGTCCCGTCTCCAGATCTTTTACCGGATGGTTTCCGCCGCGGTGACCGTATTTCAGTTTATATGTCTTCGCGCCGGTGGCCAGAGCCATCAGCTGATGTCCAAGGCAGATCGCAAAGATCGGCACATCGGACTCATAAAGCTTCTTTACTTCGCGGATGATGTCCACATTCTCCTCCGGGTCTCCGGGGCCATTGGACAGCATGATTCCGTCGGGATTTTCCTTTAAGATCACTTCCGCCGGAGTGTCTGCCGGATAAACCATCACCTGGCAGCCTCGCTCGTTTAAGGAGCGGGCAATGTTATTTTTCGCTCCGCAGTCGAGAAGCGCTACCTTCTTCCCCTCGCCCGGAATAACATACGGTTCCTTCGTTGTCGTCGCCATAACCACGCCTTTGACGGAATATTCTTTGATCCTGCTGATTACTTCTTCCAGATCATAATCCGCGTTGGTCGTGATCATTCCGTTCATGGTTCCTTTTTCTCTTAATATTTTTGTGAGGGCTCTTGTATCGATACCACTGATACCTGGAATATCCTGCTCTTTTAAGAAATTCTGAATGGTGTCCCCGCTTCTGAAATTGCTGGGAATTCTGGAAAGTTCTCTTACAATATAACCATCCGGCCATGCTTTTTTGGATTCCATATCCTCTCTGCAGATGCCGTAGTTTCCGATCAACGGATAAGTCATTACCACTGCCTGTCCCGCGTAGGACGGATCGGTAAGGACTTCCAGATAACCGGTCATCGATGTATTGAACACAATTTCACTGATCACTTCTCTGGTAGAACCAATGCTTGTGCCTTTAAACACAGTTCCGTCTTCCAGTATTAAATATGCCTTCATGACGCCACCCTTTCTTTCCTTCTTTTCTTCTGGGCCCTGAATTTTGCCCAAATTTTCAATATTCTATCACAGGTCGTCGGATTTTTCAATAGGCTTTGACAAAAAACTGCGGGTTTCGCAGACAATCAGATTTCCGGTTCCCCAGCCAGAAGTTTCTCCAGTTCCTGTATGATTCGCCCAAGATCCTCCCTTGTCCTCTCCTGATCCGTGAAAAGATGCGCGTACAAATTGTCGATATTTTCTTCAAACTGCTCCGGAAGTTTTTCACACTGTTTCCTGCAGAGTGCTACGAGCCGTTTTTCCCCCGGGTGCATTTGCCTGTTAAACGCGAAAAGAAGGTCGAAGTACGATTCCATGAAGGCCGCAGTCCTGTGGTTGATGCTCACCAGATCATTCCGGTTCAGGGCCTTGGCGATCTGCGCGTCATAAGACGGAAGAAAGCCGTGGAGAAGCTTCCGGTTCCTGTCAATGATATTTTTTCTTAGCGGTTCCGGATACGGGATGTGAAACCGGCCCTTTGCCGCCTTTAGCCTTCCATCCCTGTCATAGAGGATCCTGCAGGTATCCAGGTTGTGCCACATGCATGTCGTATAGCCGTTCCTCGCGTAATGTTTTTCCGCCACCGACGCCACGTCATCGACGAACCAGTCCAGATTCCGGTACAGAATGTCGATATCGATCCCGCTATTTAAGGTGCAGTTATCCTCATACTCCCAGTAGTGATTTCCGATTTCCATTCTGCTGCAGTATCGGGACAAAAGATCTTTTCGTATCCCTTCCTCTACCTGTGAAGTGCAGTAGACATACACATCATAATCCGATTTCTCATCATAATTCTCTCCGGCCCGGGAACCTCCGAGAGCGATGGCCTCCACTTGGGGAAGCTCTGATAATTCCTTAAAAAGCATATCTGTCATGCGATTTCCTCATTTCTTTTTTATATTTCTGATTTTAGGATCACGAGAGCACAAATTTGGATGATAATGACAATGTGTTTTGCAACAAAAACACAGAGGCATCATCTGCCCCTGTGCTTTTGTTTCGTTTCTTCATGCTGGAGCTTAAGTGTCTGCTGGGCTTTACGGCAGCGTAAGCTGAGAAGCCGAAGTATCGCTTTCTACAGTATTCTTCCGGAATTCATCAATGGACTCCGAACGTGCCGCCTTCTTAATCCATACAGACAAAATTTCCAGATCTTTTTCTGCACGGATCCGCTCTTCCAGGTCTCCCGGAACCGTGCCAAAATCCGAGAGGAAACTGATAATTATATCGGCCATGCCCCTTCGTGCTTCCGCTCTTCCAATCTCTTTTCCAATTTCTTTTCCGATCTCTTCGCCCTTTTCCATTCCAATTGATAGAATGCTCATCTTCACATCCTCCCATTCTTCTGACTGCTTTACTTCAGTTACAACAGAGTCCAGCGTCAGGAGCCTCTGATCCCTCACCAGAATATCCGGATTGTTCAATCTGGTTTCCTTCATATACTGTAAAAGGCTGATAACCTCCGGTGAACCATTTTTGCTGGTCATATTTAAAAAAATTTTTTTTGTTCCATCCTCCAGATGAAGTCCCTGAATTTCTTCACATTGCTCTGTAAATGTATATTTTGCCAGGTCACGCCCAAAAATATCTTCTCGCGTAATAAATATGATTACAGTAGAGGGAAGATTCCGGTATCGAGTCTCCTTTCCCGCTTTCAAAACCGGTGTATCAATCAATCCCTGATAAAAGCGCGACCGTTTTCTCACATCATCATGTTCTGTGTCATTTTGCATCTCCGTGTTAAACTGGCGTTCATTTGCATCTACCGCCCACGCATCCAGACGGATTGCACGTTTACCGGAACGATTTAAAATCACCTGCTCTACATGGACATCTTTCAATTTTAGTTCCGGATCTTCCATGATCATACTGAGAATTGCCTCATGGGCCTCTTTATTTTTCATGACCGATAGGAACAGGGCAAAATCACTCAGATTAAAGTCCAAATTTTCCAGCAATTCCTGTTCTGAAAGCATACTTCTTTCTTGCATCTCATACCTTCCTTTCCAAATATGTTACTATTCAGCAGGAAGTGTCATCTCTCCCTGCCTGATCCTTAGGGATTTTAAGCAAAGAGTTCATGACAGCCGGAAATTCCGGCTAAAGATAATAAAGAAATACCATAGAATTGAAATCTTGCCTGATTCCATCATATCATACAGGCAAATAAAAAACAATGTATCAGATGCAACAACCCCGATTTCCAGACAGTTTTCCTTGAAACCGTCTTTCTTTTGTGTTATGATACTAAGGAACTGTAAAATAAAAAAACATGAAACAAGTGAGGTGAGATTATGGACGGAAGCAGTGGTCGAAGTACGGACAGGACAGCGGATCTCAGTCAGAACGTAGACCTATATCGGTCCCGTCTGTAATCAGGAATCCGTCTGGCCATTGTCCACTCTGAGTATACGCGAAATCCGGTAATTGAGTACAGGTGCGTTTCTTTGCAGGAGACAGTGGTATTTTTATGCCCTTTTTCCTCATTTCAGGCTCCTGTACCCGTTTTTGCCTGCGGATTTTTGTTCCGCATAACATACGAAAAGGAGGAATTGGACAGATGAATACTGCAAATACTGTATTAAATACGCCCTCCGCAGCAGCCCAGCACCCGGACTACAAGAAGGAGATTGCGGATATTCTCCGCAGCAATCTGACTCCGAGACGGATGCGGGAGGAAATCGGAGGTTACCATGAAAACGATATCGCTGCGTCCCTCGAGCTGTTAAAAAAGGACGAGCGAAGCAGACTGTACAGCATTCTGGATATTGAGACGCTCTCAGAGGTTCTGGAATACTCTGAGGACAGGGATCTCTATCTCGGCGAGCTCAGTATCCGCAAACAGGTCGATCTTCTGGAGCGGTTTGACGTGACGACCGCCGTGGAATATCTGAAAAGTATCGAGAAGAGCAAGCGGGATATTCTGATCGATCTGATGGAGGAAGGAACCAGAAAGGAGATCGCTCTCTCCAGTTCCTTCGATGAGGATGAGATCGGAAGCAAGATGACCACCAACTTCATCGCCATCCGGGATGGGATCTCCGTCCGCCAGGCGATGAAAGAGCTGGTGAGCCAGGCCGCGGAGAATGACAACATTTCCACGATCTATGTACTCGACGAGAATGGCGCGCTTACCGGCGCCATCGATTTAAAAGACCTGATTTTAGCAAGGGAAACGACTGAGCTGGATTCCATCATGACGACCTCCTATCCATATGTCTATGCCAATGAGATCATTGAGGACTGTATTGAGCGGATCCGCGATTATTCCGAGGATTCCATCCCGGTTCTCGATGAAAACAACCGGTTAAAAGGCGTCCTTACAGCACCCGATGTGGTGGAACTTGTCAACGATGTCCTCGGTGACAACTACGCCAAGCTGGGCGGTCTTTCCGCGGAGGAAGA
>JALEWG010000017.1 GCA_022788065.1 Lachnospiraceae bacterium | reverse complement strand
TTCCATATTGACATTGGCCGCCAGCCGGGCTCTGCACGTCTCGATCGACTCCAGAATCTTTTCCAGGCCGGCATAGTCAATTTTCTGCCCCATTCCATTGATTGCCTTATATTCATCCTTGAAGATCAGCAGGTTCATGTCCTTTGTTACCTTGTACATGAGCACATCCCGGTACCAGAGCTGCAGAAGATCCAGTACCTCGCCGATATCAAAGTTCTGTTCCTTTATTTCCCGGATATGATCCAATAATGTCACAATATCCATACTATCAACCTGTCGGATGATCAACATCACCCTCTGATAGAGTTCTTTAAACTCATCGGAAGACGCCAGGTGGATCGCCTTACCCAGATTTCCTCTCGCAAAAGCTGCGCAGATCTCCGCTTCCTTTTCAGGAACGCTGAATTTTTCCGTCAGATAGCTTTTCACAGTAAAGTCTTTTAACGGCTTTAACTTTAACTGCACGCACCGGGAAAGAATCGTCGGGAGAAACGCCTCCTGGTTCGTGGTGATCAGAATGATGACCGCGTAGGACGGCGGCTCCTCAATGGTCTTTAACAGCGCATTCTGGGCCTGCACCGTCATTTTCTCCGCCTCATCCACAATATAAACCTTATAATAGCTGCTGTACGGGCGAATCATGATCGTATCATTGATCTGCTCCCGGATATCATCGACTCCGATACTGTTTGGCTTTTCATGCTTTACATAGATCAGATCCGGATGGTTGCCGCTCAACACCTGTTTGCAGGAGTGGCACACCATACATGGATCGCTCTGTCCTTTTTCACAGAGTAAGGTCATCGCAAACGCGTTGGCAATGGATTTGCGCCCGGTTCCCGCTTCGCCTGTCAGAATATATGCATGAGAAACCTTATGATTTTCAATCGCTTTCTTAAAATGCTCTTTGATCATGTCATTTCCGAGAATATCCTGAAAACCTGTCACTTTTCCTTCTGCCATATCCAGCCCTCCAATCCTCATCGTTTCGTTAATCTGCTCTGCTGCCAATTTCTTTTTCTATCTCATAAAGACACTGTCCAAGATCAAGATTTCCAAATCGCTTCTCAATCCCGGCCATTCTCAGATTCTCCTCCGAAAAATCAGCTTCGTCCGCCAGATACCGCCTGCATACTTCCCGGTAATTGGGATTTTTTTGGGCATCCTCCCGCTCCAGCGCCCGCCGGAGGCGGATTCCGTCCGGAACTTCAATATAGATCGGAACAAGTGCCTGTGCGCCGAAATATTGTCTCATTTTTTCATAGGATTCCAGCGTCCCGATCATCAGATACCGGCTTGTCTCTAAAAGGTCAAACTGTCCGTCGTCCATAGTAAAATAGTTCCATGGCCCCGCCACCGTCTGATATGTCCGAAGCTCGATCACCTTGCCGGCCCGGAGATTTTTTTCCAGCTCCTCCACCGTCATAAAACGATATTCAACGCCGTCGGTCTCTCCCTCCCGGATGGGACGTGTTGTACAGGGAACAATTTTTTTCAGATCCGGGCGGCGTTTTAAAAGTTCTTTATACACCGTATCCTTTCCTGTTGCGCTTTTTCCCATGATATAATAAATTCTGCCCATATCCGAAACTCCGTTTTCCGACGCCCGATTGTTCTGTTTCCAAGGCGAAATCTATATTTCATTGTATCATAAATCTCTATTCATCCGCAACAGTTATTATCGAAGAAAGAGCAGGATCTGCAATCCCCCGAACGGACATTCCCATATCCCGGTACCACATAATCACATCAAAAATCTCCTTTTTGATCCGCTCTCCCGGAGCAATTACCGGAATTCCCGGAGGGTACAGATAAACAAATTCCCGGGAGATCCTCCCGATACTATCCGAAAACGGCATTTTCATTGCCTTCTTTTCCAGTGCTTCAGAAATTTTCATAACCATTTCCGGTTCCGGAAGTGCAGAAGTTATGCTTTCCCGTTCTCCTCTGCCAGAATTTAAACCGACTCCTGCAGTCTGCTCTTCCAACTCTCTGTCAATCTTTTTCAACGCGTCTGCCAGACGATGTAAGCCTTCTTCCGTATCCATCAGGGAAGTCATGGCGATCACATACTCCGGAGCCTCCATCTCCATCTCCAGGTGATACTGTTCCCGGAGCACCCGGCTCAGCCATTCACCTCCGAAGGTTCTCCTGCCATTTTCGCTGTTCTGTACGGCTGAACAGATTTTTCCCGTAGAAATCACAATTTTCGACATATCCCAGTCATAGACAGAATGTTCCCGGCAGACCGCCGGATTTAAAATATCCAGAAACTTAAGATCTTTCGTGTTCTCATAAAATCGGAGGAGCCTGTCCCTGTACCGGTTCATCTCCGTCCGTCCCGATCCGTCCATAAACCGGATACACCGTTCAATGGACGCCATAAAAAGATACGAGGGGCTGGAGCTCTGAAAAATTCCCAGATACCGCTCAATTTCAGTCCTGTCCGCCAGATCTCCTCTTATATGTAAAACTGCCGTCTGCGTGAAGGAAGGTAATGTTTTATGTAAACTCTGGATTACCACATCTGCTCCACACTCCAATGCCGACTTCGGAAATCCACATACCGCAAACGGAAAATGTGCTCCGTGTGCCTCATCAACGATCAACGGAACTCCGTGTGCATGAGCCGCATCGGCGATCTCTCTGATATCTGAAACGATTCCCTCATACGTCGGCGATACCACCAGTACCGCCGCGATTTTGCCTGCTTCCAGTGCTTTTTTTACGTCCTCCGCCGCGATTCCTCCGTTAATTCCATATCGTTCAAGATAAGCGGGATAAAGATAAACCGGTTCCAGCTGGTTGAGGATCAGCGCGTGATATGCTGATTTGTGACAGTTTCTTGCAATTAGAATCTTTTCGCCGCGTCTGGTACAGCCGCAGACAGCTGCCAGGATTCCGCAGCTGCTGCCGTTCACGAGATAATACGTATGATCTGCACCATAGATTTTCGCTGCCGTTTCCATGGATTCCTTCAGAATCCCCTCTGCGTGGTGCAGATTATCAAAACCGTCAATTTCCGTTATGTCGATGGAATATGGATTTGGAAATTCTATTTTTCCGTCTATTCTGTCTGCCCCGCCGGGCAATGAGGAAATATCACGTCTTTTATGCCCCGGCATGTGAAACGGATAGAAATCCGATTCCCCATATCGGATCAGTTTTTCGAAAAGATCTTCCATATTCTTTCCATGCCTTCCTCTCCCGGAGTATAGGCTCCGTAACTTCCGATAATAAATCCGTCACAGCCGTCTGTCGCCAGATATAGTTCAAAAACCTCACCGTCGTTCCGGGTCAGAGAGAGGATTCCGTCATACGGACATCCTCCCACAGCCGAAGGCTGCGCTGAAGAAATAATTGTCTCAAGTTCACCTAAAAGATCCTTCTCTTCCCGTTCAACATCGATTCTTTCCTCTGTTTTCCGTCCTGCCACTTCTTCCGGAAGCAGCAGTCTCGCCTTTATAATATCATGGATTTCCGCAGGTTCCACGATTCTGAACCGGCTGCGCTCTTCTGCGATTTTTAACGCCTCCTGTGTGATCGGCCCTTCTTCCATATCTGTCTGTTCGTATGTCTCCTGACTCACATAAAACTGCAATCCGAATTCACCGTAAAGCTTTGGATCAATTCGTTCATCGCTCTCCAGGATTTTCTGCTCCTCTTCCTGATCCAGAGGAATAAATTCCTCATAGGCCTGGCCCGTTTCAAATTTATACACAGCCAGGTATGCGCCGGCATCCGGAGGCGTAAACCGGACTCCACGCTCAATCACGTCATCAAAATGAGATTTCCCGGCTTCTCCCCGGCAATACCTGTAAACAAATGCTGCCTTCAGTTCCTCCGGCTCCTCCATGTCCGACGGCTGCAGATACAGGATATTATTGTCCTCTCCCTGACAGACATCTGTGATTTTCTGAAACGAATAAACAATCGTCTCTTCACCCGTCTCCGGATCCTGTCTGGAAGCTTCAATATAATCGTCAATTCCGTACAGCCCGAGTCCCTCCAGTGGATCTCCATTCTCTTTCCGGAATGCCAGGACATATCCATATCCGTCTTCCGTAACTCTTCCCAGGAAATCATAATGCTCTTTTAACGGTTCGCCGTAGGATTCCGCAAGTTCCTGATCCATCTCCTGAAAATTCAGATTTGGTTCGAATAATTTTTCCAGGAACTTTGCTTCCTCCTCCTGTTCCTCTCTGCTCCAGATGGATTCTGCCTCTGATGTCTCAACCGCAGACTCTGTCCTTTCTGTTTCTTCCTTCTTCCCCCAGGAATCACTGTCCTGCTGTACAGTTTCCTGCTTTGTATTTTCTGACACAGCAGCCGTCTTTGAGGCTGTTGAACATGCAGTCATAATTACACTGATCCCCGCCGCGGCAGTAAAATATGCAATTATTTTTCTTATTTTTGAAATTTTCATAACTGTCACCACCTTAATTTTATTCTACCATCCGCTTTTTTTCTACACAAGTATGAGAAACAGATTTAATAAAAGTGTAACCGATTTGAAATACTTCTTACGATAATCCGTGACCTGTGTACGAATCTCTGTCAGCATGGTATAATGATACCGGATCATTATAAATACCTGAAAACACCATAAAAATATAAGGGGGAATCAGCTTGAAATACAGAATTATCGGAAGTACCATGCCGGCTGTGGAAATTCTATTTGATACGCCGGGAGAAGGCATCTACACACAATCCGGAGGCATGACCTGGATGAGTGACGGGATCTCCATGAACACGAACACCAGGGGCGGACTTATGAAAGGACTTGGCCGCATGTTTGCCGGCGAATCTCTTTTTATGGTTACTTATAAAGCCCAGCGACCCGGTGCAACGATTGCTTTTGCCTCCACAGCTGCCGGCCAGATCTACACACTTGACGTAGGTTCCACAGGCGGAATGATCTGTCAAAAGGGGGCCTTCCTGTGCGCACAGGAATCCGTGGATTTAAGCATTACATTCAGTAAAAAATTCTCCGCCGGTTTATTTGGAGGAGAGGGCTTTATCCTGCAGGACATTCATGGATCCGGTCTGGCATTCCTGGAAGTGGACGGTGATCTGGTTGAACGCACACTTGCGCCAGGAGAGGTTTTAAAGGTGGATACCGGAAATGTTGTTGCATTTGACCGAACCGTAAACTATGAAATTGAAACCGTCAAAGGCCTTGGAAATATCTTTTTCGGTGGAGAAGGACTTTTCCTTACCAGATTGACCGGTCCCGGCCGTGTAATTCTCCAGACCCAGAATCTTGCTGAGTTTGCCGGCCGCATCGCACAGTTTATGCCAATAAAATCAGGAAATTAAAAATATGAACAATATGAAACCAGAATTCAGAACTGCAGATTGAAACGATGCCCCGTTATTGATTGATATTTACAATGACGCATTCTATCAGGAACGATAGAGAAAACAAAAATCCCGCCGGATTCCTTTGAGGAGCCCGGCAGGATTTTTTGTCTATAATGCATCTTTTGGACAGTTTTTTACACATTCAAAACAAAGAATACATTCCGTTCCATTTTCTCTCTTTCTTGAATTATCAGTGATATCCACATTCATCGGGCAGATTCGTTTACATTTTCCACAGGATATGCACTTGCTTTTATCACATTTCACTCTGAGAAGAGAATAATAACTCATTGGTTTCAGAAATACAGTGATCGGGCATATGTATTTACAAAAAGCTCTGTTGTCTTTAAAAAGAAATGCCAGATAAATTCCAATCACATAGTAGAACAGATTTCCTGCAATGAAGGCCCGGAACATGATCCGTTCCATATTGCCCACATGAGCCAGAAATAGAAATAAGACGAAGATCAGCGACACCTCAAACATAACATATCTGATCCAGCCGATGTTTCTTCGCGGCTGTTCCGGAATCTTATATGGAAGAAAGTCCAGTACCATCGCTGTCCAACACGCATATCCGCACCATCCTCTTCCAAAAATCAAAGGACCAAATATTTTTGCAACTGCGTAGTGAATGGTTGCTGCCTCAAATACTCCTGTAAACAGGTAATACCAGAACCCTTCGATCTGCATATTTTCATTGCAGATCAATCCTAAATATACCAGCATATAAAGTCCAACCAGTAGCTGTGTGACCCGCCTGGCATACTCATATTTTCTGATAAATAAATAAATTCCCAGAGAAATCGCAAATCCAATATAGCTGAAGTTAAACAGATAAAACAGATTATCTTTCGTCAGCCAAAGCGCAACCGCCATGATCTCAAATATAGTCAGCATCATGACGGGAAGCCGGTATTTTTTCATCTTGTATCTCCTGATAGTCTTCTAAAAAGGTGTCTGAAAATGGCGGTTTGTTTTATAATATAAAAAAACGGAAAACCCTTAATTTTAAAGGCTTTCCGCTATTCATGAGACATCGGGGATTCGAACCCCGGACAACTTGATTAAAAGTCAAGTGCTCTACCGACTGAGCTAATATCCCATACAACTATGAAGCTGTAGTGCCCAAAGCTGGAATCGAACCAGCGACACGAGGATTTTCAGTCCTCTGCTCTACCAACTGAGCTATCTGGGCAAAATTGCGGGGGCAGGATTTGAACCTACGACCTTCGGGTTATGAGCCCGACGAGCTTCCAGA
>JALEWG010000264.1 GCA_022788065.1 Lachnospiraceae bacterium | reverse complement strand
GCTTCTTCCCATAATAAAGTAAGCAGTCACCGCCGTCTTGCCGTCTTTGGACTTGCCGATCACAATTCCTCTTCCCGGATAGGAATTGCCCTTTAATTCCTCAGCCAGTGATAACATTTTCATGGAAATTTCCTCCTTTTAGTCAGGTCATTCTTGATTTATAAGAACAGAGAAACAGCTGCACGTCTCTTGTAGCCTTCCTCCAGTTCATGCTGGTGATAGAGATAGCCTTCGTCTTCATAGTATTTTGCCTGTTTCGGACACTTTTTGATACATGCTCCGCATTTGATGCAGATTCCTGTGAATTCCCGGATATTTTCGGGATTGATGGAACCCATTGGACATACTTCTGCACATATTCCGCAGTTGTCACACGCTTCTGACGTTAACGGCTTCACTTTGCGGATATCAATTGAAACGCCTTTTCTGTCACGGGGCTGATAGTATCCCCGATAAGGGTGCGGAACACCGTCTACTTCGATTGCTGCCGGGATCGTGCCCTCCGGAATCGCGTTCACCTTTCCGCAGATGCTTTCCGCAAAACGAACAGCCTCTGTCATATCCTCTTCGTCCGGACGGCCTGCAGCAAGAACCTTCGAGAAAGAATGTTCTCCGACAAAAGCTGCCGCGGCAATCGTATGAAAGCCTGTATTCTCCAGAATATCACGAAGTTCAATCAGACCATCGTCATAATTACGGTTTCCAAAAAGCACAACCGGCACGGCGAGCGCTCCGTTTCCTGCGATCGTCGCCAGATATTTTAAAAGCACATTCGGTACCCGGCCGGCATAAACCGGTGTTCCAAAGATCACCAGATCTTCTTTTGCGGCCTGAAAACCCTCCCGGCGCATTGCCGGAAGTGTAAAATCATAGTCGGCACGCTCTGCGCCGAGTACCTCTGCTGCCCGGTCCGCAATTGCCGTAACTGTCTTTTTCGTTGTATCGGTAGCACTGAACCAGACTGCCCATACGCGTTTCACTTCCATAATCCATGACCTCCCATACACGTGGTTAACTCCCTGCACTTCAGCATACCATATTTTTCCGTTCATGGGAACAGGAAAATCAAATCTGCCGCAGAAAAAAACGATCCGTTACAGAAACTTAAGAATTTTTACAGATTCTGTCAGTATATTTCAGATTACATATCTGGTATAATGAAAAAAAGACAAAGGAGGAAATTACCATGAAAAAACAGTATTGCATGATGGCTGCGCTTTTCATACTGACAGCCTGCTCGCTTACCGGATGTAAGAATAAAGAAAAAGAAGAGCTGACCGGAATCCATTCAACGGAAGAAACAAAGGGAACGATGAAGGAGACCATGGCGGAAACAACAAAAGCGGTTAAAGAATCGACCTCGGCAGAAACGACTTCCGCCGGGTCCAGTGCCTCGTCCGCACTAACCGTCCGCTCGAAGATCGCAACGGAAAAGAACGGAAAAGTTTCCATTGAATATCCGATCCTCTCCAATCTCCGCGACGAGAAAACGGCTGAAACCGTTAACAATCTGATCAAAGAGAATGCGCTCCGGATCGTGACAGATAACAAGCTGGATCCGGAAAAGGATAACGTTACTGTGGAATGTGACATCATCTCTCTGGATCGCAGCAAAGCCGTTATGACCTTCCGCGGCTCCATGAAGACTGACAGCTCCGCATACCCGGCTTCCCTTTTTTACACGATGACAATTGACCTGTTAAAAGGAACGTTGCAGGGGCTCTCGGACTATGCGGATCCATACACCATGGCCGGATACATTCTCTCTGATGACTGTATCATCACCGAGGCCGTCGATAAAGGCGCAGCGAAAGAATATCTTTCAGGACAGGATCTGGATTCTCTCTGGCAGACTCTGAAAAAAGCTGATTTCACCTCCGCAGAAAAGGATCTGTTCCCGGAATCCTTCTCCTATGTGAACAACGGTGTGATCTATATGTCCGTTCCGGTTTCCCATGCGCTTGGAGATTATATCCTTGTCGAGTTCCACCCAGAAGCAAAATAGTTGATTTTAGCCCTCTTTTCTGGTACGATAGAGGTTAAAGACAAAAAGAAAGGCTGGTTATCTGTATGGAAAATGTTACAATTATCGACCATCCGCTGGTTCAGCACAAGATTTCTCTCCTGAGAGACAAAAATACCGGAACCAACGAATTCCGAACACTGATTGAGGAGATATCCACTCTGATGGGATACGAGGCTCTCCGCGATCTTCCTGTAGAAAATGTGGAGATTGAAACTCCCATCGAGTGCTGCCAGACTCCTGTGATCGCAGGCAAAAAGCTTGCTGTCGTGCCGATTCTCCGTGCCGGTCTCGGTATGGTAAACGGAATTCTTGCACTGGTTCCGACAGCAAAGGTCGGCCATATCGGTCTTTACCGCGATGAGAAGACCCATGAGCCGCATGAATATTTCTGTAAGCTTCCGAACCCCATTGAACAGCGCACGATCGTCGTGACAGATCCGATGCTCGCCACCGGCGGTTCCGCGGTCGCTGCGATTGATTTTATCAAAATGCACGGCGGAAAGCATATCAAATTCATGTGCATCATCGCCGCTCCGGAGGGTCTCAAACGACTCCACGAGACTCATCCGGATGTGCAGATCTATGTAGGACATCTGGATCGTGAGTTAAATGAGAATGCCTACATCTGCCCGGGACTCGGCGATGCGGGCGACCGCATTTTCGGAACGAAATAACTGCCTGAAGGCAAAGAAAGAAGCTGTCGTTTTACATAAAACTGCAGCTCTTCTTTTTTTGCGGTTATTTATCTGTCTTCCTTTTTCGCTACTTCTCCCTGCTTCTTATAGATCGAGTCGGCGTCCACGCAGCATCTTACGCTGGAAAGCGGATAAATGTTGGTATTCCTGCCGATCACCGTGCCCGGATTCAGGACAGAACCGCATCCTACTTCCACACCGTCTCCGATCATGGCTCCGAATTTTTTGATTCCTGTCTCAATATCTCCGTCTTCTGCGTGTACTTTCACGAGGAGCTTATCAGATTTCACATTGGACGTGATGGATCCCGCGCCCATATGCGCCTTATAGCCGAGAATGGAATCGCCCACATAATTATAGTGCGGCACCTGGACGCGGTCGAATAAAATCACATTTTTGAGTTCTGTGGAATTTCCAACCACAGCTCCTTCTCCCACCAGTGCGTTCCCGCGGATAAATGCACAGTGGCGGACTTCTGCATCCTTCCCGATAATGACATTCTCACCAAGCCAGGCAGTGGGGAATACCTTCGCTGATTTATGGACCCATATGTTCTCCCCGCGCTTTTCGTATTCCTCCTCAGGAAGTCTCTTCCCCAGTTCAATAATAAAGTCTTTGATATGAGGAAGCGCCTCCCACGGATACGTAAACTGCCTGAGAAACTCTCCTGCCTCACTGTGAGACAGATCGTACAGACTCAGGATCGTAAGCTCTTCTTTTTTCATTGATATCCTCACTTTCCGGCAGACAAAGATGCCCGCCCTATTTCTTAGACTTTTCCTCGTGTTTCGGATAAAACTGTGCCGCTGTGTCAAACTGCGGCCTGAGCAGATACTGGTTGCCTGCGGCTTTCACCCCATTGGTCCGAAGTGTGACAAACCGCTCAAGCTTTTCCATATACTCGTCGGGAGTGATCGTTCCCTCAGCCACATAAGTCAGGCCTTTTTCCCAGCTTGCTGTAAGCTCGGGGTTTAACAGCTGCTTCATGGACACACTGCAGACATCAAAAACCATTTCCCCCCGCAGCGTCGGCGTAATGACCTGTGTCTTCTTTGATAGCGACAGGTACTGGATATGGAACAGCTTTTTTAAGATCTCCGCTCTCGTCGCGCTGGTCCCGATTCCGCTTCCCCTGATCTGTGCTCTCAGATCCTCATCTTCGATAAGCTGACCTGCATTTTCCATTGCAAGGATCATGGATCCGGATGTGTAGCGTTTGGGCGGGGATGTCTCCCCCTCTTTGATCTCAAGCCTCAAAAGAGAAAGCTTCTGTCCTTTTTTCAGTCCGGACAACATGGCGAGCAATGCCTTCGCCCTGTCACCCTGACCGGGATCGATCAGCTGCTCCTCCTCGTCCGCCTCCGTTTTTCCTTCCTGCTTTCCCTCTGTCTTTCCGGATTTCTTCACAACTGCAGCTACTTTCAGGTATCCCTCTGAGGCCAGTACCCGGTAACCCGCAAAGAAATGCTCGTTCTGTTTTTCCATATGCAGACTGTACTTCTGATAGACCGCCGGAGGATAAAAGATACTTAAAAATCTTCTGGAAATGAGTTCATAGACCTTAAGCTGCAGAGATCCCAGACTTTTCATGGCTCCGAAGCCCTGTCCCGTCGGGATGATCGCGTAATGATCGGTGATCTGTTTATCATTTACATATTTCGTTTTAGCGATTCCGTGATAAGAACCGGAAGCGAGGACCTCATCGGCATAAGAGGCCAGGATACTGAAATTCCTGAGGCCTGCGATGTTTTTCCCGATTTCCTTCGCCACAGCCGTTGAAAGCACTCTGGCGTCAGTTCTGGGATATGTCACAAGTTTCTTTTCATACAGTTCCTGCACGATCTTTAAGGTCTCGTCAGGACTGATCTTAAACATTTTGGAACAGTCATTCTGCAGCTCCGCCAGGTTATAGAGCAGCGGCGGATTTTTTGTCTCCTTTTTCTTCTCGAGCCCCGCGAGCGTTCCCTCCATGGGAGGGCTGGAGAGGTACTGGATGAGTTCTTCCGCCGTCCGCCTCTCCCGGAACCCGTTCTCTTTATAGAGAGCAGGCGTGCCGAAATAACGGGAGCCCTCCACCGCTTTCCACTCCGCCTCAATCACGGACTCCTCCTGACCCGGCACATCAAAAGAAGCGATTACCCGGTAAAACGGGGTTTTTACAAAGCTCCGGATCTCCCGCTCTCTCCGCACGACCATACCAAGAACGCAGGTCATGACACGGCCGACCGAGAGGACCGCTCTCTTCTCATGCAGATAGGAGGCGACCGTCGGTCCGTACTTCAGCGTGAGAACTCTTGAGAAATTGATTCCCATCAGATAGTCCTCTTTTGCCCTCAGATATGCGGAAGCCGCAAGATTATCATATTCCGACAGATCCTTTGCTTCCCGGACACCGCGCAGGATCTCCTCCTCCGTCTGGGAATCGATCCATACGCGGCGTCTGTTTTTCCCCTTTAAGCCTGCCATCTGTTCCACCAGTCGGTAGATATATTCTCCTTCCCGTCCCGAGTCAGTGCAGACATAGATCGTGTCCACGTCCGGACGGTTTAACAGGTCCCGAACCGTCTTATACTGTTTCTTCACGTCGTCGATGACCTGATATTTGAATTCCTTCGGAAGAAAAGGGAGCGTGTCCATGCTCCAGCGCTTTAACGCCGGATCATAGGCTTCCGGATAGCTCATGGTTACCAGATGTCCCACGCACCACGTAACGATGGCCGTGTCGGATTCGATGTATCCGTCTCCTTTTCGCCCCGAAATTTTCAGGGCTTTGGCGAATTCCTGGGCAACGCTGGGCTTCTCCGCGATAAATAATGATTTTCCCATTGATTTCCTTTCTGGTTTTTAAGCGTTACTGTTTTTTATGTGCAGTTCGGACAGCACGACCGCCAGAAACATCATGCAGCAGCCAATCAGCATTTTCCCTGTCAGAGTTTCCCGCAGGAAAATGACAGAAAAAAGTGTGCCGAACACAGACTCCATGGATAAAAGCAGGGAGGATGTATTGGCGCTCAGGTATTTCTGACACACGTTCTGCATCAGAAAGCCGAACATGGTACTGAAAACTGCCAGATAAAGGAGCCCCATGATCAGCCCGGAATCAGCCAGAAGTCCGAATTCATAGGCCTCCGGTCCGTCGAGGAACGGAACCAGGAACCAGTTGAGGATCCCTACCACGGCAATCTGAATGATCGTAAGGAGCACCGGATCATGGAATTCTGTGTACCGGTCTATGTACACCATATGAAACGCGAAGCAGAGTCCGCAGATGAGTGTCAGAAAATCTCCGAAATTGATCCGCAGGTTTCCTTCCAGCGTAAGAAGCGCCAGTCCGATCACAGCGAGTACCGCCGCCGCGATATTGTTCTTTTTCGGCTTCTTTTTGTTAATGATCCAGTGCAGAAACGGCACCATAATGACATACAGCGTCGTAATAAACGCATTCTTGCTGGCCGTCGTGTATTTGATTCCGTAAGTCTGGAACAGGTAGGAAAGCTCCAGAAAGATTCCGAGAATGACGCCGCACCTGAGGCTCTCGCGGTTTAAAAGCGCCAGGTTTTTATGAAATGTCACAGCCAGAAAAAAGGCTGCCATCGTAAAACGGACAGCCAGCAAAAAGGTGGGCTCCAGCACATCCACCGAGTTTTTCATAACCACAAAGGAGCCGCCCCAGATCATGGTCGTGACAAGAAGACCGAGAACAGAGAGCGTCTTTACCCCTGTTTTGTTTTTTGTTTCCATTTTTTTATTATCCGTTTCTGTAGTATTGGACGGAATAGGAACCGGATCTGCGATCCCGCCGCTATTCCGTATAAAAGTGAAATCCTGTTTTCGTCATGCGGGTCTCACCGGCTTTTACGATCGGACTCGCAAACTGCGGTTTGTTGATCGCGTCCGGATACATCTGTGTCTCAAGGCAGAATGCCCCTCTTCTCTCATAGATAGCGCCGCCTTTTCCTCTCTCACCTCCGAGGAAATTTGCGGTATAAAACTGTACTCCCGGAAGATCCGTGTAAACGCTCATGGCCCGTCCGCTCGTTTTGTCCGCCGCATTGGCAGCCAGGGAATAAACCCCCGGAAGGTGATTCAGACACCAGTTATGGTCGTAGCCGGCGGCCTGCAGAAGCTGATCATATTCCGCATCGATGTCGCGTCCGATCTCCTTCGGGATCCTGAAATCCATGGGAGTCTTTTCCACCGGCCGGATCTCTCCGGTCGTGATGGAAGCAGCATCGGACGGCGTAAAGAAATCTGCGCAGATCTGCATAACATGCGTTCCGATATTTCCGGCATTGTGTCCTGCCAGATTGAAATACGCATGGTTGGTCATATTGAACGGTGTATCCTGATCACAGATGATCATATAGGTTATTTCGACGGTATTTTCCTCTGTCAGCGTGTATTTCACGGTGATCTTTGCGTTTCCCGGGTACCCCTGGTCCCCGTCCGGACTGTTCAGGAAGAATACGACTGTATCCTCTCCCACAGGTGCAGCCTGCCAGAGCCGCTTGTCATAATAATCAGGTCCACTGTGCAGGTTATTCTCACCGTCATTTTTTCCGAGCGCATAGTTGATTCCGTTTAATGTAAAAGCGGCGTTTCCTGTCCGGTTTGCGACACGTCCCACAACGGCGCCCAGATGCGGCGCATCGGAGAGATATCCGGCCGCGTCATCGTATCCCAAAATCACATCCACAAGCTTCCCGTCACGATCCGGCGCCAGCATAGACACCCAGGCAGCGCCCAGATCAGTCACAGAAGCTGACAACCGGTTTTTATTGGTAATGGTAAATAAAGTTACGTTTCTTCCGTCCGTCATGGTTCCAAACGTTCTTGCTTCAATAGACATAATGCCTCCCCGGCCCGAAAGCCATTTTTAAAAAGGTAATATATCGGAACGCGGCCAGAGAAATTCTCTGGCCGGCGTCAGGATCCGATTCCGTTATTTTGCAGTAATATATCCCTGCTTTGTGAGCAGTTCCGCGCAGAGAACAGCACCGCCTGCAGCACCGCGAACCGTGTTGTGGGACAGACCTACAAATTTCCAGTCATAGACGGTGTCCTCTCTCAGGCGTCCGATGGAGACGCCCATGCCATGTTCGAAATCCACATCCAGTTTGACCTGGGGGCGGTTGTCCTCCTCCATATACTGAATAAACTGCTTCGGAGCGCTCGGAAGTTCAAGCTCCTGCGGAAGTCCTTTGAAAGATACCAGCTTTTCGATCAGCTGCTCTTTGGTCGGTTTCTTTCTGAACTTCACAAAAACGGCAGCGGTATGTCCGTTCAGCACCGGAACGCGGATACACTGACATGTGATTAATGGCTCGGAAGCTTTTACGATCTGACCGTTTTCAATATGCCCCCAGATTCGAAGCGGCTCCTGCTCACTCTTTTCTTCCTCACCGCCGATGTACGGGATAATATTTTCAACCATTTCCGGCCAGTCCTTAAATGTCTTTCCGGCGCCGGAAATCGCCTGATAGGTGGTGGCTACCACTTCGTACGGTTCAAATTCTTTCCAGGCACTGAGAGCCGGTGTGTAACTCTGGATGGAGCAGTTCGGCTTCACCGCGATAAATCCGCGCTCTGTACCCAGTCTCTTTTTCTGGAACGGGATCACATCAAAGTGCTCCGGGTTGATCTCCGGCACCACCATCGGCACATCCGGAGTCCAGCGGTGCGCACTGTTGTTGGACACCACAGGGGTCTCCGTTTTCGCGTACGCTTCTTCGATGGCACGGATCTCATCCTTTGTCATATCAACGGCGCTGAACACGAAATCAACGGTGGACGCAACCTTCTCCACTTCATTGACATTCATGACAACCAGCTTTTTCACACCCTCCGGCATGGGAGTCGTCATTTTCCAGCGTCCTCCCACTGCTTCCTCATAGGTCTTTCCGGCTGACCGCGGGCTTGCGGCTACGGTGACAACCTCATACCACGGGTGATTTTCAAGAAGAGAAATAAATCTCTGTCCGACCATTCCTGTCGCGCCAAGGACGCCTACTCTCAGTTTCTTTTCCATAATCAGTCTCCTCTTTATGCTGTAAAATGAATTTTTCTTATCCTAACGCAAAACAGCGAAAAAATCAAGATGCTGTCTGCATTTTAGCTCTGGAGCCTTACCCGGCTTCCCTTTCCGTCACGCTTCGCCGATTTCAGCCTGTTTAAATGAACTTCCTTACCTTTGTAGGATATCATGGTCTCCGTTCCGGGAAGATAGATCTGCTCCAGGATATCTCCCGCCTCCAGTTTCATGCCGCGCACGCCACGGCTGTTCTTTTTAAGTACCGGAATCTCTTCAACCGGGAATTTTAAGAACATTCCGTTCTTTGACCGGAGAACCACTTCTGTCTCCGAGTCAAGTGTACGGATCGCGGAAAGCCTGTCATCTTCCGAAAGCTTCGTTGCCGCTACCATACGGTTTGCCGTTATAAATTCTTCTCCCGGCACGATCTTGACAAGCGCCTGCGCAGTCGCGAACAGGAGTCTTGTTCCGGCGAGGGATCCAGCCGAACAGCTATAGAGAATGCGCTCTTTCGTACCGTCAAATTTGCTGATATTTTCCACCGGAGTTCCCTTGTCCTTGATTTTTCCGGCTGGCACGTCAGAGATTTTCATCTGGTAGAGCGATCCGGAATCGGTGAACAGGCAGATCCGGTCATCTGTCATGATCGGGATCACCTGGACATTTTCACCCTGAAGCGCCTCCGCGTTTCTCTCATAGACAGCGCGGTCCAGCGTCTTACAGTAGCCGAATCGGTCCATGACAAAGATCACTTCTTTTGCCTCTTCCTTTGCTTCCTGAATCACGATCTCCTCACTGTCCTCCAGAACGGTCTTTCTCGGCTCTCCGAATTCTGCTTTGATCGCGTCCAGATCTTCCTTAATTACCGTATCCATATTTTTCTGGCTGGAAAGAATGTGCCGGTACTCCCGGATCTTTTTTAAGGTTTCCTTATATGCCTTCTGCAGCGCGATGATCTCAAGACCGATCAGCTTGTAAAGGCGCATCTCCAGAATCGCCGTTGCCTGCCGCTCAGTGAAATGAAGCTTTTTCGCATCCTCCTCAAACCCCGGCATCCGGAATTTAATGTTTTCCGTATTGCCTGTCATCAGGCAGTCCTTCGCATCCTTCATGTTTTGGGAACCGCGGAGCACTGCAATGATCAGGTCGATCACGTCACATGCCTCGATCAGGCCCTCCTGGACTTCCTTTTTCTCCAGCTCCCGGTTTAATAGTACATTATACTTTTTCGTGAGATTCCTGTACTGGAATTCCAGAAATGTATTGAAGATCTGCTTTAAGTTCATGGTTTCCGGACGTCCCTCATCGATGGCCAGCATGTTGACGCCGTACGTATCCTCAAGCTTCGTCTTCTTATATAAAATATTTTTGATCTTATTGACATCCGCGTCCTTTTTCAGCTCCAGAACGATCCGGATTCCCTCTTTGTTCGATTGGTTCGAGATATCGACCACATCGGGGAGTTTTCTGGTCTCAACGAGATCCGCCACTTCCATAAGAAACTTGTTGATTCCCGCGCCGATCATGGTGTAGGGGATTTCCGTGATCACAAGCTTGTCCCGGTCAGTCTTCCTTCTTCCCAGCTCCACCTCGATCTTTCCCCGGAGCCTGATCTTTCCAACACCCGTTTCATAGATCGGAAGCATTTCTTTTTTATTGGAAATGATACCGCCTGTGGGGAAATCGGGACCCGGCATGTATTCCATCAGATCCTGAACTGTGAGAAGGCGGTTGTCGATATAAGCTTTCACCGCGTCGATGACTTCACTGAGATTGTGCGGAGGAATGCTGGTGCTCATACCGACAGCGATTCCTTCCGCGCCGTTGATCAACAGGTTTGGTACACGAACCGGAAGCACCTCCGGCTCTTTTTCCGTCTCATCATAGTTCGGTACAAAGTCCACGGTCTTATCGAGATCCTTTAAGTATACTTCCTCCGCAAATTTTTTCAGCCTCGCCTCTGTATAACGCATAGCCGCGGCTCCGTCGCCTTCTATGGAACCGAAATTTCCATGACCGTCCACCAGCGCCATTCCCTTTTTGAAATCCTGAGACATAACCACCAGTGTCTCGTAGATTGAGCTGTCACCGTGCGGATGATATTTACCCATGGTATCGCCGACAATACGGGCCGATTTTCTGTGCGGCTTGTCATAGTTGAGGTGCAGTTCACTCATATCATACAGCACGCGCCTCTGCACCGGCTTTAAGCCGTCTCTGGCGTCGGGGATCGCTCTGGCCGTAATGACGCTCATGGAATAATCCAGATAACTCTTCTGCATTTCCTCGGAATATTCCGTTCTCAGTATCTTTTCTGCCATTATTTTGTTACTCCTTCTTGCCTGTCCGACGTTCTTCGCCGGATTTATGCGTCAATTTCAGCCTCATCGGCGTGATCATAGATAAATTTTTTTCTCGGCGGGACATCGCTCCCCATAAGGAGCTCAGTCACCTCGCTTGCCAGTCTCGCATCCTCGATCTCCACACGTTTCAACACGCGCTGTTCCGGATTGAGGGTCGTCTCCCAGAGCTGGTCCGCGTCCATCTCGCCGAGACCTTTGTATCTCTGCAGCGTAAAATCACCTGTATGAGTTCTGCGGTATTCCTCCAGCGCTTTGTCGTCGTACAGGTATTTTTCTTCGCCCCGCTTCGGCACGACCTTGTAAAGCGGCGGCATGGCAATATAGACATGTCCGTCGTAGATCAACTCCGGCATAAACCGGTACAGAAACGTCAGAAGCAGCGTATCGATATGGCTTCCATCCACGTCGGCATCAGTCATCAGGATGATCTTGTCATATTTCAGTTTTGAGATATCGAAATCGTTTCCGTAGCCCTCGGAAAATCCGCAGCCGAACGCGTTGATCATGGTCTTGATCTCTGCATTGGCTAAAACCTTGTCCATGGACGCCTTTTCCACATTCAGGATCTTGCCGCGGATCGGAAGAATCGCCTGGAACTGACGATTTCTGCCCATTTTCGCGGAGCCGCCGGCGGAATCTCCCTCTACGATAAAAATCTCACATTTGGAGGGATCCCGACTCTCGCAGTTGGCAAGCTTGCCGTTGCTGTCGAAGGAGAACTTCGATTTGGACAGCATGTTGGTCTTTGCTTTTTCCTCAGCCTTCCGGATCTTTGCAGACTTCTCCGCGCAGCCGATAATTGCCTTCAGCGTTTCCAGATTCCGGTCAAAGAACAGCTCCAGCTCCTCACCGCTGATAGAAAAGACAGCTTTCGTTGCGTCGGCGCTGGCAAGTTTCGTCTTCGTCTGACCCTCAAAGATCGGATCCGGGTGTTTGACCGCTACAACAGCTGTCATGCCGTTTCGCGTGTCAGCTCCCGTAAAGTTGCTATCCTTCTCTTTCAAAATCCCGAGCTCTCTCGCATAGGAATTGATCAACATTGTAAACTTGGTCTTAAAGCCCACCAGGTGGGTTCCGCCCTCCTGAGTGAAGATGTTGTTGCAGAAGCCGAGTACATTTTCCTCGAACGCGTCCACAAACTGGAACGCGACTTCCACTTCAATATTTTCTGCACTGCCTTTAAAATAGACAGGTGCATGAACCGGCTCTTTTCCGTTATTCAGTTCCCGGACGTATGCGACAATGCCATCCGGCTCCGAATAGACTTCTGTTTCTTCCTCGCCGGCACGTTTATTCTCATAGTGTATCGTAAGCTTCGGGTTAAGATATGCCGATTCGTGGAGGCGGCTTTTCAGCCATTCAGCCTTAAATCTGGTCTTTTCAAAGATCGTATCGTCCGGCAGAAAATTGATCTCGGTACCGGTAGATTTTGTCTTCCCGATGGTCGGGAGCAGGCCGTTTTTAAGCCCCACCACCGGAACTCCGCGCTCATATTCATCGTAGTGGATCAGGCCGTCTCTCGATACCTTTATAGTCAGTCGTTCGGAAAGTGCATTGACGACTGAGGATCCGACTCCGTGGAGGCCGCCGCTTGTCTTATAGGAGTTATTATCAAATTTGCCGCCCGCATGGAGTGTGGTAAACACTACACGCTCGGCGGACACTCCTTTTTTATGCATCTCAACGGGAATTCCCCTTCCGTTATCCTGTACTGTGCAGGATCCGTCAGCCTCCAGCGTCACGCGAATCTCCGTACAGAATCCGGCCAGATGCTCATCCACTGCATTGTCGATAATTTCATATATTAAATGGTTTAAGCCCTTTGTGCCAACACTTCCAATGTACATTCCGGGTCTTTTCCTTACCGCCTCAAGACCTTCCAGGACGGTGATGCTGTCAGCATTATACTGTGCTTTCGCCATGTGATAACCTCCAGATATAGTATAGTACTGACCATTATACACTCACCTGATTGTTTTTTGCAAGTTAGTTATTGATTTTTTAGTTAATTCTGTTATAGTAGTACGTAGCCATCAGTTTTCAGAGATGGCGCGTCTGCAACAGCAGATATGTCAATTGTAAAAAGGAGAGACAGTATGAACAAGTTTGCTGACCTCTTCCTGACCTTTGCCAGAATCGGCGGACTGACCTTCGGCGGCGGCTATGCCATGCTGCCGATCCTTCAGCGTGAAGTCGTTGAAAAACGCGGCTGGGCATCGGAAGAGGAATTAATGGATTACTATGCAATCGGCCAGTGTACACCGGGTATCATCGCAGTCAACACCGCCACCTTCATCGGCCAGAGAACAGCCGGGATTGCCGGAGGGATCATTGCGACTCTCGGCGTGGTTTTCCCGTCCCTGATCATCATCAGCGTCATCGCAGCATTTATTCAGAACTTTGCGGATTTGGCCGTTGTCCAGAATGCATTTGCCGGTATCCGCGTCTGTGTCTGTGTGCTGATCTTCAATGCGGTCATGAAACTCTGGAAAAAGTCCGTTATTGACCGGAAGACCTTAGCAATCTTCATTGTGGTGATGATGGGATCTGTCCTGACAGATCTGTCCCCGATCGTTTTCGTTATTCTGGCTGCAGCGGCAGGCATCTTCTTACAGAATAAGGAGGTACAGGCGAAATGATGGTCTATCTGCAGTTATTTTATGAATTTTTCAAGGCCGGTCTCTTCGCGATCGGCGGCGGAATGGCAACACTTCCGTTCCTCTATGATATTTCGGACAAGACCGGCTGGTATTCCTACGGACAGCTGGCAGACATGGTAGCGATCTCCGAGTCCACGCCCGGCCCCATCGGCGTCAATATGGCTACGTATGTGGGCTTCACAACCTGCGGTGTTCCGGGCGCTGTAATCGCGACACTGGGACTGATCACACCGTCGATCATCATCATCCTGATCATCGCCGGGTTTTTAAAGGCATTCAAGGATAACAAATATGTGAAATCTGCATTTTACGGACTGCGCCCGGCTTCCACAGGTCTGATCGCAGCTGCCGGCCTTTCTGTTTTGTCATTGGTTCTGCTCAATAAGGACGCATATGCTGTCAGCGGTAGCTTCATGGATCTGTTCAGTCTTCCGGGTCTGATCATGATGGCAGTTCTCTACTACTTTACCGCAAAATGCAAAAAAACCAAAGGGCTCCATCCTGTCGTATTTATTGCGGCTTCCGCAGTTATCGGAATCGTATTCCGGTTCGCGGGTGTATAAAAAAAGAGATAGTTCTGTAGAATTCAGGCTTTTTTCAAAGTACCGAATCTCCACAGGGCTATCTTCTTTTTTACTTTTCTATTTCTTCTTTTCTCCGAAAATGAATCCCATAAAGCAAAATTATTCTGCATTGATCAGTTCTTTGATGATCGCACTGTCAACCATGGAGATCATATCAGACCCGCCAAGCTGAATATAGGTCCATTTTTCATCCACATCAGCGTATCCTCCGATATAGACGGTGAGTGTCCGGGTCTCCTCTCCGACAGCGATTTCAGCGGTAAAGACGGTCCGGTTTGCTTCATCAAGCTCCGCGTAGGCGAGATCCTGAGAGGATGCATGATAGGAAGTAAAATGTACCGGCTTTAACTGTGTAATTCCGTTCGCAATGCGGGTCATCGCCTCTTTATCCGAGGATTTGTAAGTTGTCTTCTTCCCGCCGGAGGTCACAGTTGCTTTCTTTACATCCGCGGCGTTGACGTCAAGGTTCAGGCTGTCCCTCACAACCAGCGAATTGTAATCAAAAATCAGCGCCTCCACAGCCTCAGCCTTGATCACATAGACGTCGTCTTCATCGACGGCAGCATAATAGTCTCCGTCTTCGTTCTGTGCGCCGATGCTCACTTCCACGTCGCCCGCCTCACCGTCTTCCAGGAATACCTGATATTTCGGGGAATTCAGTCCGTATGTACGGAATGCATCCGGCTCATCGACCTCTTCAACCGCTCTGAGGTTCAGAAAAAGATCTGCCATTGACTGAAACCGTTCCTGATCGATCGGGATCGTCTCGTCCATTCCGTCCCTCCAGCTTCCATCCTTATATTTGAAGATCATATCCGCATCGGTTCTGCTGTAGCTCATCTGTTTTGGGTCTTCCAGGTTCAGAACTTCGATATCAGCGCCCTCTGTGTCAGCAGTCACCGCACCGTCCCGCAGTTCAAAAAGCGGAATCGCCGGTGCTTCTCCAGAACCTGCCGAACAGCCGGTCAATGCCGCTGCAAGCGTAAAAACTGCCGCCATCCTGTATAATACGTTTCCATGTCTCATTCTTTCTCATCCTTCCGTTTTATTGATATCGTATTGCTCCGCACGATGTACTGTCGCAATCCGGGTATCATCATACCATACGCTTGTGTATTTTGTGTGAAACTTTCCCAATAATATCACAAAGTCCGTTTATATGCAATGGTAATGGATGAAGAAAAAGCCGGGAAGAAATGGCAGTTTACGTCATTTCCTCCCGGCGCGTTCATCGTTTCCTGTTCGGTTTACGGATTACATCAGCTTGCGGAACAGGTTCTTAAGGTCTTCCACACTTGCATCCTTCGGGTTTCCGGGTGCGCATGCGTCCGCATGGGCAGACTCTGCAAGGAAGTCCAGATCCTCTTCTTTTAAAG
>JALEWG010000262.1 GCA_022788065.1 Lachnospiraceae bacterium | reverse complement strand
GGAAGCACGGTGAGCAGCCTCCTCGGTGTTGCCGCCGATATGCGGATAAATGATCACGTTGTCCAGAGTCAGTAACGGATTCTCCGGATCTACCGGCTCCTTGCGGATTGCATCCAGTCCGGCGCCTGCGATCACGCCGTTCTTGCATGCCTCGTACAGATCCTCCTCAACAACACAGCCGCCGCGTGCGGTATTGATTAAGAATGCGGTCGGTTTCATCATGGCAAGGCGATCCTTGTTGACCATGTTCTTTGTCACCGGTGTGTTCGGTGTATGAAGAGAAACGAAATCGCTCTCCTTGAAGATGCGGTCAAGGTCGCGGACAACCTCCACGCCGTCCGGGAATTCGCTTGCAGGTTTGTACGGGTCATATGCCAGTACGTTCATCTCCATTGCCAGAGCACGCACAGCCAGTCTGCTTCCGATGTTTCCGCAGCCGATGATGCCAAGGGTCTTTCCGTTCAATGTATTCTTTTTCACTTTCAGCTTTGCCTTATAATAATCGTTTACCCAGGTATTGTGAAGGACGGTCACGTTGCGGCTGCACTCAAGGATCAGGAGCAGTGCAGTCTCCGCTACGGAAGTGCTGTTTGCAACCGGTGCATATAAGGTCTGAACGCCGTTGTCGTGGCAGGCCTTCACATCAAGAGCGTCAAAGCCGGCTCCGTGACGGACGATCACTTTCAGATTCGGGTTGGACTCAACAACCTCTCTTGTGATCGGGGTAATGCGGACGATCATGGCATCCGGCTGATATTCCTTCATGTCAGCCAGAACATCTTCTGTCTCAAATCCGCGCCCTTCGATAATGGTGTGTCCCGCATCTTCCAGAAGTTTTCTTCCCTCTTCCATGATTTCCTGCGGTAATAAAATCTTCCATGCCATATGAGTATCCTCCTGTTTTCTTTTTATGATTACTTTATAAAATGTTCTTTCGCATCCCTCTTTTTAGGAGGGGCAGCAGACCCTGAAAATGGGGGAAACGGTTCTGCTGCCTTCAGCAAAATAAACAGATATTGTCGATATTAACGGGATCTCTCCGTCTTTCTCTGATCATGATAAATCACATAATCGTTCTCATTTTCTGACTTCACTTCCCAGGTTGGTTTCTTCCCTTCGTAGATCTCCTGAAGTCCCATAGCTGCCTGGAGGGCCGTTCTCGTCTGTGCCTCCCGGGTCGCTGTCCCGATTCGGGGAGAGATCAGAATATTATCCATGTATAAGATCGGGTTCTGTTTGTCCAACGGCAGTTTTGAAACTCCGTCCAGAGCTGCACCGGCAATGACGCCGTCCCTGCATGCCTCAAACAGATCCTTTTCGCTGACTGCGCCGGCATAGGCCGTATTGATCAGATATGCGGTATTTTTCATCTGCCTGAACTGCTCCATCCGGAACTGATCACGTACTCCCTTGTGAGGAGAAAGATGGAGTGAAACAAAATCACTTCCGGCCAGCAGATCGGGAAGCTTCCGGATCACCTGGACGCCTGTGGGGAATGCATCTGCCGGAAGATAGGGATCATAGGCCATCACCTTCATATGGAAACTGTCCATACATATTTTGGCGACACGACTTCCGACTCTTCCGCAGCCGACGATCCCAAGCGTTTTGTCCCAGAGTTCTTCCTTGTCATCTCCGCGTCCGGCGTTCTCATAATCATCGATGTAGTCTCTCCGGACTGCCGTATACCGTCTGGAACAGTACAGCATGAAAAAGACCGTGATTTCTGTCATGGCGATGGAATTGGCGTCGGGGCAGTTGATCACGATAATTCCCGCTTCCTCTGCCGCCGCCAGATCCACCAGATCATAACCGACGCCCAGACAGGCGATGGCTTTCAGATTCTTGCCTGCGTGAATGACCTCCCGGCTGATGACCGCTGACCTGGTGATAACGGCATCCGCATCCTTGATGTCTTTCATCAGACGCAGTGTATCAGTTCCTTTTCCCAAAACCAGCCTGTGGCCCTGATTGGAGAGAAAATTTTTACCTTCCGGGCGCATATCTTCCGGCAACAAAATCTTCCAGCTCATATCCTGTCCTTTCTATCCTTTTATTACGGCTCGTAAACGTCATCGATGATCTCAAATTCCTTGGCTGCCAGTGTCTTTTCCACCCAGTCTCTCTTTGCCGTGCCGTTCTTTGCCGCTTCCAGCTTGGATTCGTCGGCTGCCTGGAATTTCTTTGCGTCTTCCAGAATCTGCGGAGCGTCTTTTCTCGGAATTACGATGACGCCGTCCGGATCAGCAAGGATAATGTCGCCCGGATTCACACTGATACCGCCGCAGGAGATCGGAACGTTGACTTCGCCCGGTCCTTCTTTGTACGGGCCACCCGGTGTGGTACCGGTGCAGTATACCGGGAAATCCCATTTGCCGATCTCATCAATATCGCGGATCGGACCGTCGAGAATGATTCCTGCAACCTTCTTTGTATAGCGGAGGTATGCCATCATAATTTCGCCCATCAGAGATCTTGTATCGTCTTCCTCGTTGGAAACAACGAGAACGTCTCCCTCCTGTGCCATGTTGAGAGCTGCATGAAGCGCCAGGTTATCGCCGCCTCTTGCCTTGACTGTCAGCGCCGGTCCAACCATCATCTGGTCCTTCGGGCTGCTCACCAGCTTGAT
>JALEWG010000254.1 GCA_022788065.1 Lachnospiraceae bacterium | reverse complement strand
TCAGTGTCAATGAGGGAATCATTGTTATGGCGGCGACCAACCGTGTGGATATTCTGGATCCCGCGATCCTGCGTCCGGGCCGTTTTGACCGGAAGATTGCGGTGGGCAAGCCGGATATCCGTGGAAGAGAAGAGATTCTGCAGGTTCATGCAGAGGCAAAACCGCTGGGAGACGATGTAAATCTGAAAAAGATCGCGCAGAGTACCGCAGGATTCACCGGAGCCGATCTGGAGAATCTGTTGAACGAAGCGGCAATTCTCGCGGCAAAGGATTCCAGACGTTTTATCCGTCAGGCTGATATCGAAAAGGCTTTTATTAAAGTCGGAATCGGAACCGAGAAAAAGAGTAAGGTAATTTCCGAAAAGGAGAAGAAGATCACGGCTTACCATGAGGCCGGCCATGCGATCCTGTTTCATGTGCTTCCGGATGTGGGACCTGTGCATACGATCTCCATTATCCCGACCGGAATGGGTGCAGCCGGATACACCATGCCCCTCCCGGAAAAAGACGAGATGTTCAATACAAAAGGCAGAATGCTTCAGGATATCATGGTGTCCCTGGGCGGCAGGATTGCGGAGGAGATCATCTTTAAAGATGTGACAACGGGTGCTTCTCAGGACATCAAGCACGCAACTGCCATTGCCCGCGCAATGGTGACTCAGTACGGTATGTCCGAAAAGGCAGGTATGATCAATTATGGCAGTGATGATGACGCGGTATTCATCGGCAGGGATTTGGCGCATACGCGCAGCTACAGTGAAACCGTGGCCGCTCTGATCGACAGCGAGGTCAAGAGAATCGTGGATGAATGCTATGAAAAGGCAAGAGAAATTATCCTGACCCATGAAGCGGTTCTCCACAAATGCTGCAATCTTCTTCTGGAGAAGGAAAAAATCGGCCAGGAAGAGTTCGAAGCACTGTTTGATTAAGAAAATAAAGAAAAACGGCGTTTGTGAAAAAGAAACACAGGAAAACGTCGTTTTTTCTTTTGGAATGTAAAAACTGCATAAAAATAAAAATTGAAAAGTCAAAGTGAACAAAAAAATTTTTCGTATCAATAAAAGTTTGTGCACACTTATTCAGAAACGTATGTTATATTACTACACGTAACCCCCCCCAATACATTATATAGTTTTTGCTATACCCCATAAGAGACATAATACCTTTTCCGAAAAAAGGCCAGCGATTCCCCGCTGGCCTTTTTTCTGCACATTTTCAGACGCAAGGATCCGTCGGAAGCTGCCGGAAAAACCATGCGGAATTTTCTGGCGCGGAAAGAAAAAACAGATGCAAAGACGTCGATTTTCCTGTATAATAAGCCCATGGATATCAGTAGAAAGACTTGAGAGGAGGGAGTCGCTCTGTTATGGAAAGGGCAGCTCTGTTTAGTGATGAAACCGTAGATTACCGGCTCCCGGAGGAGCCGGATGCGGGGGAGTATGTTACGCTGCGGTTTCGGACGGCAAAAAATGACGTAGATTCTGTCTGTATGTATGTGTATGAAAAAAAGGTGAGGATCGACCTTGGCAAAAAGGAAAGCAAAGGCCGGTTTGATTACTATGAATGCCGTCTTCCGGTAGGGGAAGAGGCGTTTCGATTTTACTTTGAGATCACAAAGGGCAGTGAAACAGTGAGATATAACCGGCTGGGCGTGTCGGAAGACATGGATCCGGGCCGGATGTTTTTGATTACTCCCGGCTTCCATGTGCCGGAATGGGCAAAGGGAGCGGTGATGTACCAGATCTTTGTGGACCGGTTCTGCAACGGAGATCCGTCCAATGATGTGGTGTCGGATGAATATGTATACATCGGCTTCCCGGTCACAAAAGTGGAGGGCTGGGGGGACAAGATTTCTCTTCTGGACGTGGACCGGTTTTACGGCGGAGATTTGCAGGGAATTATGGATAAGCTGGATTACCTTCAGAGTCTGAAGGTGGAAGTGATCTATCTGAGCCCCGTATTTGTTTCACCGTCGAATCATAAATATGACTGTCAGGACTATGAGCACATCGACCCGCATTACGGAGTGATCGTAAAAGACGCGGACGGGCTCGTGGACAGCGGCGCGGCAGATAACACCGGAGCGGTAAAATATTCCGTGCGGACGGCAGATCCGGAAAATCTGAAAGCCAGCGATGAATTTTTTGCAAAATTTGTACACGAGATCCATCGCCGGGGGATGCGTGTGATCCTCGATGGGGTGTTTAATCATTGCGGTTCCTTTAATAAATGGCTGGATCGCGAGAAGATATATGAACAGAACGGCGGTTACAGACCGGGGGCCTACAGATCGGCAGACAGCCCCTATAAGGATTTCTTCCGGTTTTCCCAAACGGAGAAAAGCGAGTGGCCGGATAACGATTCCTATGAGGGCTGGTGGAATCATAATACGCTGCCGAAACTGAATTACGAAGGATCGGCGGAGCTTTACCGGTACATTCTTGATATTGCAAAGAAATGGCTGATGCCGCCATACTGTATCGACGGCTGGAGGTTAGATGTGGCGGCGGATCTGGGACACAGTCCGGAGATGAATCACCGGTTTTGGCGCGATTTCAGAAAAGTAGTGAAAGAAACGAATCCGGATGCGCTGATTCTGGCGGAACATTATGGGGATGCGGCTTCGTGGCTGGAGGGAGACCAGTGGGATACGGTCATGAACTATGATGCATTTATGGAGCCGGTGTCCTGGTTTCTCACAGGCCTTGAGAAGCACAGCGACCGGTATGATGCGCATCTGTGCCAGAACAGTCAGGCGTTCATGTGCTCTATGCTTACCGGCATGAGCCGTCTTCAGACGCCGTCACTTATGGCAGCCATGAATGAATTGTCCAATCATGACCACTCCCGTTTCCTCACAAGGACCAACAGGAAAGTCGGGCGCCTGGATTCTGCGGGAGCTGCGGCTGCATCGGAACAGATCAACTACGGAACCTTCCGGTCAGCGGCTGTGATCCAGATGACATGGCCCGGCGCACCGACGATCTATTACGGGGATGAGGCAGGGGTATGCGGATGGACAGATCCGGATAACAGAAGAACCTTCCCGTGGGGCAGGGAAAACCAGGAACTGACAGAGTTCCACCGCTATCTGACAGGAATCCGAAAGCGAAATCCGGCATTTCGCCGGGGAGCGTTCAAACCGCTCCTGGCTGAAAACGGAGTGATCGCCTACGGCCGGTTCCGGAAAGATGAGCGGGGCGTTGTGATCGTAAACAGTGACGGCAATGCGAAAAAAGTACAGATTCCGGTTTGGGAAGTGGAGGTCTCCGGCACATCCATGCGGCGGCTGATGAAGTCCACAAAAGACGGTTATAATGTGGGACGGGTGGAATACCCGGTTGTGAACGGAATCATGAGTGTGGAGCTGCCGCCTCACTGTGCAATGATTTTTGAAGAAAAAAATACTTGATTTTTAGGGCTTTTTATGTTATCATTTTGACTTGTCAGAATGATATGGGCGGATTCCCGAGTGGCCAAAGGGGACAGACTGTAAATCTGCTGCAACTTGCTTCGGTGGTTCGAATCCACCTCCGCCCAGTATAAGCCCAGATAGCTCAGTTGGTAGAGCAGAGGACTGAAAATCCTCGTGTCACTGGTTCGATTCCGGTTCTGGGCATTTGAGAAAATCTCATATTTTTTTGCGGGTGTAGTTCAATGGTAGAACACCAGCCTTCCAAGCTGGATACGTGGGTTCGATTCCCATCACCCGCTCTTTTTTATGCTGTTTCAATCAAAGGCCCGGGCGATCGCCCGGGCCTTTCTGCTATTGTATATTTTGTGTAATAGAGTTAAAATAATAAAAACAAAGCGGAGAATTTTGGGAATGAAGAAAAGCGATGATCAGAAGCGCCATATGGTGGAAATGGCAGCCGCAGCGGTAATCGGCGTCTGTATGGCTGCGGGTGTCTTCCTGATTCGGAAGAACAGCACCACCACAGTTTCGGAAGCGTGCCGGCCGGGACTGTTTTCCTGGAAGCGGAGCGCCATGCAGGAGGAACGGGAAGAAGAAGTACAGCGGGCAATGGCAGAGCTGGGCTGTGAAATCATATATCAGGAGATTCCGGATAGTGTTTCGGACGAGACGGTGACCGCCTTCCTGAAAAGAAGAAAACAGCAGGGGCAGGCGGTATTCGCACTGGCCGGAGAAGCGGAATGGGCGATGGAAGAAGACGCCTCCTCTATGAAAAAGGTGCTGGAACGGATCAGTCAGCGAAACAGCGTGTCGGGCGATGCGCGCATCGAGGGTATCGTGTGGGACGTTGAACCGTATTTGCTGGAAGAGTGGGACACGGACCGGCCCGGACTTATGGAAACGTATGTGGAAAATCTTTCGACTGCGTATCGGCAGGCAAAAGAGGAGGACCTGTTCGTGATTGTCTGCATACCGCATTTTTACGATTCGGAGAAGACGTATGCGTATCTGGATCGGCTGGTAAAGAACGGCTGTGATGCGGTTGCGGTTATGAATTACAGTAAGAGAAACGAAATCAGACAGCTGGCCGGGGAAGCAGAACTGGCGAAAAAATACGGCCGGGGGCTGATCAATATTACGGAGCTTCAGGAGCCCGGAAGCCATTCGCTGACGGCCGAGCAGACTTATTATGAAGATGGAACCGGTGCTGTCCGGGAAAGTCAGGACAGGATCAGGAAAGCGTATCCGGAGACAGAGCTGGGATTTGCCTGGCATTGTCTGGAACCCGCGCTGGAGCTTTTGGATCGGGAAGAACCTGGTATGGGAGAGCCGAAATGAAAGAGGTCTTAAGGCAGGAAAAGAAATATTTGTATACATATGAGCAGTTTAAGCGTATGGACTGCCGGTTCGGAAAGCTTCTTCAGCCGGATGTCCACTCCGGTGCAGATGGATACACAGTCCGGAGTCTGTATTTTGATACGATGCAGGAGCGAGATTTTTACGAGAAGGAAGACGGTCTGGAGGTCCGCCGCAAGCTGCGGCTGAGAATTTATTCGCCGTCCGATTCCTTTGCGATGTTGGAAATGAAGCAGAAACAGGGAGAAAACCAGAAAAAGAGATCTCTTCGTGTGACAAGGGAGGAGGCAATGAAGCTCGCCTCCGGCCGCTACGACTGCCTTCTGAAATATGAAGATCCGTTTGCGGGAGAATGCTACGGGATCATGAATCTCCACTGCTATCGCCCGAAATCCATTGTGGAATACAAAAGAAAGGCGTATATCGCGAAAGAAAACTCTATCCGGATCACGTTTGACCACGAGATCCGGGCGACAGAAAGTGATTTTTCGCTGTTTTCCGAGACCTTAAACATGTATCCGGTCCTGGATCCCTATCTGGTTGTCATGGAGGTCAAATATAACGGATTTCTCCTCAGCTATATCAAAGACATCATAAGCGCAGAGGGGAAGATTCCCGTTTCTGTCAGTAAATATTCGCTGTCGCGGTCCGTGGGACTGCATTATCTGCTGTAAAAGCCGAAAGGAGAAATCATTCAAATGAAAAAATACCTGTATTCCGTGCTGGAGGGAAGCGGAACTCTCACCACGGAGGAAATCGTTCTGCACATAGCCGCGGCGGTTCTTTTGGGACTGGTGATTTATCTTTCTTACTACATGACCCACGCGGGCGGAGTCTACTCAAAAAAATTCAATGTATCTCTTCTGACGCTGACGGTCCTGACAGCAACGGTTATGACTGTTATCGGTAATAACATTGCGCTGTCCCTCGGTATGGTCGGCGCGTTGTCGATCGTCAGGTTCCGAACGGCGATCAAGGATTCCAGAGATACCACCTATATCTTCTGGACGATCATAGTGGGAATCTGCTGCGGCGTCGGAGATTATCTGGTAGCGTCTGTCGGAAGCGGCGCCGTGTTCCTTGTACTTCTTGTCCTCGGCCGTGTGAAAAATGACGACAGAATCCTTCTGATTATCCGGGGGTCCAGAAACATGGAGCGTCGGATCGAAGCAATTGTTTTCGACTATTTTAACGCAAAGGCCATGCTTCGTGTAAAGAACAGCACGCGGGATTCCATTGAACTGATCTTTGAGATGACCAGGAAAGCGTATCGAATCTCCAACAAAAAAGAAAAGAGTATTATGGAACTCCTCTATGAGCTGGAAACCGTTGAGTACGTAAATGTGGTAACCCAGAATGATGAGATCAGCGGGTAAAGAAAATGAATAACAGAAAAAAATATGTGGGAGGGACGTTTGCGCTGTTTGGGCTGCTGTTCCTCCTGACGTCATTGATCAGTCCTAAAATCAGGAGATACGAGCAGCACAGATCCTACAATACAGAGATAGAGGACACATGCCTGTCTACGGATCCGGAAAGCTTTTCCTCAAAACTTCCGGTTATCACCGTCGATACTGCGGGACAGGAGATTCCGGGAAGACCGAAGCCGGGAGAGCGGGCTCATGATCAGGAGGACACCATGATCTGCGCACAGGTTCAGATCCGGGAGACCGAGGGAACGCTGCACAGGCTTTCCGATGAACCGGAACTGGACTCCGGTGCTGAGATCCGGGTACGGGGAAACTCTTCCAGATGGTTTGAAAAGACCGGGTATCTCCTGAAATTTTTGAAGGAAGACGGTACGGAGAGTAAATACAGTATCATGGGGATGGAGCCGGAAAGTACCTGGGTTCTTCACGGTCCGTATCTGGATAAGACAATGATGCGGAACTATATGTGGTATAACCTTTCCGGACAGATCATGGAATGGGCTCCTGACGTCCGGTTTTGCGAACTGTTTTTAAACGGAAGCTACCAGGGAATTTATGTGATGACGGAGCATATTGATGTGGCGGAGGGACGGCTGGATCTGACACGGTATGACAACCGGGCGCGCATCTGCAGTTATATTGTGTGCGCGGATCGCGAAAATCCGTTCCACTCGACGTATCTGGACAACTTTTCCTGGTATACGCTGAAAAGTGAATCGAGACTGGAAGTGAAATATCCGGGAAAAAACAAAATCACGCCGGAACTGGCAGAATATATCAGCCGGGATTTCTCAGAATTTGAGAAAGCGCTTTATTCCTACGATTATGATTCCCTGCGCTATGGATACCGGAATTATATTGATACCGGAAATTTTGTGGATTATTTTCTGATTAATGAAATGGCTATGAACATAGATGCCGGACTTTACTCCACCTACTTTTATAAAGACGTCAGCGGAAAGCTGAAACTGGCTGTGTGGGATTTTAATAACTGTGTGGATAACTATCAGGAAAACACGACGCCGGTGGAGGGCTTTTTCATGACAGAGCGCCCCTGGTTCTACATGCTGGTCAAGGATGAGGCATTTACGGAGCGCGTGATCATGCGTTACCACAGTCTGCGCAGAGGATTGTTTTCGGACGAGGCGCTAACGACTTATATCGATGATGTGGCAGACTATCTGGGGAGCGCGATTGCGCGGAACAATCAGGTATGGGGGAGTTCCTTCCTCCCGCTCAGGGATCCGATTCTGGATCCTGAGAGAAAGATCGGCTCTTTTGAGGAGGCGATGGATCAGTATAAGTCCACGCTTCTTGCGCGGCTCGACTGGCTGGATAAGAATATCGAAACGCTGCGTTCCTATAGCCATGACTCCTTAAATAAAGAATATAACCACTGACGGAGGCTGCATTTGAAACGATTTCTGATTGCGGTGATTGCTGCGATCCTGATGTTGACTGCATGGGATACGGCATATTACCGTCTGGGATTTTATGTTGATTTTCAGAAAAACAAGCCGGTGACTGCCGCGGCAAAAACGAATGGAAAAGGGATCCTTATAGACGCCGGAGACGGTTTTGAGCCCTTCGAGATCCGCGGTGTGAATCTGGATTCGGGAATTCCGGGACATTTTCCCACAGAATACGCGATCGACAGGGAGACGTATCTGCGGTGGTTCAGACAGATCAAAGATATGGGAGCCAATACGATCCGTGTATACACGATCCTTTCCCCGGAGTTTTACAGAGCATTTTATGAATATAATTCCGGTAATCCGGATCCGCTGTATCTTCTTCACGGCGTCCGGGTCGATGATTATACACAGAATTCCCACGTGGATGCGTTCGATAAAAGCTTTTCCGGCCGGTTCCGCGAAGACTGTAAAACGCTGGTTGATGTGATTCACGGGAGGAAGAAGATCAGTCTCAATTACAATGGTGCCGGCGCCGGCGGAACGTATAACAAAGACGTCTCTGAGTGGGTTATTGGATACATTCTGGGTGTGGACTGGGATGAATCGACCGTGGCATATACAGACCACATGGAAGAAAAACAAAACAGTTACCACGGGGAATATCTGTATACGGCAGATGGGGCATCGCCGTTTGAGGTCATGCTGGCAGAAGCCGGCGACAACATGATCCGTTATGAGACCGAAAGATATAAGGAGCAAAGGCTGGTATCCTTTTCAAACTGGCCCTCCACAGATCCGATGGAATATTCCGAGGACTTGAGAATGGCTTTTGCGAAGTTTGCCAAAGTAGATATGGAGAATATCTGTTCCACCGACCGGCTGATTTCGGGAAGATTTGCCTCCTATCGCATCTGTCCGCATTATTCCGATTACATGCGGGAATATACGGAATGGATTCTGGATTCCTCCGGGACGGAAAAAAATGTGCCTGCGGACAGCGGCAGAGACGCCTATGCGGTATATTTTGAAATGCTGAATCAATACCATACGATACCGGTTGTCGCGTCAGAGTTCGGCGTCTCCAGTTCGCGCGGTGCGGCCGGGGAAATGGCAGCGGCGGATAACGATGGCAGAGTGTCGGAAAAAGAGCAGGGGGAGGCGCTTACTGCCGGATACCGGAGACTGAAGCAGGCGGGAGGCGCGGGCTTTTTGCTCACAGCCTGGCAGGATGAGTGGTCGGGGCATTCCTGGAACACGATGGCCAATGTGGACCTGTCAAAGGCGGTGTACTGGAGTGATTTTCAGACCGGAGAGCAGTCCTTCGGCCTTCTCACCTTTGATCCGGGAAATGAGAGGAACGCCTGTTATCCTGACGGAAACACAGAGGAATGGAAGGACGGAGACCGGATGGCAGGAAACGCGGCATACAGCCTGTCCATGCGGTACGATGAAGAATTTGTCTACTTCCTTGTGCATAAACGGGAAGGAGAGATCGGATCGGAAACCATTTATATTCCCGTGGATACAACGCCGGAATCCGGAAGCTATTACGATAAAGACCGGAAACTTCGATTCTCCAGGCAGGCCGATTTCCTCCTGGTTCTGGACGGAAAAGAAAAAAGCCGGCTACTTGTCCAGGCGCGCAGCGATGCGTTCCGGGCAGTATTCGGAAGATACGTGGAGGGAAAAAATCCCTACGGAGATCCGCCGGATAAGGACAGCCCGGAATTCGGGCCGATTCGAATGATGGTCCGACTGCAGAGACACAGAGAGACAGGAACTGCCGAAACAAAACTGTGTGAGACCGGAAAGCTGCTCAGCGGAAACGGAAATCCGGAGAGTCCGGACTTTTGCTCGGTTTCTGACTTTATGATCTATGGCAGTGATGCTGAAATTCGCATCCCGTGGCAGCTCCTGAATTTCTCAGATCCCTCCAATCGCCAGATCCATGCGGATTATTATGAACAGAACGGGATAGAAAATCTGAGGATCAAGGCAGTCTATGCCGGAATCGGATCGTCGTCCGATACCGGAGAGAGAATTGAAATGGGAAAGCTTCCTCTGGAACGGTGGGGGAAGGAGCCGACCTTCCATGAACGCCTGAAGCAGTCCTACTACATCGTGCGTGACGCGTGGAGACAGCAGGAAGAATAAAAAGGAGTGGAAAACGGATGCATATCTTATCGATAAGACCGGAGAAAATTTTATATTTTTATATGGCAAGCTGCATTGCGGTTCTGATTTTCAACCTTTTTTATATCTTTTTTGACCGATTTCAGAATGAAAAGTTTGAAAAGCGCCGCCTGGATCTAACGGATATCCTGACCGGGGAAATGCATCTGCTATCCTGCGGAGGTACGGTTTCCGCGGCGCATCAGAGGAAAATGAGGCGGTTTCTGGCAAAGCCGGAAAAGCTGAGATCGTTTGAATATTCCATGCCGGAGTCCGGAGAGGACGTCACCGATGAGGATAAAAAGGAATACTTCCGGCAGATGCGTCCGGTGTTTCTGGGGCTTGCTGAGGTCTATGCGCGGAGAGATCCCATTGAAAAGGCGTATTTTGCCAGAGTGATCGAACTGTTTGGCATTGACAGGGGACAGGAATCCGGTGATGGAATCATTGAATTTCTGAATGGACTGGTAATTCAAAAGGATGTGTATGCCAGGGAAAATGCCCTGCGGGCTCTCCTGTCAATCGGTAATAAGGATATGATTCTGGCTGTATGGCAAAAAATGCAGGAGAATGAGATTCATCACAGCTCCAGACTTCTTTCGGATGGTCTTCTGAAGTTTACTGGTGATCGGGAAGAACTTGCCCGTCTTCTGTTTGCCCATATGGAGGAATTTGATTGTCGCCTGGCACTTCCCATTCTGCAGTTCGTTCGGATTCTGGGGGCGGATTTCAGGGAAGAGATCCTGAGAATTGTAAAGAGTGATCGGGCTGACAAGGAGCTTCGCCTGGAAGGAATCCGGTATTTCCGAAAATGTCCGTATGAGCCGGCAAAAGAGGTCCTGAAAAACCTTGTGATTTACCGGGATCATGTCGACTGGGAGTACAGTGCTGTCGCGGCCACGTCGCTGCAGGCTTATCCCGGCCCCGACACGGAGATCTGTCTGAAGGACGGACTGAAAGCCTACAACTGGTATGTGCGTCTGAACTGTGCGGAAGCATTGATTTCAGGACTGCAGATTCCGCAGATCCGCCTGTATGATGTGTATAACGGAACAGACCGGTATGCGATCGAGATCTTGAAATATGCCTCTGACCGGTATGCGGACGGGGAGAACAATTATGTTTGAAGCAATAAAGGTGTTTTATTCTGCTGTGGGAGTCTTTTTTATCCTGTATATGATGGGATACTCCACATTCCTGATCCTTTCGGTTATTTCAGGTGCGCTGGATCTGTACCGGGAATATAAGAAGCGGCGATACCATAACGAGATCAGCCATGAATACTATGTCCCGGTTTCCATTGTGGTTCCGGCATACAACGAGGAGGTCACAGTTGCGGATACCGTGCGGTCTCTTCTGATGCTGGACTACCGCCTGTATGAGATCGTTGTCGTGGATGACGGGTCAAAAGATCGCACGACACAGGTCCTTCTGGAGGCGTTTCCGTTCCGGAAGGTCAGCCGTCCCATAAACCGTCAGATCAGGTGCAAGAAGGAAATCAATGTATATGAAACGACTGTGAATGGAATTCAGGTTACGCTGATTCAGAAAGAAAACGGCGGTAAGGCGGATGCACTCAACATGGGAATCAACGCCTCCCGTTTTCCGTACTTTATCTGCATGGACGCGGACAGCGTACTGCAGCGGGATTCGCTGCGCAACATTGTACGTCCGGTTCTGGGAGATGACACCATTGTCGCGGTGGGTGGCCTGATCCGGATCGCGAACTGTGCGGTTTTGAATGAAGGAAAGCTGGTCAGCTATCATATGCCCTGGAACCCGATCGTGGGAATGCAGATCCTGGAATATGACAGGTCTTTCATGGCTTCCCGGATCATGATGGACAAGTTTAACGGAAACCTGATCATTTCCGGTGCGTTCGGCCTGTTCAAAAAGGATATGGTGATCAGTGTGGGCGGATACGATGCCTCCACCATGGGAGAGGATATGGAGCTCGTCGTCAAGCTGCACTGCTTTTGCAGGATCAATCAGATCCCGTACGGAATCCGGTACGCTCCGGACGCAATCTGCTGGAGTCAGTGCCCTTCTACCGTGCGGGATCTGAAAAAGCAGCGGCGCCGCTGGCATCTGGGACTGTATCAGTGTCTGACAAAGCACCGTCAGATGTTTCTGTCGAGAGAATATGGGGTGGTTGGTTGCCTGTCCTATGTATATTACCTGCTCTATGAACTGCTGTCGCCGTTTATTGAGCTGTTCGGACTTGTGACTATGGCAGTGGCCTGGGCGGTCGACCTTATCAATGTGCCGTTCATGATCACATTTTTCCTGATCTATGCAGCGTACGGGGCGATTCTGACTCTGACGGCATTTCTGGCGCGGATCTATACCCAGAATATTACGCTGACGGCGCTGGATTTCGTGAAAGCGATCTATCTGTGCCTGGCTGAGAGCGTCTGTCTCCGATTTATCCAGACGTTTACGAGAATGACAGCATTTATCGGATATAAGAAGAAAAAGAATGTCTGGGGACAGATTGCCCGCCAGAAGATCAATCTGAATCAGACGCCGGCTCCGCATGGTGGACCTGGCGGAAAAGGAGGAGCGGGAAATTGAGAATGAAGAAATTTGCGGTCGCTGTGATGCTCCTGGTGATCTGCTTTGCCGGCAGCTTCCCCTGTTATGCGGCTGAAGAGCTTTATATGGCCGGGGCGCCGGAAGCATGGCCGTTCGAGTACTATGACAGAAAAGAAGGAACATTCAGAGGGATCCTGCCGGAAATTCTGTCTCTGGGAGGAGAGTCCTGCGGAATCTCCATCCGATATCTTCCGGAAAGCGGGAAAGATGACCGCCTGAAACTGGCAAAGAACATTCAGGTGGACGCGATTTTTACAGAGAATTTAAGCCGAGAGGCTGTTGAGAAATCGGGACTCGAATACGGCCCGGAAATATACGCCTATACCGAAGAGGGAGAGACAAAGCGGATTTTTCTGGCTTACGCAGAAAGCTTCCCTCCGGCTTCCCGTTCCGCGCTTGAACAGGCAGTTTCAGAGCTGTCAGAAGAGCAGATCCGCGGCGTCGTACTTCGTTATGCCGGTGAGAAGCCCAACGGCGCCGTATGGTCGCCCATGAGGGAGGCCGCGACGTGGGTCTTCCGGCTCTGCATTGCCGGTGTATTCCTTCTTCTGCCGTATCTGTGGCTGCGGGAAAAGCGCCGGATCGAGGAGCTGGCCTACACCGATGATATCACAGGAGGCAGTAATCTGGCGGTTTGGAAGCAGCGGTTTACGAAAGAAATCCGGGACGAGAACCGGCAGGCTTACGCGGTGCTTTACCTCTATACAGGCATGGACATGGTCAGCCACATTAACGGATACGAAGAAGCGGCGCGGGCCATGAAGCTTCTGTCGGATATCTGTCTGGAATGGATCGATCCGAAGACAGAGGGCATGGCCAGATTCAACGAATTCTGCTTTGTTTTCTTTGTCCGTTATACCAGCGTGGACCGCATTCGGGAACGCCTTGGTGACCTGAGAGGAGAGATTTCCGATGCACTGGTGAAAGGAAAGAAAAAGTATTTTGCGGAAATCAGAACGGGCATCTATCTTCTGGGAAGCCGGGATACGGATCCTCTTCTGACGATCCAGTACAGTGAGGTTGCCATGGAGTATGCCAGAATCCATGCTCTTGACTGTGCAGTTTATAACGAGTATGTGGAGCGGGAAACGATCACCAGCTACATGATGGAACATGAAGCGGTTCATGGACTTCTGAATCAGGAATTCATTGTTTATCTCCAGCCCATGGTAGACAGCCGGACCGGTGAAATATGCGGTGCGGAGACACTGGTGCGCTGGGCAAATCCTGCAAGAGGCCTTTTGAAGCCGGGAGAATTCATGCAGGCGCTGAAGCGAAAGCATCTGATTGGAAAAATGAATATGGAGATATACAGTCAGGGCTGCGAACTGATGCAGTACGAGAAACGTCAGGGCCGGAAGCTGCGCATGATGTTTAATTTCACAGCTGAAAACATCGGTGACGAGCTGTTCCCGGCGCACATGGATGCGATCGCGGAGCAGTATGGAATTGACAGGGATCAGGTTGTGGTGCAGTTAAACCAGATCGTGGAGATGAGTCAGGCGGAACGATGCAGTGATGTGATCAGAAAGCTTCGCGGCCTGGGATTTCATGTCTGCCTAGCCGGTCTGGAGCTGGACCGCGTATTTCTTCAGTTTCTGGAATGCGGGGCAGACGGGATCAAGCTGCGTCAGGATCTTGTGTCCCGGATCGAGACAGAAGAGGGCAGAAAGGTAATTGAGGGGATCATCGCTATCTGCCGCAGCCTGAAGCTGGAAGTATTTGCTGTCGGAATTGAGAATGAAGCGCAGGCGGATCGACTGGCTGAGCTGGGCTGCTTTACTGTCAGTGGTTACTATTATTATTATCCTCTTGGCCGGGACGAGTTTGCAGGACTCCTGAAAGAGAAGAAAAAAGAAAACGGGGAGGTATAGAAAAAAGAGATGGTCAGCGTTCCTCTGTGGGGACATGCTGTAACCATCTCTTTATTCGGAATCGACTTTCCTGCTAACCGCGGTTTCAGGCAATAAAAAAGCACGAGACGGGATTCGAACCCGCGACCCTCGCCTTGGCAAGGCGATACTCCACCACTGAGCCACTCGTGCAAAAGAAATATTTTTTTCGATGGACTTATTATATCTCAGGGCTTCCCGGCTGTCAAGAGGTTTTTGGAACGAAAGATATCCGAAAATTTACGGATTGGTACTAGGCGCGGAGCTTCAGGGCTGATACAATAAAAGAACAAAAAGAGGAGGTCTGTGAAAAATGAAAGAAATATATCTGGCAGGCGGCTGCTACTGGGGTGTTGAGAAATATATGTCCAATCTAAAGGGGGTTACCGGAACGACGGTCGGCTTCGCAAACGGAGATACGGAGGAGCCGACTTATCAGCAGGTGCGGTATGAAAATACCGGACATGCGGAGACCGTGCGTGTGGAGTATGATCCTTCAGTCCTTACGCTTCCGGTGCTTCTGGATCTGTTTTATAAAATTATCGACCCCACTTCCGTGGACCAGCAGGGAGAGGACGTGGGGCATCAGTACCGCACCGGAGTGTATTTTACGGATGAAAATGATGCGCCGATTATACGGGAATCCCGGGACAGATTGGAAAAGAGGATCGGCAGACCGTTAGCAATGGAGACCTGCAAATTGGAACAATTCTGGCCCGCAGAGGAATATCACCAGAAATATCTGGATAAAAACCCGACGGGTTACTGTCATGTTCCGTTTCAGATGATCAGCTGGGTGAAGACCGTTGATCCGGAAAAATACTGCATTGAAGATTAACCGGAAAACGAATTGATGTGGGAGGAAGACATTTTATGGGACTGACACCGGATATGGGATTTACTCCAATCAATATGGAAGAATGGGAGCGAAAAGACCATTTCGAATATTACAGGAACAGGCTGAAATGCGGATACAGTGTCACAACGTCTCTGGATGTGACACATCTGAGGGAAACGGTGAAGAAAAACGGAATCCGCTTTTTCCCTGCGTTTGTCTACTGCGTCGCCAGAACGATAAAGGAGCAAAAGGAATTTCGGATGGGGTTTAATGATGACGGGAATCCGGGATATTTTGACTGTATGCATCCGAATTATACGATTTTCCATGAGGATGATCACACTTTTTCTGATCTCTGGTCGGAGTATACGGATGATTTTGCGGCATTTTACACAAACATGCTTACAGACATGGAAACCTATCGGGATAAAAAAGGCGTGAAAATCAAAGAGGGGCAGCCCCGGAATTTCTTCTGTATTTCGTGTGTTCCGTGGCTTTCCTTTACCGGATATCATGCCTATACAGAGGATGGAACGCCGCAGCTGTTTCCGATCATCGTGTACGGAGCGTTTCATGAGGAGAGCGGGAGAACGACCCTCCCGTTCTGCATGAACATTTCTCATGCTGCAGCGGACGGGTATCATACCTCCATGTTCTTTAAGCGTTTGCAGGAGGCCGTTAATGAGTTTTCTTGTATATGAAGTACTGTGGGGAAACTGTGAAGGAACTGACGCTCTCATGTATCCCGTTCGAAAAGAAGTATTACGGGGAATACCGGGAAATATATAATGACTGTTTCTATGAAATGCGAAAAAGTCTGGGTATCCGACCGTATGAGTTCCTGAGAGAATTCCGGCAGATCGAGGAGCGGGGAGGAGATATTTTCCTCCTGCTGAAAGATGGAACGCTCGCAGGCGCCGTGACCTGCCGCGGCAATGAGATCGATGATCTGATCGTGCGTAAGAACGAGCAGAATAAAGGTTATGGCAGGCAGATCCTTTTGTGGGGAATCTGCCGGATCAGGGAAAAGAGTCATGATCCGATTACGCTGCATGTGGCGGCGTGGAACGAAAAGGCGGTCCGGCTGTATGAAAGAGCCGGATTCCGGACTGTAAAAACAGAGACCGTGGAAATAAAAAGGACTCTCCGATAACTCGGGGAGTCCTTTTTGTGGGGGGGGGGGTATAAGGGGAGGTACTATCTATCTAAAATAAGTCAGCAATCTCATATTTTTTCTCCAGAGGCTGGAATTCTGCCTGAAGAAGAATTTTCTGTACAGGGAGGTCCGGATGCTGCAAACGTTCCAGAAGCTGTTTGCCGGCGGCTCGTCCGAGCTGTACGACCGGCTGCTGGATCAGGTTCATATGCTGGAGTCCGTATTGG
>JALEWG010000211.1 GCA_022788065.1 Lachnospiraceae bacterium | reverse complement strand
AGAGCTTAAGTGCTCGTTCAGGGAACGGGAATTATACTGAGTCAAAACCGCAACGCTCTGAATATGAGAGTTGCTCATATTGCTCAGCGCAAAATCGACGCTGCGGAAGCTTCCCGCGATCGGCATTGCCGCAATCGCTCTTTTTTTTGAAAGCTCGCGCATTCGTTTGCTGTTACCACCTGCTAAAACAATACCGATTGCTCTCATACGTTTCCACCTGCCTTTACAATGTAGCCGCCGCTTTCAAGCTGTCCGTCCGTATAGTCAGAGGCTTCGGTCACGCCTGAAATTGCTGTATTCTTCCCGATCCGGACTCCCTCCGGAATCACAGAGTGTTCTCCGATCGTCACCAGATCGAACTGATAAACCTTCGGATCATATTTGCTGGGGGCATACTCTCCCACACCCAGATGCGCGTTCGCGCCTATGATCACATCCTCGGCAACGATCGCTTTTTCAACAACCGCGCCTTCACCGATTACGGAATCCTGCATAACAATGGAATCGCGGACAACCGCGCCCTTTTTAATCGTTACACCGGAACCGATCACAGAGTTGACCACTTCGCCATAGATCTCGGTTCCTTCCCCGATAATACTCTTTACAACTTTCGCGTCTGCATCAATATACTGCGGAGGAATCCGGTCTGTCTTCGTGTAGATCTTCCAGTATTCTTCGTACAGGTTGAACTCAGGAATAATGTCGATCAGCTCCATGTTAGCTTCCCAGTAGGAACCGAGCGTTCCGACATCCTTCCAGTATCCGTTATACTCATATGCGAAGATCCGTTTCCCTTCACCGTGGCAGTACGGGATCACATGTTTTCCGAAGTCGCAACCCGGCTCGTCTTTCAGCTTGATAAGGGCTTCTTTTAACACCTTCCAGCTGAATATGTAGATACCCATGGATGCCAGATTGCTTCTCGGGTTCGCCGGTTTTTCCTCGAACTCCGTAATCTTGTTGGTATCGTCCGTGATCAGGATACCGAAACGACTTGCCTCTTCCATCGGAACCGGCATTGCCGCAATCGTGACATCCGCATTGTTTGCCTTGTGGTACTCCAGCATCACTTCATAGTCCATTTTGTAAATGTGGTCACCGGAAAGAATCAGAACGTATTCCGGATTATAGGACTCCATATATTCCAGATTCTGGTAAATGGCATTCGCCGTACCTGTATACCAGTCACTGCCTTTGCTTCTTTCGTACGGCGGCAGGATCGTAACACCGCCGACATTACGGTCCAGATCCCACGGAATTCCGATACCGATATGAGCGTTCAAACGTAACGGCTGATACTGCGTCAGCACTCCGACAGTATCTATGCCGGAATTTATGCAGTTACTGAGCGGGAAATCGATAATTCTGTATTTACCGCCAAAGGACACCGCCGGTTTTGCAACTTTCTGTGTCAGCACGCCAAGGCGGCTTCCCTGTCCTCCTGCCAATAGCATAGCTATCATTTCTTTTCTTACCACGTTATCACCTCTTGCTGCTTATATTGTCCCATGCTCTCGTTATTATGATGGTGAGACCATTATAACATACTTTTTATAAAATGTGAACAAATTTTAACCATATTCAGGCTTGTTTTTGTTCATTTTATGACATTTTTCGTCCTGTTTCCTCATAATACCGATAAAGCTATGCATAGGAACTGCCGCAGAGCCATTCTCTGCGGCAGTACTCTACGGATTATTAATTTCCAAGGATATCATAAACGGTACCGCAGAAGATCTTGACTGCATTTGGAAGCACCGTTTCATCAAAGTCAAAGCGGCGGTTATGTCCCGGAGCTGCCTCCGGAGTCAGAACACGCATAAATGTGGCCTGTCCGCCCTGCTCCTGGACACGAGCCATCATATAAGAAACATCCTCGCTTCCTCCGCTCTTGCTGCTTGTGGTTTCCGCAACCGGAAGATGGAGTTTTTCCTCGCAGACTTTTCTCACGCGGTCCATGAGCGCCTGATCGCTGGTGAGGGAGTATGCACCGCCCATAACCTTGATCTCATATGTACAGCCATGCATCTTTGCCGCACTTTCAATAATATTGTTTGCATACTCTTCCATGTATTTATTGATCTCGGTGGTCTCGCCGCGGACCTCGATCTCCATCTTCGCCACATCGGCAATTACGTTTCTTCCGCTTCCGGCCTTAACCGTACCAACATTGATACGGGAAGTACCTTTGGAGTTGCGCGGAATCGCATACAGGTTGAGGATTGCGGTTGCCACCGCTAACATGACATTCTTTCCTTTTTCCGGTGAACCGCCGGCATGAGCCGATACACCGTGGAAGTATACGTCATACTTGGTAGTAGCCAGAGAACCGTGGCTTCCGGGAATCACGACTGCCGGATCATCTGCTTTCTTATCGGAAACATGCGATCCGATGAGGTAATCAACTCCATCCAGATGGCCGTTCTCCACGATCGCCTTGGCTCCGCGTACGCCTTCCTCTGCCGGCTGGAAGATCAGTTTCACAGTTCCGTGGAGGGAATCTTTGATCGACATCAGAACTTTCGCAACGCCGAGGCCGATCGTGGCATGTCCGTCATGACCGCAGGCATGCATAAAGCCCTCATTCACAGATGCAAAGCCCTCTGCGCTCGGACGATGAGAGCAGCCTTTCTCCTCATATACACCAAGAGCATCAATATCAAAGCGCATGGCCACGGTAGGACCTTCGCCGCAGCGGAGAATACCGATGACGCCTGTCATGCCGCCTTTCGTGTACGGAACGAATTCCGGATCCGCGCCCTGTGCAACGGCACGGGCATACTGCTCGTCCAGCACCTCATCAGACGGAACGCCCATACGCGCATCTCTTTTGCAGACCTGATCACCGATCAGAACCTCATATCCCATATCTGTCAGTTTTCTCGCGATAATGGATGACGTACGCATCTCAAACCAGCCGGGTTCCGCGTATTTGTGGAAATCACGGCGCTGCGTCACAAGTTCTCCTGACATTTCGTCAGCCATTTTCGTAATCTGTCCATAAATGTCCATGCTCATATCCTCCAATTATTCTTTTTCTGCGATCCGCAGGCTGTCACTGCCGTCGCTTCAGTTAATAATTTCCCTGCCGGGTTCCTCTGTCCGCCGCTTCCGGCAGCAGCCGCGGCATTTTTGTTAACACGGGATCGTTCCCGTGGAAAACACTTATCTGCGCCTTGGGAGCATACGCCCGCCAAAGCCGATCGCAAACACATTTCCGTCTCCATCCTTAAATAGTTTCAGGTATGCGTCCTTTGCAAATCCGCGAATCAGCCCGAGGTTCTCCTGCACCATGATAAACGGCTGGATTTTTCCATCTGCACGGACACATACTTTTCCGTTTTCTTCATAGATTTCCACATCTGCATCCGCATCTTCACCGGAAATATAACGGCCGACCGCCGCCTTCACAGTCTTCTCAGACCACGGATTATCTTCGTAATCCCGCCGGTTATCCAACGGATTCCTTCCGTGGAACATCCGCATCGCTCCGTCAGCGATAGCGCTGACCGGTACGTTGGACGTGTTGCAGAGGACGATCACTCCTGCGCCCGCATCATAGGACCATGAAAGATTGGAAGAAACGCCGATCTGGCTCCCTCCGTGCTCCACCACCGTCAGATCGTCTAACTTCTTTGTGGCCAGTCCCATACAGTACCAGCTCTCCGGCCGATATTCGATGGAGGGACGGCACATGGTCCGGATCCCCTCCCAGGATAAGATTCTGTCTCCGGTCGGAGTTTTACCGCCATTCAGATACATATACAGGATCTTTTTCATATCACTGATCGTGGACCGCATGGCTCCGGCGCCGCTCAGCACAAATCCGGTGTTGTAGTGATCCTTCGTGCCGGTTCTCACACCATTCTGTTTCCGGTACAGAACGGAAGAATTCCCGTCCAGACGCGGTCTCATATATTCACATCCGCTCCGGCTCATACCGAGAGGCTCAAGAATATTTTTTCTCACATAATCTGAAAACGACGGTTCTTTGCTGGCTCTGGTGACTGCCGCAGACAGAAGTCCAAATCCGTCATTACAGTAACTCATGTACTGTCCCGGATCCCCGATCAGTCCGTTTCCGGCTGTCTGGGCGTCCAGCTGTTCCGCCACAGCCTTAACTCCGGCGTCCGCCAGTTCTTTAATAAACGCAAGATCTCCATCCTTTTCCTCCGAAAATCCCAGCTGCTCTGCCATATTTTTTAAGAGAAGACGCTTCACCGGGAAAAATCCCGCGCTGTGGTTCAAAAAATGCCGGATCCGCACGGGTTTCTGGTTCTTGTTGGTAAATTCCGGAATATATTTGCTAACCGGATCATCCAGATCCATCAGCCCTTTCTCGCAGAGCTGCATAACCGACAGCGCCACAAACGATTTCGTAACCGAGGCTACTCCAAAGATCGTATCCTGATCAATGGGAAGTTCCTTTTCCGCATCCCGATATCCAAAATAATTTTCGTATGCGGTATTTCCGTCACTGTCCACAACGGCGACAGCAATTCCGGCGGCCCCGCTCTGCCGCATGATCTGTTTGACAAGTTCTTCAAACATGTACTGGTTGGTCTGATTGATTCGATTCATAATATAACTCCCATCCCACGAGAATTTCTGCAAATCCTCTGTTATCATACCATATTTTCTTACAATTGGAAAGTCTTTTCCCCTTGAATCTCCGGCAAAAATACGTTATACTGACATAAACTGCCTTTATTTTCTTTTATAAGAAGGCAAACAGAAGGAGAAATAACATGCAGCTGACAACAGTAAAAGAACTTTTCAGAGACCGTGAGAAATATCTGAATAAGGAAGTTCATGTTGGTGGTTGGATCCGCAGCATCCGCGATTCCAAGGCATTTGGATTTATCGTTTTAAATGATGGTACCTGTTTTGATACTCTGCAGATCGTTTACCACGATACCATGGACAACTTCGCAGAGGTTTCCAAATTAAATGTGGGAGCAGCGATTATCGTTAAGGGAACTCTTGTGGCAACGCCTGAGGCAAAGCAGCCTTTCGAGATACAGGCTGAAGAAGTTACCGTAGAAGGACCGTCCGGCGCCGACTATCCGCTCCAGAAAAAGCGCCACAGCTTCGAATATCTGAGGACGATCTCCCATCTTCGTCCGAGAACCAACACGTTCCAGGCCGTATTCCGCGTTCGTTCTCTGGCGGCTTACGCGATCCATAAATTCTTCCAGGAGCAGGGCTTTGTCTATGTTCACACTCCGTTGATCACCGGAAGCGACTGCGAAGGCGCAGGAGAAATGTTCCAGGTTACAACGATGGATCTGAACAACATTCCGAAAAAGGAAGACGGCTCCGTTGACTTTACTCAGGATTTCTTCGGAAAACCGACCAACCTTACCGTCAGCGGCCAGTTAAACGGCGAGACCTACGCAATGGCATTCCGGAATATCTATACCTTCGGACCGACGTTCCGCGCGGAGAATTCCAACACAACGCGCCACGCTGCCGAATTCTGGATGATCGAGCCGGAGATGGCATTCGCCGATCTGAACGACAATATGGCAATGGCGGAGGCCATGTTAAAATATGTAATCCGCTATGTTCTTGAAAACGCACCGGCTGAGATGAATTTCTTTAATCAGTTCGTTGACAAAGGACTTTTAGACCGTCTCAATCATGTGCTGAATTCCGAATTCGGCCATGTGACCTACACGGAAGCGATCAAGCTTTTGGAAGAGCACAACGACGCGTTCGACTATAAAGTATTCTGGGGCTGTGACCTTCAGACCGAGCATGAACGCTATCTGACAGAGCAGATCTTCAAGAGACCGGTATTTGTAACCGATTATCCGAAGGAGATCAAGGCATTCTACATGAAGTTGAATGAGGATGGAAAGACCGTAGCTGCCATGGACTGCCTCGTTCCCGGCATCGGAGAGATCATCGGTGGCAGCCAGCGTGAGGATGATTACGAAAAACTCCTCGGCAGAATGAAAGAGCTCGGGCTGAAAGAGGAAGATTACGGCTTCTATCTCGACCTTAGAAAATACGGCTCCGCACGCCATTCCGGTTTCGGCCTTGGCTTTGAACGCTGTGTCATGTACCTGACCGGTATGGGCAATATCCGCGACGTGATTCCGTTCCCGCGTACCGTTAACAACTGTGAATTATAACTTTCCAAAGGGAGCGCCGGGAATCTTCGGCGCTCTTTTTTCCGATTTCGGAGTACCTGTCTATTTCCGCACCTGAAACCGCATCGGAGGAGTATTCATGAAATTTATCCACACAGCCGATATCCACTGGGGCATGATTCCTGACAGTGACCGGCCCTGGGGAAAGAAGCGTGAACAGGCGATCCGGCTGACCTTCCAGGCAATTGTCGAGGAAGCCAGAGATTGCCGCGTCGATCTGCTCTTAATCTCCGGAGATCTGTTCCACCGCCAGCCGCTCGCACGGGATCTGAAAGAAGTCAACTATCTGTTTTCGACAATTCCCGGAACCCGCGTGGTGATCATTGCCGGAAACCATGACCGTATCCGCAGAAGCTCCGCATTGCTGAGCTTTACCTGGTGTCCCAACGTTACCTATCTGATGGATGAGGACCTGTCTTCTGTCTATTTAGAGAATCTGAACACGGAAGTCTACGGTTTCAGCTATCATTCTCCTGAGATCACGGAGGATCTGACTGCGAAATTCACCATTCCTCAGAACCGTCATCACAAAATCCTCATGCTCCATGGAGGAGATGCAAAGCATCTTCCTTTTGACAAAGACCGTCTTGCCGCCATGCCGTTCTCCTATATCGCTCTGGGACATATCCATAAACCGGGAGTTCTCATTGAAAACCGCATGGCCTATCCGGGGTCTCCGGAGCCTCTGGATCTCACGGAAACCGGCGTTCACGGATATTATCTCGGAGAGATTGACGATATGACCGGTCATGTGACCTCCCTGGAATTTAAGCCCGTGTCGCAGGCCCAATATATTCCGCTTGTGGTCAGCGTCACTCCGGCGACCACCAACCTGGAGCTCTCCCAGCTGATGGCCGACGAGATCCGCAGGCGCGGCGCTTCCAATATCTATCGTTTCCGGATCCGCGGAATGCGCGATCCCGATACGGAATTTGACCTGGATTATCTGTCCGGCCAGTGGAACATTGTGGAAATCCTCGATGAGTCAGAACCTCAGTATGACTTTCATGCTCTCTTTGCAGAGCACCCAAGCGATATGATCGGCTTTTATATCCGCGCGCTTCTTAAGGATGACATGAGTCCTGTGGAAAAAAAGGCACTGTACTATGGGATTCACGCCCTGCTTATGACAAAAGATGAAAGGAGTTAGCCCATGAAATTACTGGAACTGCATATTGATGGCTTCGGGAAATTTCATGACCGCACCATCTCCTTTGAAGACGGCCTCAACGTTATATACGGAAAAAACGAGGCCGGAAAATCCACGCTCCACACCTTTATCCGCGGTATGCTCTTCGGCATTGAGCGCGGTCGGGGACGTGCTGCAAAAAATGATACCTATTCGAAATACGAACCGTGGGAAAACAGCGGCTCCTATGAGGGCTGGCTGCGTCTTGAGTCGCATGGCACCACATACCGGCTGGAGCGCCGGTTTCGCAAAGACGTCAAATCCTTAAAGATCATCAATGAAACCCGTGGGATCGAGGAAGAACCGACAAAGGGCCTTCTCGATGAGATCCTGGGCGGTCTCAACGAAACCACTTACGATAATACCATCAGTATCGGTCAGCTCAAAAGCGCCACAGAGGATGGGATGGTCGGAGAGCTGAAAAATTATATTGCCAACATGAACACGACCGGCAATATTTCTCTGAATATTACAAAGGCAATCTCTTTTCTGCGCACTCAGAAGCGGGGACTGGAAACCAATCTGGTTCCGGATGCATCCCGGGAATATGCGGCGCTTCTGGCAGAGATCCGGAGCCTGGAAGCCGAAGTTACTTCCCCGGAATACGAAAATCAGCTCTCTTCTTACCAGGGCATGCGAAGCCAGGTGAAAAATATTATTGAAACCACACAGGCCGAAAAGGATGTGTTGGAAGAAAAAATTAAAAAATCCCAGCAGATCCTGACAGATAACCAGTTTACCGACCAGAGCTCTGTCGATGCGTATTCCGGTGCATGTGAGAATTGCTATGAAAACTATCTGGACTGCTATGCCGTCTGTCAGAAAAAGTCCGGCAAGATCCTCATGGCTGCCGCTTTTCTCCTTGCGGTCTGCGGCTTTTCCTCTGCATTCTACATGCTCCTTACCAATGCGAGCCGATTTCTGGTTCTGGCTGCCGCCGACGCACTGGCCGGCTTCCTCTGTCTCCTCATCGGCTTCTACATAAAGCGAAGCGCCGGCCATGACCGTCAGGCCCTGGCGGAAAATAAGGAAAAGCTTTCCGAAATCCTCGGAAAACATCTGGGTGATCCCACGATCTCCGAGGAAGCTATGGCTGCGTTCCGTACAAGGATGGGTGAATTCACCTCCCTCTGCAGCATGATCAGCCAGTCACAGGAAGAAGCAAAAAAGATGGCAGAGGATATCAATTCTCTCCGTGAGAAACAAAACAGCTGCAGTGAAATGATCGAGAAGCAGCAGCGTACCCAGTGGGAGCTAGAAAAGAAGCTGGAACAGTTAAACAGCTGCAAGCTGCGGGTCACCGCTCTGAAGCGGGTGCTCGCAGAAAATGACAGGATCCGGGACGAGGTCGCCGCCATTGAACTGGCGCAGGAAACCATGACCGATCTTTCCGCTTCGATCCGGGATTCCTTCGGGCTCTATCTGAACAAAGAAGCTTCCCGCCTTGTAAACGGAATCACCGGCGGAATCTATGACAGCATGAGTATCGACGAGAACCTCAGCGTCTACCTCAATACAAAGAAGAAGCTGGTACCCATTGAAAATGTAAGCAGCGGTACCATGGATCAGGTCTATCTGGCCCTCCGACTGGCTGCCGCCAGACTTCTCCAGGGCGACGGAGAACCGTTCCCGCTGATCTTCGACGACAGCTTTACCCAGTACGATGACGAGCGGCTGAAAACCGCATTGAAATGGCTTGCAGATGCCTACGGCGGACAGATGATCATTTTCACCTGCCACAAGCGGGAAGCCCAAATGCTGCGGGCTCACCAGATCCCGTATCATCTGATTGAAATCTGACCACAGGAACGTTTTTAAAAAGACCCGTCCCGGCGCCTTAATGAACGCCGGAACGGGTCTTTTATAATCAGAATCTGACAGCAATCCCCAGATTTCTGTTTATTCAACTTCAATTAATTCATACTCTCTGGAACCGATGCCGAGAGCTTCGGCCGCCTCGATGGTATGAACACCGTTTCTGGACTCGATGCGCTCCAGCAGGTGATCTCTGCCGGGATCGTCAGATGCATAGACAAGGTCCACACAGGCCTGGTCAATGGCAACCGGATCCAGGGAAACGAGAATGCCGATATCCGCAATGCACGGATCTTCCGCAACCGCACAGCAGTCGCAGTCCACGGACATATTCTTCATGACATTGACATAAACAATGTCGCCCTTGAAGAAATCTACAACGGAAGCCGCCGCATCTGCCATGGATTCCAGGAACAGATCATGATCCGCCGTCCAGATCTTCTCCGGCTCACCGGCACCATGGATATACGCCTTACCGAAGGAGGACGCAACACCGATGGATAACTGCTTTAACGCTCCGCCGTAGCCTCCCATCGGATGGCCCTTAAAGTGAGACAATACCAGCATGGAATTATATTTTACCAGATTCTTTCCCACATAGTTCTTCTTGATTACCTTACCGTTTGGAATCTCAAGCTCCAGATCCGGTCCTTCCGCATCGAGAAGATCCACATTAAAATAGCGGCTCCAGCCGTGGGCATCGATGGTCTTGAGATGCTTTTCTGTTGTATTTCTGGTGCCCTCGTAAGCAGTGTTGCACTCTGCGACAATACCACCCACATGCTCGATCACCGGTTTCCAGAATGCCGGCTTTAAAAAGTTCTGGTTTCCTGTCTCTCCGGAATGGAGTTTGATCGCCACGTTGCCGGTCAGCGGATGACCCGCCATTTTGTAAAGCTCAAGCACCTTCTCCGGTGTGATGGTTCTCGAAAAATATACCTTCGATTTCATAAATGTATTCCCCTTTCTATTGCTCCGCTCCGAGGCGTTCCAGTACCTCCAGCGGAAACTCCATCATGCAGCCTTTCTTCGGATTTACCACCTGTGTGATCCGGAGATTTCCGCACAGCGATAAAAGCATCGCCGCCTGCGCATCGCTTAAATGTGCCTGATCCATCAGGAACCTGTGCATCTTACGGGCTGCAGCCACGTGACACGTATCCAGTGATTCGTGTGCCGCTGTTGTGTAGCAGGATTTTCCCGAAACGACGAACGGCGTCGGGATATCATGCCGGTCTTTTAACACCGTCACACGGACTGTAACCGTACCGCTGCATTCCATCCCGCAGATTGCCGTCTCTCCGCCTCCCTGAATGGCATGAATGTCACCCATAGACAGATTGGCTCCGGGTACAGCCACAGGAAGATATACCGTGCTGCCGATGCCAAGCTCCCGGATATCCAGGTTTCCTCCATGTTCTCCGGGCACCTGCGTTGTCTCCGGCTCCGCCGGGCATGTCCCGATCACTCCGATCATCGGACGGGTAGGAATATCCAGTCCATTATCGAATCGGATCGTATCATTCCGGATCTGAAACTTTCTGCAGTGACAGCCTTCCACTTCATAGATACCCTTTCCGGTCCGCACGCACATCACGCCGTGGTCTTTCAACTCAATTCCAAGGACCTCCACCTTCAGAATATCACCCGGCGCCGCCTCCCGGACGCGTACCGGTCCCGTAATGGGATTATTCCGTCTCATATCCATCCGGCCAAATTCCATTCCGTCTTCCGTCAGCTGTTCTGCATAGCAGTCCTGACATTCAAACCGGACCGTATCTCCGGAGGAGATTTCCATCACCGGCGCTAAAGCCGGATCAAACCGGAACTGTATCTGATCTCTGGGAACTGTCTGCATATGAATTTCCCCTTTCTTATCCGATCGGTTCAAAATCTGCCGCGCCATGCTTGCAGAGCGGGCATACAATATCATCCGGTAAAGTTTCACCTTCGTAGATCCAGCCGCAGACCTTGCACACAAAACCTTTCTTTCCCTCTGTCTCCGGCTTCGGTTTTACATGGTTCTGGTAGTACGTATAGGTCATGGTTTCGGTATTGGAGATCACTCTCGCCTCTGTAACAGAGCAGATAAACATACCGTGTGTGTCCAGATCAATATACTGCTCCACCTTCAGAGACATGAAGGAGTTAATATAGCGCGGCAGGAATGCCAGTCCGTTGTCAGAGCGGAGCGGTGTGATGGACGCAAATTTATCCGTGTTGCGGCCGCTCTGGAAACCAAAGTTTTCAAATACAGAGAACGGAGCCTCTGTGGACAGGCAGTTCACGTTCATGATTCCGGTCTGTTTAATCACATGGTGAGAATAGTTTGCTTTATTGATCGTAACAGCGATTCGGTTCGGAGTGTTGGTCACCTGAGACACTGTATTAACGATCAGTCCGTTGTCTTTCTTTCCGTCGTTGGATGTCACCACATACAGGCCGTAACCGATATTGAACAGTGCAGTCATATCGTTTTTATTGGCAGTCTCAGCCTGCTGTGCCAGATAATCCTTGCACAATTCATCTGCCATCGCCTCGATCTGCTCTCTGTTCTCCGCATTCAGAGCTGACATGATCTTTACCGTCGTATCGGTAAAGGTCAGATTCTTGCAGCCCTCCAGCATACCGCGCATTACCTTTGCGGCAAGCGGTGCCCATGATCCGTTCTCCATAAGACCGATCGTGCGGTTCTTATATCCGCGCTCAGTCAGGTGATTGATGAATTCTTTCATAAACGGGAAGATATCTGCATTATAGGTTGTGGTCGCAAGAACCAGTTTTCCGTAACGGAATGCATCTTCAACTGCCTCTGCCATATCTGTGCGGGCAAGATCGTGGATCTCCACTTTCGGGCAGCCCTTTGCCTTCAGTCTCTCGGCAAGCAGTTCCACTGCCGCTTTGGTGTGACCGTAAACCGATGTATAGGCGATTACAACACCCTCACTCTCCACACGGTAGGAAGACCAGATATCATACAGATTGATGTAGTAACCCAGATTCTCCGTCAGAACCGGTCCATGGAGTGGGCAGATGGTCTGAATATCAAGTCCGGAGGCTTTTTTCAGAAGTGCCTGAACCTGCGCGCCGTATTTGCCCACAATTCCGATATAATATCTGCGCGCTTCACACGCCCAGTCCTCTTCCACATCAAGAGCGCCGAATTTTCCGAAGCCGTCCGCAGAGAACAGAACCTTATCGGTGGAATCATATGTCACGATAACTTCCGGCCAGTGAACCATCGGTGCTGTGACAAAGGTCAGCGTATGTTTTCCAAGTGTCAGAGTGGAGCCTTCGCCGACTACGATTCTTCTTTCTTCATAATCCGTTCCGAAGAAATTTTTCATCATATTAAACGCTTTTGCGGAAGAAACTACCGTCGCCTCCGGGTAAACATTCAGAAATTTATCGATATTTGCGGAGTGATCCGGCTCCATGTGCTGTACGATCAGATAATCCGGTTTTCTTCCGTTAAGAACATGTTCGAGATTATCCAACCATTCATGTGTAAAGTTCTTATCTACCGTGTCCATTACGGCGATTTTTTCATCCATAATCACGTAGGAATTGTAGGACATGCCGTTCGGCACATCATACTGGCCCTCGAACAGGTCCACCTGATGATCATTGACTCCGACATAGCGGATATCATTGGAAATTTTCATTATTTTTCCTCCTTATTTTTGATGATTTATGATACAATAGGGATGTAATTTCTGTAAATGATTATAGTATAAAACCTTATAACAAGCAAGTAAAAGCGATATCTCCGCTTTATGTTCCAAATCAATGGACAAAATATCATGAACAGGAGGACTGACTATGAAATTGAAAAACAAAGTTGCCGTCGTCACCGGAGGAAGCCGCGGAATCGGCTTTGCAACAGTGGAAGCATTTCTGCGAGAAGGCGCTGTTGTCGTGCTTACAGCCAGCCGGAGAAAAACCGCTGATGATGCAGTGGAAAAGCTGAAGGCCCGTTATCCGGAAGCAGTTGTTTCCGGCATCTGCCCAAATCTTGAAAACTTAGAGGAAATGAAAGCCGCATTTCAGGAAATTGCGCGCGTTCATGGGAGACTTGATATTCTGGTAAACAATGCCGGCGTTTCTGATCGTGTCCCGTTTACGGAATACACTGACGAATTGTTTGACAAAGTTATGGATCTGAACGTCAAAGGTGTTTTCAATGCCACGCGAGCCGCCATCGATATCATGGTTCCGCAGGGAAGCGGCGTTATTCTGAACACGTCTTCCATGGTAAGTGTTTACGGACAGCCCAGCGGCGTTGCTTACCCGGTTTCCAAAACCGCTGTCAACGGCATGACCCTTTCTCTTGCCCGCGAATTGGGACCGAAGGGAATTCGTGTCAACGCAGTTGCTCCGGGTATCACGGAGACCGATATGATGAAACAGGTCCCGAAGGAAGTTATTGATCCGTTGATTGCAAGCATTCCGCTTCGCCGTCTCGGACAGCCCGAGGATATTGCCAATGCCTTTGTTTTCCTCGCTTCCGACGAAGCTTCCTATATCTCCGGCGTTGTATTACGTGTAGACGGCATGGCAAGAACCTGATTTTCCGGCTACATTCAAAGCAGCCATGCATTTCGGACAGATCCGAATGTATGGCTGCTTTATTTTTCCGATTTTTTATCGGACAGTTTTCTGTTTACTTCCATGAGAGCCTGTGCAGATGCCCTTCCATGGTCATTTTATCAAATCCATGCTGCCTCAATGCCTCATAGAGTACAATAGCGACAGAATTGGACAGATTCAGGGACCGGATTTCTCCCCACATGGGAATTCTCACACAAGTATCCGGATGTTTTACGAGTATTTCCTCCGGAATTCCCCGGCTCTCCGGGCCGAACATAAGAAAGCAGTCCGGCTCATATTCTACATCCGTATAAACGGTTTTGGCCTTTGTCGTTGCCATATAGATCCTGGCTCCCGGATTTCTGGAAAGGAAATCATTGAAATCGCTGTAAACAGTCACATCCAGCTTGTCCCAGTAATCCAGCCCCGC
>JALEWG010000202.1 GCA_022788065.1 Lachnospiraceae bacterium | reverse complement strand
TTAATAATGATCTGTGCCGTAAATGCCCTTCTCACAGACCAGTCCGGATTCGCTTCCTGAATCGCATCTTCGATTCCCTTAATATCAGCGACGCGGCTGTCGTTGAAGGAAGTTCCGAAGCTGACAACAAGGATCTCATTTTCTCCGATTCCATCCTGATTGCGCGGATCATCTTTGGAGGCGTCGCCGGTATCACGCCCGAAATAATCCGGATCCGCATATTCTCCCTCCACCAGTTCTTTCTGTGCGTCTGTCAGCGCATCCCATGCCTCTCTGGCCTTTTTACAGAGCTCATCCGTTTCATCCGTTCGCTCCTGAACGTAAATGGCATCGATCAGGGCTGCTGCCTGATCCGCAGCTTTCTGATCCGCAGCCGCGTCTGTTATGGCAACAGGCGTCCCCGCCTGTTCAGATGATGCCGCAGGCACTTCACTGGTTTTACGGGAACATCCGCCTGTCAGTGCACATACCATGGCCGTCGTCAGTAACAAGAATCCTACGTTTTTTCTCATACTTTCCTCTTTTCTCTCCGGTTCTCCCGGAGACATGATATAAAATCTGAGCGGGCTTTGCGCTGCGGTCCGGTCCTGATCCACATCTGTTACAGTGTGATCCGCTTAACCATTATTTCATCCGCCGGGCATGAAATTTTGATTAAGATAAAAAAAGCACCCCTTCCGAACGGATCGGCAAAAGGGCGCAGAAATGGTATATCAAAACAGGCCTTTCGGAAATATACTCTTCGAAAGGCAGGCAGATCTCCAATATACCGGTTGCGACCAGTTACTCGTGGCCGGGGGAAACATCCCGCTCCGTTACACAGGCAGGTCTCCTGGCTCACGGATCGCAATTCAAGGCCGCCTTCCCAATTTCTCAGTGACATTTATGGCCTTAAACTCCCCGTTTACAGTGACGAGTTCGCACAGGTTTCTCACCTGTTTCCCTTTTAATCGGACAGCGAGAGCCGCCCGAACCTGATGGTGATACAATAGCACAGTCCCGGTACACTGTCAAGCCAGATATGGACAGCGCAAGGCGGCAGTCCGCCGGTATACTCTCCAGCTGCTGCCGCCATTTTTATTCTATATCCTCATTGAATTCCAGTGTTTCTTTTATGGCTTCAATTGTTCTGTAATACTGTTGAAACAACGTGTCAAATAAATCGTTCACATGAAACGTTTCTCTGTTTAGCACATTGGCCGGACGATATGCCTCCATAATAACGCCTGCAGTTTCTGAAAGTCTGTTCAGGGAAAGACTCCCGCATATTTCTGCAAATTCGCATATCTCATAATAAATCGCTTTCTCGTCCTTCGAATCATACGCCGCTTTTAAGTTTTCAAAGGTTCTGTCTTCGACGAAACGCCGGATAAACCGTTCTATCGTTTTCTCACTGCCAAACCGCTGCCTGGCGTCCGTATAATCCGCGCCGATTCGAGTGTATAGCTCAAATAAAGGTGCATTCAAGTTGCTTGCTTGAACATCCTCCGGATCGCTCACTTTCTCGATCTCCTGTCAATTCCCTTCTGCTGGTAAAACATTTTTTTCGCTTCATACATGCGTTTTTCCGCACAGTTCATCAACTCATTCACATCGGTCTCCGGACCGTCCGCACTGTCATATCCGACGGAGACATGATAGGACCTCTCTTCCGCCAGATGCTCCACCTGTTCGATTTTCCGCTGTACCACTTCTTCGGTTTCATCCATGATTAACACAACGAATTCATCTCCGCCGATCCGGTAAGTATCCTTTTCTCCAAACTGCCCCTGCAGGACCGTTCCAATGAATTGCAGCATTTTGTCCCCGGCTTCATGTCCGTTCGTATTATTCATCTCATGAAGTCCGTTCACATCTACAAAAACACAGAACAGAGTATGCTTACAGCCGGAAGAATACATTTTCAGATTCTGTTCGAAAGAATTGCGGTTCCGAAGCCCTGTAAGCAGATCCGTCTCACTCAACGTATAAACCTTCCGTTCATATAAATACCTCTGGCATTTTACTCTCATCATATAGGTGCTGATGATGGCACTGATTGTCCCGAACACACAGGCATCAATAATATCCGCAGCAAGCACATAATCCACTTTCACATACACTGCTGTTATCACGAAGATCATGACGTATGCAAAGATGCAGGTGATCATCCTGACAGGCCTGTCCGTGAAAAGCTGCGGAACCGTAAGCAGCAACGCAATGAAAGTAACCGTCTGTTCATCCGGTCTTGTGACGGTACCCAGCACGATTCCAAAAATAAACAGGATACTTGTAAAAACATAAACATCTGCCAGAAGTATTGCAGAATGTTGTTCCTGACAGCCTTTTGCTATACAAAATACCGCCAAAGTAATAAACATCGTGGGCATATAAACCCACCTGTTTGTTTCCACATCTTTCGAAAAGAATGATAGGATAAACATGATCAGCAAAAACACACAGGTAATCACAGAAAAAATCATAAGATTTTGCCGGTTATTGTTCTGTATTTCGCCTGAGATCTGTCTGTATTCTTCTTCGGAAATTCCGGCATACATCAGATTCCTTTTCATATATTCAATGATCTTCTTCATTTCACTGGCCCTCGCACGCCGCTCCCCGATCCCGGGAAGTGATGTTTTTCTTCTTCCTATCATACATCCTGCAGCGCCGATCATCAAGCATGACCTAATTATTTTTTACAGACTCTAAACCTAAAACTCTTCGAACGGTCTGCTCGAAACCAACCATATCAATCGGCTTGGAAACATGAGCATTCATTCCCGCTTCTAAACAATCATGAATATCTTCAGAAAAGGCGTTCGCTGTCATTGCTATGATTGGAATCGTAACACCCAACGGGTGGATAGAGGTGTTCTGAGTGCCGTCCTCGGAGAGGTAGGGCAAAGGCCTGATGACGTCGCCCGTGCCGTCGTCCCTGGTGTTCCATGCGTAAAGGTCGCCCACGAAAAAGGCGGTGTTCCCCTCCTTGAAGTGCTCATTCGGAGACTTGTCATCGGAAGTGTATTCCAGCAAGCCGATGTCCACCCAACGTTGAATGTAATCAAAGGTGCCGGCAAGTCCTTCCATGGCGGTGGCGTTTCCCGCGAGGAAATCGCGCTGCCACTGGATGCCCTCGAAGGAGCGCAGGAACTCAGTGTCTGCGTTGTTGCACAGATACTGGAAGCCGAGGCCCGGCAGATGGGTCGCGCAGTCGGCAAGACCATAACCTGCTTCTTTTATAACAGGAGCCAGCGCCTCCAGTTCCGCGAAGGATGTGGGAACTTCCCATCCCTCTCTTTCAAACAGGGAAGCGTTGTACACAAGACCGATGACATCGTAGTCTGTAGGAAGCAGATAGTTCTTGCCATTCAGCTCATACTGGGCAATCCGCGCTTCATTGTACTTACCGGTAAAGTCATATTTGGAAAGGTCGATCAGGTTCTCCGGATACTTGTCATAGCAGGTAAACATCTGCGTTGTGCTGTAGATGTCCGGCATGTGACCGGTATAGAGCTGATCATACATATACTGGGTTGCATTTCCTCCCCGATAGGGGATGACCTCAATATTGATTTCCGGATACACGGATTTAACATACTCAATGAATCCTGAATAGTCTTTGTTCGCAGACATGATGGTAATGGGTTCATGTTCTCCCTTTACGCTCACCGTGGCCTCTGTTTCCGTAGCGGTTTTACCGCAGGCAGCTAAGCTCATTACCATAGCCGCTGTCAAAAACAGACAACAAAGCTTCTTTGCCGGCTCTGATACTCTCATTCTTTGCATCTCTTATTCTCTCCCTCTGATTTATTCCAAAATGTAAATTAAAATTACAAGATAATCCGTTTTATCAATACGCAACCCAATTGCTTTATTATACTATACCTTCAATATTAAAAAGCAAGTTGTATTCTTTATTTAGTATGAAATACAACTTGCTGTCACGAGAAATGTCATTATTCTATTTTTGTCATATAAAATTACACTTTTGGGCTGCCGTGTTTATAGAATGTTTATGGTGCCTGGCACCGCTCATCAACCGCCGCTCATCAATCGGGTGTGATCAGATTTAAAGCAGACCATCGATATATAATTCTGACTTGGCGTAAAGTGCGGCACGGCCCGCCATGATAACGCGATCCTTCTCCAGTTTACAATACAGAATGCCGCCTCTGGGGGAAGCCTGCCGGGCTGTCAGTTCAGTTTTTCCCAGCTTGTTTGCCCAATAGGGAATAATGTGACAATGGCCGGAACCACACACAGGATCTTCCGGCAGATTCATCTTGGGGGCAAAGGTACGGGACACACAGTCATATTTATCAAACCCAGGGGCCGTAACGTGCATCAGCGCCCCTTTTACATAGAGGAGTTTTTCCTGGTCAGGCTTCATCTCCATAATTTCCTTTGGATCGTCGAAGATACACATCAGATCGCGGGCCCTCCAGACTTCCCGGGGACGAGCCCCCAGAGCCTCGACGATATCGTCTGTAACCTCCAGCTGTTTAAGCTGATAAGCGGGGAAATCCATAGAAAGAAGCTTTCCTTCCCTGCGCACAATTAAGGGGCCGCTGAGTGTCTCATACCGCAGTTGCTCCGCCTGAGGTGTGACAAAACGCATCATCACGTAGGCGGCAGCCAAAGTCGCATGACCACACAGATTGATTTCCCCGCTGGGTGCGAACCAGCGGATCCGGTAGCTGTCGCCTTCCGGAACCACAAAAGCGGTCTCCGGCAAACTATTTTCCCGGGTGATAGACATTAACAACTCATCACTGGGCCATTGCTTAAAAATACAGACCGCAGCCGGATTTCCCCCAAAAACCTCATCGGTAAAAGCATCTACAATGTATTGGATCATAATATCTCTCCTTTCCTTCTTGGACAGGTTATAACTCGACCCGAATCTTCCGGGAAGCGATTTCTCCCCTGGAAAGCAGTACAACCGTCTCCACATGCCCCGTCATAGGAAACATGTCCACTGCCCATGCCTCCCTCGCCTCATATCCCTTTTTCTTAAACCAGCCAAGGTCTCTGGCCAGCGTTTCCGGGCCGCAGGAAACATAGACGACGCGCTTCGGCGAAAGTGTTGCCACGGCATTGATAAACTCCTCGGTGCTGCCGCTTCTGGGCGGATCCATGAAGACCACGTCGGCCTTCGCGCCCTGGGCGGCCATCTGGACCATGAATTTTCCGGCATCATTATTGAAAAACCGGATATTTTCAATCTTATTCATCTTTGCGTTGATTCCGGCGTCGCGAACTGCGTCCCGGTTCAGCTCCACGCCGATGACTTCCTTTGCGCCGGAGGCAGCCGCGATTCCGATGGTGCCGATTCCGCAGTAGGCATCCACCACCGTTTCCTTTCCCGTGAGCATGGCGGCGCGGATCGCCAG
>JALEWG010000173.1 GCA_022788065.1 Lachnospiraceae bacterium | reverse complement strand
TCGGACTCGATCAGGTTCACGAGAGCGGAAAGCCAGCCCGGCGTCACCTGGGTGTCGTTGTTTAAGAACATGACGTATTTACCGCGGGCCGCCTTCGCCGCGTTGTTGCAGTTTCTTAAGAAGCCCTGATTCGTATGATTCCGGCAGATCACCACATTCTCCGCGTAGCGGTCCAGCTCCTTCGTGGCGTCCGTGGACACATCGTCGGCAATGATCACCTCATAGGACACGTCCTGCGTGTTCTCCAGAATGGACAGGAGGCAGGCGTACGTGTAGTGAATCTGGTTGTAGACCGGAATCACAATAGAGACGGTGGGATTTTCAAAATACGGAAGCTTCACTTTGCCGTGCTCCAGATACCCCTCACCGATCTTAAAATCGCCGCGGATCCGGTTGCGGCCCTCAGCCGTAAGGTAGAGTTTTCCGTATTTTCCCGGATGGAACATCGTATTCTTAAAGTAAGTAAGTACTTTTCTCTTTCTGGTCCCCTTCGGGAGAACCTTGTTGACCGCCTGGTGGCACTTTCTGAGCACCTTCCAGATCATGGCCTCATGTTTCGACAGATACTGCAGTGTCTTCGCGATCTCCGCATTTTCCCGGCGCAGGTCCGCGATGATCACGTCCAGGTTTGCCACATGGTTGTTCGTCAGGCGCTGTACCTCCTGCTGCTTGACGATCGTCACATCCTTCTCGGCGATCTCCTGCTTTAAGGCCTCGCACCAGTCTTTCACCTTGTAAAGTTCACTCTCTCTGTCCAGCAGAAACTCCAGCGTCTTCGCCGGCTGCTCATACTGCTTCATGTACTGGAAATGGCCCTCCCCGTGGACGTAGGACTGGAACGCCTCCTCCATGGAGAAAAATATCTTCTGAAGTTCTCCGTCAATGCCGTAATACGCAAAGATTTCCTCCTGCCTGCAGTTTAAGATATTTTCATATCTGCGGTAAAAATAGAGCAGGTTCCGGAAGTGGAGGAACTTCGCCGGAATCGGGAAATCGAACACCCACTCGTAATCGATGCCGTAAACGGTCCCATCCGAGATCATCAGGTTTTCAAACAGGCCATCCACGTTGGAGACCTGTACGATCCGGTCTGTCATCTCCGGCACGTCGCCGAACACGTCCCGAAACTCTTCTCCCGGCACAAACCGCTCTTCTTTCCGCGAAGATCCCGCATCCGAAAAGTCCTCCGGGAACACAAGCGTCATAGCCTCTGTCAGTTCTTTGTATGGAACCTCGCCCAGCCGGATCTTTTCCCCCAGCACATCGCCGATGGTCTCACCGGTCAGGTATTCAAACCGGACCGCCTTCCCGCCGGGGAGAAATTCCGGTTTTAAAAACCGGATCTGCGGATTTGACCCGCTTATTTTTTCATATTTTGTTTCAAAAGAGCGGATATGTGCCTCTCCTGCCTCCGAGAGAGCCGTCTTCTCCACGGAAAGCACGCCGTTTTCGCGGACGATCACCGTCTTAAGCTGAAACTTTTCCGCTCTTGTTCGGTTATATTTTACATACTCGATCTGTCTCATAGCGTTCCTTTCTCCCAGACCCCGAGGAATGAATTTGCAAATTTTGTAAAGGATCCGTTCCGGCACGCCTTTGCCATGGCCTCCTCCTCGCTGCCGAACCAGAACCCGGGCCCGTCTAACCGGGCGGAAATGTTTGTCACATCGCCGGTCTGAGGAAGGTAATGATCGGAGTAGACCGTTACCGGATACCGATAGTCCGGAACCGGATAGTACATGGTAAAGGATCCTCCATGTTCCGCCCTGAGCGCTTCAAACAGTTCCCGGAATTCGACCTCCAGGAAAGACGGAGTCAGACGCTCCGCCCCCATCCAGTAGCGGACGCCCAGCTCGTTCTCGGCGGCAGCAAACAGTGTACCGCCCGGTTTTACAAGATCCGCAGCCATACGGAGAAGTCTCACGGCCTCCTCCTTTGACTGAAGTTCCAGAAAGCTCCCGATCACCACATAGTCAAACGGCGTTTTCATCAGATCCTCCGCCGTCTCCCCGGTATCCATTTTCGGCCGATACTCCTTAAAACCTGTTCCCGCCAGCGGATTTGCGGTGTGAAGAAGGTCTCCGCTCACATACCGGATATTGCCGATCGAGCCGTGGCGGATCCGGTTGACCTCCAGATTCTCATCACGCGGATCCAGAACGACCACCTGACCGGCCCGCTTTGCCAGAATACCCGTAACCGCGCCGTAGTCGGATCCGATCTCCAGCACTCTGGAATCCGGCTCAAATTCCACCCATTCAAACAGGTTTTCCCGGAGAGGGGAAAACGCATAAAGGCACTGCGGGCATGTTTCGCCCGCCAGTGCCGCATTCGTATCATTCTCGTACTTTTTCAGCAGATCCAGAATCTCATAACTAAAATCGTTCATTTTACATCTCCCGGTCTATGCTCTTGTCAGCGTCGTCTCCACTTCCGATTCCATGTCATAAACGCCGACGGTATTTTTGTTGGAGATCACCGTAATGTTGGCCACATCGTACAGTCTGTGGTACACCACATGCTCTCCCTCCTCAAAGCCGGTGCAGCTCATGGAGAGCAGGTACTCACCGCCCTGCAGTGTCATTTTCTGGGTGAAGGAAACGTCATAGACGTCCCCCGCCTTCACCGGTTTGATATCCGCACCCTCGTACATGGTATTGGTTCCGGAAAGGTCCGTTCCCTTTTTGTCCTTGATCGTATACGTAAAGATCGGGCACTGGAGCGGCGCATGGAAGCGGATCCGCTCTTTGATTGTGAACATCTCGCCCTTTAACAGCAGGTTGGTCAGGTTTCCTCTGGCATCATAAAGGCCCAGATCGAAGATCTCGGCCCGTCCGTCCCCGTACTCGGTCCGGTTGGCATTGATCGTGATCTTGTCCTTCATGAGGCCATGACCGGGATCCGCGCCGTTTTCCTTCGGTTTCTTTGAAGCGTCGTCTGTTCCGTCCAGATCCATCCCGCCTGAGAAATCGTTTTCCAGCTCCTCCTTCAGAGAATCCATCTGGTTGGCCAGAATCTTCTTATAAAGATCCACCATTCTTCCAGCCTCACCCTCGGCGATAAACTCGCCTTTATTGAGCAGGACCACCTTGTCGCAGTACTTGATAATGCTTCCCATATCGTGGGTCACCATGAGAATCGTCGTTCCGCTCTTGCGGATCTCCTCCATCCTGCGGTAGCATTTGGACTGGAAGAACACGTCACCCACGGACAGCGCCTCATCGACGATCAGGATCTCCGGCTCCACGTTGATTGCGAGGGCGAATGCCAGGCGGACGAACATACCGCTGGAGTACGTCTTCACCGGCTGGTACACAAAGTCTCCGATCTCCGCGAAATCCAGGATATCCTGGAGTTTCTCGTCCATCTCCTTCTTTGTGAACCCCATCATGGTACCGTTCATATAGATATTTTCTATTCCCGTGTAATCCATGTTAAATCCGGCACCCAGCTCCAGAAGCGCGGAGATCTTTCCCTCCACCTTCACTTCTCCGGAGGTGGGAGTCAGAACACCGGTGATGATCTTTAAGATCGTGGATTTTCCGGATCCGTTGGTTCCGATAATGCCCACGGTCTGCCCTTTTTCCACATGGAAGGACAGTCCTTTTAACGCATAAAAATCCCGGTGATAATTTTTATGGGTCAGGCTGAGTGACTCCTTTAGCCTGTCAATGGGCTTGTCGTACAGCCTGTACACCTTTGTCACGTCTTTTACTTCAATCGCATTTACGGCCATCTGTCCCTCCTGTTTACAAAACATCAGAAAAATGCGGACGCAGCCGCTTGAATACCTTAAGGCCCACAAGCATGATCACGATCGTCACCGCCCAGAAATAAACGGTCAGCGTCGGACGCATAAAGAACCAGTCCCCTGTCAGCATGCTGTCGCGGTAACCGGCCGCAATATAGTAAAACGGGTTCAGCTTGAGGATGGTGGGAGCCATCGTGAGCCCCTTGTCCACAAAAAGCTGCTCGCTGTACATGATCGGAGTCAGCCACATGCCGAACTGCAGGCAGATGCTCACGATCTGTGCCATATCCTTAAAAAACACCTGGATCGCACTTGTCAGATACGTGATCGCCAGCGCCAGCATGGAAGCCGCAAACGCATAGTAGATTACCTGGAGCCAGGAGATCTGCGGCGTCTTTCCGCTGATCAGGAATACCGCGAACATGATCAGCACAAAGAATCCGTGGACAAACAGGCAGGAGATCAGCTTGATCACCGGCAGAATTTCCACCCGGAACACCACTTTTTTCACGAGATAATTGTATTCCTGAAGACAGCCGGTCCCGCAGTTCAACGCTTCGGAAAAGAAGAACCACGGCGCAATGCCGGGAATCAGCCACTGGACGTAGGATGCGTTCGGAACCGGCGGCGCGCTCTTAAAGCCGATGGGTCCGAAGATCAGCCAGTAGATCAGAACCGTCACGATCGGTTGGACAAACATCCAGACAATGCCGAAATAGGATCCCACAAACCGCTTTTTAAAATCGGCTTTGGCCAGATCCCACACGAGCCTGCGTTTCGTCACCAGTTCTTTGATAAGAGAAACTACATAATTCACGCTATATCAAAACCTCTCTGTCTTACTTGTTCTCAAATTTAAAGGTGTCGTGAAAGCCGCCCCATTTTTTATCTTTCTCGGAAATGATCAGTTCCATTCCCTCCTCGATCGGCCACTTTACGCCGATGGTCTCATCGGACCATAACAGGCCGCCCTCGTCGCCCGGATGATAGAAGTCCGTGCACTTGTACGCAAATTCGGCCTCGTCGGACAGCACCAGGAAACCGTGGGCAAAGCCCTCCGGAATGTAGAACTGCTTCTTATTCTCAGCGGAGAGCTCCACACCGTACCACTTTCCGTAGGTTGCGGAATGGGTCCTCAGATCCACAGCCACGTCAAATACGGTACCGCGCACGGCGCGCACCAGCTTGCCCTGCGGATACTGCTTCTGGAAATGCAGGCCACGCAGTACGCCCTTTACGGACATGGACTGATTGTCCTGCACGAATACCATATCGAGTCCGGCTTCCTTAAAATCGTTCTGGTTGTAGGTTTCCATAAAATAGCCGCGCTCATCCTTAAACACGGTCGGTTCGATCACATAAAGTCCTTCGATTACTTTTCCCTCTGTCTCGCAGGGAGTTACTTTAATTTTACCCATAATGATTCCCTCACTTTTTTCCTGTAACGCAGGCAGACACTGTATCACGGGCCTGTTAAACCCGCCTCTGCCTCGCGATAAATCATACCACTACAATCTCATGCTGACAATACTAAATAACCTGAAAACCGTGTAACAGTCCAGCGCGCACATGTAAAAGATCAGCGTTTCATCGCTCCCTGCGACCCGCACCAGCCGGTCGCTCTTTAACGTCATGAAGACAAACGGGAGCACCGGGAGCAGATACCTTCCCTGTACGCCCTCGATGACGGGCGAACTCATGGGAGTCCAGGCCACCAGCATGGCTGTCATCAGACCGATCAGACAGACCGCCGCCAGAAAGACGATCCACGCTTTTTGTTTCCCGCCGAGATACAGTGCCTCCCCGGCCTTCCGGATCCCCAGCGCTGTCAGGCACCCCGCCATAAATAAAAGTACAACGAACGGAACCGAGAGGACCGGATCCAGATTTCCGAGAACACTTCCGAACATCTGCAGCGTCCATTCATCTCCGAGATTTGCCAGTGACTCATAGAGCATACGGAAGCAGAGCACCGGATTGTGGAGGAGCAGCGGAATGCTGAAGCCCTCTTCACCGGCCCAGGCCACGTACGTGTCGGAACCGGAGGCGTAGGTTGCGATCGTCCCGCTGTTCACTGCGATCATCGCAAGCGCGAACGCCAGAAGAACGGTTCCCGCGGACAGCGCCCAGTTTTTCCAGTCCCCGAATTTTTTTACGGGAATGAGGAGCGCCATGCCCAGCACGACCGCGTAGACCATCTTGCACGGCCCGAATGCCGCGGCGAGTACCACAAGCACCGCGATATCCCGCTTCTGCACCATGGGCTTTGCGTAAGCCAGATACAGCGCGTAGCTTCCGAAAAGGAAGCAGGTCCCCATCAAAAAAGTATCGTAGGAGCAGGATGCCGCAAGATGGAGCGTCATGGGAAGCAGCGACACGCCCCAGAGGATCTGTTTTCCAAAGGGCAGGACCCGGATACTGAAACACACCATCGCCGCAAAAAACAGAAGGTTAAAGAGTCGTGCCAGGAAAGCGACGATCACACAATTTACATGAAGGAGCCTCCCGAGCGTGATCCCGAGAGCCGGCGCCAGATATGCCGCAGGCGTCGTGTTCACCGGCTTCTGTACGGAAGATACCATGATCCTCTGCTCTGCCGGAACAAAAACAGGCGATATATGCTCCGCGATCTGCTTCCAGGTCTCCTCGGTGAGCACCCGTCCCAGAGATTCCCTCGCTTCATCCCCCGACGCGCCGTATATATTCTGGAGGTATTCGTCCTCCTTTCGCATCCGCACATTTCCCTCCGCGTCCACCGGCATTTCCCCGAGGATCCGGTTGGAGACGGCGTACGCGCTCACAAAATGGGAGATCTCGTCCGGCGCGGAAACGGGCGGCAGAGCGGTCATATAAAGGATCCCCAGGACCAGAACCGTTATGCCTGCGCAGAGCTCCGTCTTAAGCTTCTTTATAAAAAGAGAAAAGGTCAGAAACAGGAGCAGACCTGCCGCAAGCGCTGCCAGCACAAGATAGAGGTCGCAGAGCCAGAGTTCACCGGCTCCGAGCGCTCCCGCTCTCGTCTGAAGGAAGTGCCAGCCTCCTCCCAGGATTACAAAAAGGACCATGATTCCCGGTCCCATGTATGATATCAGTCGTTTCATTCTTCTGTCACTTCCTTCGGTCTCTTATTTTCCCTGTCTCCGTTTTTCAGGTTTTCATCGATGGCGATCCGCTGCGTCAGATCCCGCACCTTCGTCTCCAGCTGGGAGATCTTAACGGTGAGGCGGAACATGCGCAGGATCAGCACAAAGATCATGAACAGGAAAATAAAGTTGACCGGCGTCTGGGTTCCCGACAGATCGGACATCCAGTACACGATCTCCGGAAATACGCTGAACACGATCAGCATCAGCGAAAATCCGATCCAGAAAATGGAATCCTCGATCCGCATTTTCGACATCCGGATCTTCCTGAGAATCAGCCAGGTGGTGACCACCGAAACCACGATCAAAACCATTCGAAGCTGCATTGTCATATGACCTCTGTCCTCACTTTCTGAAATTCTGGATAAACAGAATGGAGACCAGCATCTGGATCATATATCTGGCCGCATTGACCGGCGTCAGATAGCTGACTCCCTTCGTTCTCTCATCCATGACGACCGGAACCTCCGCCACACTGGCTCCCTGTTTTAACAGGTAGGAGATCGTGTCAGGCTCAGGCCCAAAGTTCAGTCCTTTCGCGAATTCCCGGATCATCTTCCGGTTGAAAAGCCGCATCCCGGAGGTCGGGTCCTTGATCACCTTCCCCGTGGTCAGCCGGATCGCGAACTCGATCAGATTGCTCCCAAGCATCCGCATGGACTTTGGTTTCTTCTCATGGACAAACCGGGATCCGATCACAATATCGTATCCCTCTTCCATCTTTTTCTTCATGTCGGCAATGAATTCCGGCCGGTGCTGCCCGTCCCCGTCGATCTGTATGGCGCAGGCATAGCCTTTCGCGTACGCGTAGCGGATCCCGGCCTGAAACCCTCCGGCGAGACCCAGGTTCACCGGCAGATCCAGGAAATTATATCCGCGTCTTCTGCAGATCTCGCCGGTTGAATCCCGTGACCCGTCATTGACCACCACATAGTCGTACTGCGGAAATGACGCAGTCAGGCGGTCCACCACCCGTTCGATATTGTCTTCCTCGTTATATGCAGGAATAATAATCAGCAAGTCCGACATATCCTGTTTATCCTTTCCAGTAATTCTTGTTCATCGTACATCGCAGGATCACAAAACGCGGCAGCTTCCGGTAGCTTTTTCCGAGCCGGTATCCCAGGTACTTGCAGCCGCTGATATAGATGAGTTCCGGAATCATAAAGAGCTTTCCGCGGCGGATCAGATATCCCGCTGTCTTCTTTACAAGACGGATCCCCTCTCCCTCCGACCGGAGTCCGGCAAACACCTCCGGATGGTCCGCCTGAGACACGGCCAGGTCAAAGTTTCTGCAAAACTGCTGTCCACCCGAATAATTGTGGGAATGGATCACCCGGGCTGAGGCCTCATAACACACGCCGTACCCGTTTTCGATCAATTTTGCGGCAAAGATCATATCTTCATTAAAAATCGTTTTCTTCGTAAAACCTCCGAGCGAGACGTAGAGTTCTCTCTTGTACGCCGCGCAGACATTGGAGCAGAAATACGTCTTGATCCCCAGTTCCGGAAGATCCGCCTTTGTCTTTACGCGGCTCTCCTCCGGATAGTTGAAGCTTCTCGTGTAGCGCTCAATGACCCCGCAGTCCTCCTCCGGGAGCTGCCTTGCGTAGGCCGCCCCGATCCTGTCATCCTGCAGGAGGGCATTGCACAGCCGTTCCACCAGCTTTTTCCCGGCCGGCAGCGCGTCATGGGTCATGAGAATGCAGATATCCGCATCCGACTGCATGATCCCGGCGTCCCGGGTGGCCCCGTGGTCAAAGTCCTCCTTTGAGACATGGAACACGGAAAGATTCTCCGGAAGACTTCCCTCCGGCAGTGTTTTTACCCAGTCTTCCCAGAATTCCCGCTCTGTGTTCATGATAATAAAACGGTTTACCGGCACCGTCTGCTTCTCAAGACGCGAAAGAAGATCCAGGAATCTGGTTCCCGGCCGGTAAACAGGGATAATCACATCGACTTTCATTTCTGTTCTCCGTATGCCGTATAGGCTTTTCTGTAAAAATGCATGAGGATCCGGACTGCCCATTCCGGCCACATTTTCCGGAACATGGCGATCTCATCCCGGCTCCGGCTCTCATCCTCCATACACTGTTTCGTGGTGGCTCCGTCATGGATCCGGTAAGCAAGTAACGGGCGTTCCGAGCAGATAAAGCGTCCCGGTTTTCCCGCCAGATCGTAAAGGTTATCCCAGTCCAACGCAAACGGATACCCGGATTGGAACATGTCATCGCCGATCCACTCATAGTTGTAAGTGCAGGAGGGACAGCAGATGGAATTTCCGAACATCAGAACGCTCCGCTTCAGCCATGTCCGGTCTGCAAGAGCCCGAAGACGCAGCGGAATACGCAGGATCTTCTTCACAAAACGCACCCGGTCGCCGCACACAAGTTCCGTTCCGGCCGGATAAAGCGTACCGTCCGAAAGCCGCTCCTCCTTCGTTTTTAACACCACGTAGTCTGAGCAGAACACAGTCATATCCGGATATTTGCGGTATGCTTTTAAAAGCTCTGCCGTGTAATCCTTATGGTATCTGTCATCCTGATGGGCGATGGTCACAAGCGCGTGTTCTTTTCCCATGGCTTTCCAAGCGAACAGCCAGTCCCCGCCGATACTGCTCTCCCCATCCCGCACGAGTACCGGGATCCGGTACTTCGCCGCCAGACGGTCAATGTATTCTGACGGTGTGGAGGTCGCGATAAAAATGTCCGATTTCACCGTCTGCCTTACCAGAGAGCGGATACAGCTTTCCAGATAGGGACTTTTTTTATAGGCACAGATCACAAACGCATGGATATGACTCAATGTTTCGACCTCACTTTCTTAATAACTCCGAAAAGGACAACCAGTCCGAACATCGCGGCAAGTGTACCGGTCAGAATGGTATAGGCCAGCGCTCCGCCGAAAATGCCTCCGCTTATCACAAACGGTGTGGAGATCAGCACCGCCAGGGCGCCGACGATCCCATAGATGGTAAAAATAAACGGCTGAAGTTTCATAATGACAAGTGCGTAATAAAACAGATTCATGTAAGCGTTTAACGCTCCTCCGATGATGATCATCACAAGTGCCGGGCGGCATTCCCGCAGCGCGTATCCAATATTAGAGTAGAGGAGGCTCAGTACGGGGATCCCCAGGAACCAGGCTCCGCCCACTGCCAGTACGGAAAGTGCCGCGATGATTCCGGCCAGCTGTCCGATCGTCCGGACGTACCGTTTTACCTCTCCAAGCTCCCAGCTTAACGCCAGCTTTGTGAGATAGGGCCGGATCACAAAGCCCGCCACCAGATTGATGACACTCGTGGGCATAAAGATCGCTCCGTATACGGCCATGTCCCGGTCCGCCATGCACCGCTCGATGGCGTATTTGGAGGCAGAAAAAATATAAAAATCCAGCACTGCCGAGAGAAACAGCAGTGCATTGTCCTTAAACAACCGGAATTTTTTTCCCGCCTGCGAGATCCAGTCGATCTCCGGCAGTTTCCGGATCACCAGCACGTCAAAAATAAGAAAGCCTGCGATCTGGGCCGCCACTGCCGCCACACTGGCCGTCACCAGCACTTTTGTGGAAGCCAGCACCGTGAGGAATACCGACACGGAGAGGAGCGTCCGGAACGCGTTGGATTTTCCCGTCAGGTAAAGCCTTCCGCTTCTCTGAAATTCCGCCTCGTAGGTGTCCGCCAGCGCGTCGATGACTTTATAAGCCACCATCAGAAGTACGACTGCCGTTTTCTCGAACGTATACCCGTTGATCATCACATAGCCAAAGCCGGTCGCCATCGCCGCCGCGCACGTGATATGCCGAAGGCCCAGATAATCGCCGAAGGAATACTGATTTCCCGTATCGGTGATCTGGAACGGACGAATCCCGAAATAGGCCACCATAAACATATGCTGGCCGAAGGTCGTGAACGCGAACGTGAAGATTCCCCCCGCGTCCTCCCCGGCGATCTGAACCACCGCGATGGACAGAACCATGGAGGCAAACGCGTACAGGAAGCTTCCGATAATATTCCAGATAAAATTGCGCTTTTCCTGGTTTTTCTCACCGTTACCGATGATCAGGTGTAATAATGCTTCCATTTGTCTTAATTCCTGTCTTTTCCGATACATAGTCCAGGATCCGGCGGTAATCTTCGATAAAGTCCACCTCTGCCCAGAACTGTCCCCTGATGTCTTTCACAGGGATATCTTCCTCACTGCTCAGACTGTAGATCGCATCCTCCCACCACTTTCCGTGGCACTGGGAGTCGATCAGGCTGTTGAGACGTGCCAGAAACCGCGGCACGAAGGAAGCCTTCATGGCCGCGATCCCCGTGTATTCACAGTCCCGCTCTTCCAGAGTGAGTTCTTTTCCGTACCGGCGCAGCATTCCGTTTTCCGTGCCGAAGAAATAGTCCCCATCAAGCACTCTGGCGGAATCCGCCAGAAGAATGATCTCCTCCTTCTGTGCCAGCACAAAATCCAGGATCCCCTGGCTCCAGTACACGTCGCCGTTGGCGACGATACAGTCCTCCTCCGTAAAAAGCCCGGCGTTTTCCGCCATCCAGAGGGAACCGATGCTGTTGGTCACATCATAGAACGGGTTATATACGATGTGGACCGGAAGTCCCAGAAGAACCCGTTCGATCTCCGCATGGCGATAGCCGACAATGACCGTCGGATCAATTCCGTTATTGAGCAGCATCTCCACAGTCTGCCGGATCAACGGCTGTCCGCCCACATCCACAGTACATTTCGGGATATTCGGGAGATATTTGCTGATTCGGCTGCCTTTTCCGGCTGCCAGAATAAATGCTTTCATCCTTTTACCTCACATCGACTTCATAGAGCGCGTCCGTAAACTGCTTCATTACCTTTATGCTTCCCGTGGAGATCCGGATATAATCCTTTAACATCTCCTGCCCATAGGTTTTGATCAGGATCTTCTTTTCTTCCAGACGCTCCTTCACCTGCAAAACCGGCGTCTTCGTCTTAATAAACGCATAGTTACCGTTCTCAGCCAAATACTCGTATCCGTGTTCCCTGAGGCTTTCCGTCAGGTACGCTCTTCCCTCTTTTTCGATAGCCACCAGCTTTTCGCAGAGTCCCGGCTCCGTGAGCAGCTTTTCCCCGAATTTCAGGGCAACGGCATTGGTGTCAAAGGTGGGACGCACATTCCAGACGTACCGGATGAGCTTCGCATTTCCGACGATGAAGCCCAGACGGACCGCCGCCACAGAAAACAGCTTGGAGAACGTCCGGATCAGCACCACGTTATCATACTCGGAAATCTTATTTAAAAAAGTCTTATCGTAAAAATAATGATACGCCTCGTCCACGATCACAAGCGCGCCCACATCAGCCGCTTTTTTTGCGATGGCGTCAAACTGTTCTTCCGTATACACGGTTCCGATGGGATTATTCGGATTCAGGACCGATACGATGCTGACCTCCTCTGTGATCGCATCGAGAACCCGGTCAAAATCCAGCGAGAAATCCGGATTGTAGAGCACCGGCTTGTGATTCAGTCCGAAGATCAGGCAGTTGATCCGGTACATCTCAAAAGTCGGCGATACGGTCACGACTGAGGAGCCTGGGCGGCCGAACACCTCAAACAGATACCGGATCGCCATGTCCGACCCGTTTGTGACACACACATTTTCCCGGTTCACCCCGAGGTAATCGGCCAGAATCCCGAGGAATTTTTCCGGTTCCGGATAAGTGGCGAAAAATGCCGGCGTAAGTTCCGCCTTCACCTTCTCCACGAACTCCTCCGGAAGTCCCTCCGGATTCTCATTCATATCAAGGCGCAGGAAATCCGCGCGTCCCTGGCGTCCGCCGATCCGCACGATGTCCCTGACGCATTCTTTCACATAGCACATGTTTCATTCTCCTCTTTTCCCGCTGCCCGCTATACCTGGGCGTCCTCGCCCTCCCTAAACTGCAGGCGGTACGGGTAGTGGGTCTTTCGTTTGTCCTCCGGCGGCATCACCATATAGTCGCCGTACTGGCTTCTCATAATCTCATCGATATCACTGGTGAAGGCCATAAACGTGTCCTCATAGGGAAGCTTCCGAATCGGGAACATTTTTTCCTTATTCACCACATTCCAGAACGGATTGGTGTCCGGCAGGAATGCCATCCGCTTAGTCTCGACCCGCTCATATTTCCGGCACGCCGCCTCGCAGTGGGCGCGGAAGATAGCCGGGCGGATATGGAGCGCGCGGATCGTTTTGTGGACCGCGCTGCAGACAGCCCAGATCACCTTTGCTTTCCAGCCGGTCTGCGCCAGATACGGCTTTTCCATGCAGGATAACACTAAAAGCTTGCTCCAGAACCAGGCGGACCACGCCTGGATCCGGACCGCGATCTTTCCGTCCGCAATATTGTCCATCACATAGAGATCCAGAAAGATTCCGAACGGACAATCCACATCCTTCATGACCGCCTCCTGGAACACGGTGCCGCATTTACAGAGGCGCGTTGTCATCATCGGATAATTTTCGTTTGTCTTATTGTTCAGAATATAGTATTTTCCCTTCCATTCCCGTCCGGCCAGCCGCAGAAAAGCTTCAAAGTCCTTTCTCGGCATAGCGATATCGATATCATCGTCCCACGGGATGAATCCCTGATGACGCAGCGCTCCGATCCCCGTGCCTCCGATGCCGAAATAGATCAGCCCGTGCCGGTCACACAGCTCCATAAAATCCTTCAGCATGGAGAGTTCCGTGGCCTGCAGCTCTTTCAGCACATCGGGCTCGTAAAAATCATGCATTGCCAAACTCCCTCTTCACACACTGGAACGCGGACTCGATCACTTTATCCATATCATAATACCTGTACTCGGCCAGACGACCTCCGAAGATCACATTCGTCTCCTCTGCCGCAAGCTTTGCGTACTTCCGGTACAGTTCCTGATTCTTCTCATCATTGACCGGATAGTAGGGCTCCATCCCCTCGGTCCATTCTGCCGGATACTCCCTGGTGATGACCGTTTTTTCCTGTGTCCCAAACTCAAAATGCTTATGTTCAATGATCCTCGTATACGGGGTTTCCCGGTCGGTGTAGTTGACGACCGCGTTGCCCTGATAATTGTCCGTATCAAGGACTTCGTTTTCGAATCTCAGGCTTCTGTACTCAAGTTTTCCGAACCGGTAGCCGAAATAACTGTCGATGGTTCCCGTGTAGACCACTTTTTCAGCCATTGCGTCGTATTCGTCCTTATGTTCCAGGTAATCCGTGTTCAGGCGGATCTCGCAGCCCTCGAACAGCCTCTCCACGATCTTATTGTAGCCTCCGATGGGAATTCCCTGATAGAGGTCATTAAAATAATTGTTGTCGTACGTATAGCGCACGGGAAGCCGCTTGATAATAAATGCGGGAAGGTCCTTACATTCTCTTCCCCACTGCTTTTCCGTATAACCCTTGACTAATTTCTGGTAAATATGCGTTCCCACCAGGCTGATTGCCTGCTCTTCCAGATTTTTCGGCTCTCCGCGGATCACCTTCCGCTGCTCATTGATGATCTGCTTTGCCTCATCGGGAGTCGAGATCCCCCACATACGGCTGAATGTATTCATATTGAAGGGCATATTGTACATCTCGCCCTTAAAGTTCGCAATCGGGCTGTTGGTAAAGCGGTTGAACTCCACCAGGCTGTTGACGAAGTCCCAGACCTCGCGGTTGCTGGTATGAAATATATGGGCTCCGTATTTATGCACATTGATCCCTTCGATCTCCTCGCAGTAAACATTGCCGCCCGCATGGTTTCTCTTCTCAAGGACCAGACATGTTTTTCCGGCTTTTTTCGCATAATATGCGAAGACGCCGGCAAACAGGCCGCTGCCTGCGAGCAGATAATCGTATTGCTTCATTTTGTGTTCCTCCAGTTATCTTTCAAAGTATCGATCAGCCCGGCGGCAAGAAGCAATGCCGAACCGCAGAAAATAAAAATGTCGCCCAGATTAAACACGACTTTTTTCAGCGTCTTCCATTGAACGCTGAAATAGTCCACCACATATCCGCGCTTCATCCGGTCGATCAGATTGCTGAGTCCGCCCGCAAGCGAAAGCGTCACCGCAAGTTTTTCCAGAATTCTTCCCTTTGTCCCCATCAGGAAGACCCATGCACCGGCGAGGCCCGAAGTCATACAGAGCGGAATCAGTTCCACCGCCCGGCTTCCCTCAAGAACTCCGAAGGAAAATCCCTGATTATGGTTTTTGTGAAGCCGGATCATGCCTTTGGTCCCCTCCAGGTCCCGCGGGAATGTCTCATCCTTCTGTGACTCGATCTCGTTTTTAAGTGCCAGATCGAGCATGGTCAGTGTCGTTCCAACTGTCAGAAATCCAAACATGGCAAATCCCCTTTCTTTCCTTATCTTACACCATTTTTTCTGCTCCGTCCACATTTTCCTGTGAATCCGCGCTGCCTTCCGACATATATTATTAACAACTTTCTTCCGGAGTATCAGAATGTCATGTACGGAATCTTCCTCGTCCGAGGACTATGCTGATTTTATTATTCAGGATTACAGCTCCGCCGAAGAGCTTTCCGCCGTCACCGAAAACGGCTGCATTGATTTTATCAACCGCCAGTTTGCCATTCTTCATGTGCCGCGCTCTTCCGTCCGGGAGTTGGAATACACGACTTATACCTACAGTGCCATCCCCAAACTCTATTCACTTCTGGACCTTACCAGCATGGAGGCCTCCGGAATTACCAAAGTCTCCTCGCTCCCGGCATTTTCCGGCCGCGGCGCCGGAGTGATCATCGGTTTTATTGACACGGGAATCGACTACCGGAATCCTGTCTTTCAGAATCCGGGCGGGACGACCAGGATTCTGGGAATCTGGGATCAGACGGAGGGGAATGGAAACGAGGTCCCCGGCAGCCGTTTTTCTGTCAGCTACGGAACTCAATACACAAAAAAACAGATCGATGAGGCACTCCGGTCCGATGACCCGCTCTCCGTGGTCCCGTCCACAGATTCCAACGGCCACGGGACCTTTCTCGCGTCGGTCGCTGCCGGAGGTGAAGACCAGACGGCCGGCTTTTCGGGCGCGGCGCCGGGGGCATGGATCGGTATGGTAAAGCTCAAACCTGCCAAACAGTACCTGCGCGACTTTTATCTGATTCAGGACTCTGCCGACGCGTTTCAGGAAAACGATATTATGATGGGAATCGCCTATCTGCTTTCCCTCGCCGAACAATATTCCGCCCCGATCGCCATCTGCATCGGCCTCGGCACCAACATGGGAAGCCACACAGGGCGGTCCAGCCTCGGAATCTATATGGACAGCTTAAGCAGCTACAGCGGAACCGCGTTCGTGGTGGCCGCCGGCAACGAAACGGGCTTTGGACACCATTACCGCGGCATTATGGAGCCCGACGAGACTGTACGGAACGTAGAACTGCGCATCGGGGAACAGACCCGCGGGTTTTCCATGGAACTCTGGGCAGAGGATATCGGCGCATACTCCATCGGTTTTATCTCCCCCACCGGCCAGATCGTTCAGGGGCTTCCCGCCGGGAGCGAGCGGGCGGCAACCCTCAACTTTCTTGTGGAAAACACGCGGATCACCGTCTACTCCCGGATCGCTGCCAGAGCCTCGGGCAGTCAGATGGTCTTTATCCGCGTTCAGGATCCTCTCCCGGGTATCTGGACCATTGTCGTCACCAGCGTCATTGATATCCGCGAGACCTTCCATATCTGGCTCCCGTGCCGTAACTTTATCCCCGACGACACAAGATTTCTCCAGCCTGATCCGGACACACTGATCACCGGGCCCGGAAACACGCAGTTTCCCATCACAGTCGCCGCCTACAACCATAACACCGGAGGCATCTATATCCACTCCAGCCGCGGTTACAGCCGGTCCGGCCAGATCAAGCCGGAGCTTGCGGCGCCGGGCGTCGATATCCTCGGAGCTTCCCTCCGCCCCGGCTCTTACATCCGCATGACGGGAACCTCTGTGGCGGCCGCCCACACGGCAGGCGCTGCCGCTCTGCTCCTTAGTTGGGGGATTCTGGGACGGAATGACTTTTTTATGAATTCCGCTTCCATCAAGACTTATCTGATCCGGGGTGCAGAAAGAAATCCAGCACTCACCTATCCAAACCGGCAGTTCGGATACGGAACCCTGGATCTCTATCAGGCGTTTCTGCGCCTGCGCATATAGACAGCTATTCAGCTGTATTCTTCCTTTCGCTGTCTTCCAACAGCATGGCTCCGCGCATTTCGATGCGCGGGCCGCCCCTCTTTTCCAGATAGGCTCTCGTTATGGTCACTGCTCCGATATTGGGATCCTTGGGGATCTCATACATGATATCCATCATGAATTCCTCAATGATCGCGCGGAGTGCCCTGGCGCCGGTTTCTTTTTTCATAGCCTCCCCGGCGATCCATTCCAGCGCATCCTCGTCAAACCGCAGTTCCACTTCATCCATTTCCAGCAGCTTCTTATACTGCTTGAGGATCGCGTTCTTCGGCTCCTTCAATATTCGCACAAGGAATTCCTTTGTGAGACCTTCCAGCGTGACCGTGACGGGAAGACGTCCCAGGAATTCCGGGATCATACCGAAATTTCTCAGGTCCTGATTGGTCACTTTTGCAAGGAGCTTCGGATCATTGTCATATTTGTCCTTCAGGTCCGCGCCGAAACCGATGGACGCCTGCTCCGTGAGGCGCTCTTTGATAATATTCTCCAGATCCGGGAACGCTCCGCCGCAGATAAAAAGAATATTGTCGGTGTTGATCGTCTCCATAGGAGTCATGGCATTTTTCTGGCTTGTTCCCACAGGCACCTCAATGGACGCGCCCTCCAGAAGCTTTAAAAGTTCCTGCTGCACGGATTCTCCGCTGACGTCACGGGTATTGGTGTTCTTTTTCTTCGCGATCTTGTCGATCTCATCGATAAAGACGATTCCCATCTCTGCCTTCTCTACGTCATTTCCGGCTGCCGCCAGAAGCTTGGAGATCACGCTCTCGATATCGTCTCCGATATAACCGGCCTCCGTGAGCGAGGTGGCGTCAGCGATCGCTAACGGCACATTTAAGAGCTTCGCCAGCGTCTTTACCAGGTAGGTTTTTCCGCTTCCTGTCGGTCCGATCATCAGGATATTGGATTTCTCGATCTCCACATCTGCGCCATACTTCGCCGCATCGGGAGACGTGCGCTCGAACACTCTCTTGTAGTGGTTGTAAACGGCAACGGAGATCACTTTTTTCGCCTTTTCCTGGCCGATCACATACTCGTCCAGCTGTGCCTTGATGGTGTGGGGCGCCGGGATCTCACTAAGCTTAAACAGCTCTGTTTTCTTTGCCTTTTTCTTCTTCACACGCTTTTTCCCGGTCAGCGCACTGAGATCGATCTGACCGATGGGAATTCCCCACCCCATATTTCCGAGCGGGATTCCGCCGGCAAACGGATTCTCTCCGCCGTCCGCATCCTCTTCACCTTCCTCGGGATCATCTTCCGTATCTTCCACCGATCCTTCCATGACCTCCGGAGTTTCCCCGAACTCAGTTTTTTTCTCTTCGGTTTTTTTCTCCTCCGCGGGCTTCTCTCCGCTCTTCGGAGGCGCCTGCCACATTCCCGGCGGCATTCCCGCATTCCAGAGTTTCTCCGGAGTGATTCCGGATATCTTACTCATATCAAACCCGCTCTGGGTGACCGTGTCGAACATTTTCTGCATGCAGTCATGACAGATATCGATTCCAGGCGGCATGGTGATCATCTTCCCCGCCTTACTCTCTGTTCTCCGGCACACATAACATACTTTTTCATACTCGTCTTCGCCGGAGCTGTTTTCTCTTCTCTCTTTGTCTTCCAAATGGATTCTCCTTCATCGGGATTCCCGGCGCCTGTCCGCATCTTTTCAAAACGCGCGCCCGAATCCGCTCAAGTTCCTTTTAACGAATGATACAAATATTGATTATACTGCATTTTGACCGGTCCTGCAAGCAAAAAAAGGCAGCCGCACCTATGACCTCTCTATCATAAATGCGGCTGCCCCGTTCGGCTTCCTTATTATTCAGTTATCTGATTATTACGGATTCTGTTTGCCTTCCCGGGACGCCTGTGTTTCATCCTCCTTCGGACGATGCTTTAACGTCAACGTGACCTGACGCTCCACATAGGTACCGTTCTCCAGAGACTGGACGGTCAACGTCACTTCAGTCCCTGCCTTATAATAAGCGAGAAGCTTCGTAAGATCAGCGTTTGTTCTTACCGTTTCGCCGTCAAACTTTGTAATGATATCTTTTTCCCGCAGATCGGATTCCGAAGCCGCAGAGTTTTCCGTGATCTTGTATACATAAACGCCTTCCGGCATTCCGTACATCTGGGCTGTGGCAGAATCGATATTCTGTACGGTAATTCCCAGATACCCCTGTTCACTCTCATCAACTTCCACTTTGGTGGTGCGCAGTTTCAGGTCGTCAATGATGTCCTTCGCGAAGTTGATCGGGATCGCGTAACCGATTCCCTCTACCTTTTCATCGGCATACTTTGCTTCATTAATGCCGATCAGTTCTCCTTTGGAGTTTAACAGTGCGCCGCCGCTGTTGCCCGGATTGATCGCCGCATCTGTCTGGATTACTTTTTTCACATTTCCGTCCACTGTGATCTCGCGGTCCAGAGCGCTTACATGTCCGACTGTAACACTCTGGCCAAGCCCCAGTGCATTGCCGATAGCGATAACACCCTGTCCCATCTTCATTTCCGAAGAATCACCGAGTGTGGCCGCCTTGATCTTTGTCTTGGTATCTGCAGAAATATTTTCCAGCGGAACCGCGATCACTGCCAGATCGGAAGCGGAATCGGTTCCCTTGATGGCCGCATCCACGGTGCTCTCATCAATAAAGGTAACAGATAAGCTGTTGGAATCCTCAATCACATGGTTATTGGTCACAATAAGAAGCTCTGAATCATTCTGTCCGACGATAATTCCTGAGCCGCTGCTGGGAACCTCATATGTCTGTGACGGTCCGAACCAGGAGTTACTCTTATAAAGCATCGTGTTGGTGATCGCAACCACAGAAGGCATCGCGGCGTCCACGATTGCGGACACGTCCTCGATCACAACCCCGTCCGCGCTCTGGGTGGAGGACTGAGGTTTAGCCGGTAACACCGGAGTGCTCTCCAGAGAGGCCTGTGTCTGAGCCGTCTCGGTCCCGGCCGGGAACAGAAGGTTTGCTGCCCGGTTGACACCGAACATGGTGGCTCCGGAAACCGTACCGAAAAGCAGAGCTGCTGCTGTCACCATGGCAGTTGTCTTCAGGATCGAGCGCTTCTTTTTCGGAGTATTGTGATTCGGAGTCTGCTGTGATCCCCGGTTCGCTCCCTGATTCTGATAATAGCCGTACGGATTCTGGCCTCCGTTCTGGCTGTAGGAATACTGGCCGTACGGCTGTTTCGGGTTCTGAGCGTACGGATTATAGACGTAGGGACGCCCCTGCTGATTCGGCTGGCTGTAACCGTTCTGCTGTTGACTTGTATTCGGCTGGCCGTACCCGTTCTGCGGCTGGCTGTATGCGGACGGATCCGGCTGGCTCTGCCAGCTTCCGGCCTTCTGTGTCTCCTCCTGTCCGTCCTGTGCGGTCTGGTCTTCCGCTGCCTTATATGTCATCACACTGTTGTCCGTATGGTCATCCGTGTTCCGTGCCTCAGAGCTGTTGTTTCTCTGATCCATATTATTATCTTCATCATACATAGTAACAATCTCCTTTCGTATGAATGATCTTTTCCTTTTTTATGGAACACAGTTTACCACCTATTTGTGATGAAAGTGTGATAAATTTATCATCCATCTGTGAAATTACAGGCTACAGATTTAAAAGTGCTGTCAATCCGAAATAGATCAGCACGATCACACCCAGAATGATACGATAATAACCGAAGAACCGGAAATCGTGGTTCTTAACATAGTTTAACAGGAAGCGGATGGAATACAGGGAAACCACAAACGCGATCACCATACCTGCAAACAGGTAGAAAAACTCGACAGCGGAGAATGCCAGCCCGTAATGAATGATCTTCAGGAGACTGGCTCCGAACATAACCGGGATTCCAAGGAAAAATGTAAACTCGGAAGCAGCCGTTCTGGAACAGCCGAGAAGCATGGCGCCCAGGATCGTGGCGCCCGACCGGGAGGTTCCCGGAATCAGGGATAAAAGCTGGAACAGTCCGATATAAAATGCGTTCAGATAGCTGATCTGCGATACCTTTTTCACCGGGAAATCCACAAATTCATTGTGTTTTTCCAGAACAATGAACAACACACCGTAAATGATCAGCATGGCCGCAACCACATACGGCTTATACAGATATTTGTCCAGAATTTCATCCAGCAGGATCCCCACTACGGCTGCCGGTAAACAGGCGATGATAATTTTGATCCAGAGATGCCAGGTAGCCCGCCTCTGCGGCTCCTTTTTCCCCGGATCAAAGGGATTTAAACGTCGGAAATATAACACCACGACCGCCAGAATGGCGCCGAGCTGGATCACGACCCGGAATACATTCATAAAGTTCTCAGAAGCATTGAGATGCACAATGTTCTCCACCAGGATCAGATGGCCGGTGCTGCTGATCGGAAGCCATTCGGTAAAACCCTCCACCAGGCCAAATACGACGATTTTCAGGAACTCAAGAAATCCACTCATATACTTTTACTCTCCTACATTTTCAATCTGCCAGTCAATGGGGGCTAACCCGTGCGCAATCAGGAATTTATTGGTCTTGCTGAACGGTCTGCTCCCGAAAAAGCCCCGATACGCGGACAGCGGGCTCGGGTGCGGAGACTCCAGGATCAGATGTTCCGGATTGTTTAACATTGCCTCCTTCATCTGTGCCGGTCTTCCCCAGAGGATAAAGACCATCGGTCGGTCCTGTTCATTCAGAATACGGATCGCAGCATCGGTAAATTCCTCCCATCCGATATTTTTATGGGAATTTGCCGCATGGGCGCGAACGGTGAGTACCGTGTTGAGAAGCAGAACCCCCTGATCCGCCCATTTCTTCAGGTAGCCATTATTCGGAATATAGCAGCCACAGTCTTCTTTCAATTCCTGATAAATATTCACAAGAGTCGGCGGGATCGCCACATCCGGCTTCACGGAAAAGCAGAGCCCGTGTGCCTGCCCCGGCTCGTGGTAGGGATCCTGTCCAAGGATCACGACCTTGACCTTCGACAGCGGTGTAAACGCAAACGCATTGAAGATATCATCGGGATCCGGGTATACTTCCGTTGTCGCATACTCTGATTTTACCGTTTCGTACAGTTTTCTGTAATAGGGTTTCTTAAACTCGCCGCTCATGGGAGCCAGCCAGTCATTGCTGATTGCTGCCATATTTTTCCTCCATCGTACTATTCACTATTCTATCACAGCGCCTACAGGCACACAACGCAATTTTCCATTGCATTTTTCTTAATTTCAGGCTGTCATCAGATTCCGCCCCGGGAAGCCATAAATTCCACAGAATCCCCCTTCACAGGAAACGCCTTTCCTTTCAGCTCATCCGGAATCTGGCTGAAGGTCTTATGTACGCGGAACAGGCAGGCCTTGAGATTCAGCTCCGCTGTCTTTTCAAACGGCCACCGGATCACTGAAGGCCGGAGAAAATTTTCACCGAGTTCCAGGATCACCAGTTTCCTGTTCAGCGTTCTGGAAAGCCAACCGGTGTAATCGTTCCACTGCTCCTCGGTTAAGGATACGTCCAGAGGCATGACTGCATGCACATTTTTCAGGCCCAGGCGCTCAAATTCCTCTCCGGAAAGCGTAGAGATCACATAATGGTCCTTTCCTTCCAGCAGTTTTCCCAGGTTTTCCCCCGCCCTTTTTATCATCATTTCTCTGGCTTCGTCGCCCGTTTTCCACTCGGATCCGATCCCCACCAGTACTTTTTCTGCATCCGCAAGTTTTTCATTCAGTTCTTTTCGGGTTTCTTCTGTATTCATCGTTCTGTCCACCTTTTCTTCTTCATTCTTCTATATTTCACAGAAGATATCTTCCGGTATTTTACCATAAAACCCATCCGGAATCAACTGACACGGGCCGGCGGCTCTACTTGCATTTTGCAGCGTTTTTCGCTATACTTGATACCATAGTCAGCATCAACAGGACTTTAATATCCCCATATTCTGCATCAGGAAAGGATCTCTTATCTATGGAAAAAGCACTTGCGTCCGTATATATAAAAAAAGGAGAGGCCCGCGCGTTAAAAGCCGGAGGCCTCTGGATCTATGACAATGAAATCGACCGGATCGACGGAGCCTTTGAAAACGGCGACATGGTCCGTGTCTTCGACTTTGACGGCTACCCGCTGGGTTCCGGTTTTATCAACACCCGTTCCAAAATCACGATCCGCATGATGTCCAGAAAAAAGGATACCGTTGTGGATGAGGCTTTCATCACCATGCGCGTACGAAACGCCTGGGAATACAGGAAAGCTACGGTGGATACAGGAAGCTGCCGGCTGATTTTCGGTGAGGCGGATTTCCTTCCGGGCATTGTCATCGACAAATTTTCCGATGTGCTGGTCGTAGAGTCTCTGGCTCTCGGAATTGACCGCTGGAAGCCGGTGATCCTCGACGCCCTCAAAAAGGTGCTGGCGGAGGACGATATTGTGATCCGCGGCGTCTACGAGCGCAGTGATGCGAAGGTCCGCCTTCAGGAAGGTATGGAGCGGGTCAAGGGATTTATCGGAGAACCGTTCGATACGAAAGTTCAGATTGAAGAGAACGGGGTCAAATACATGGTAGACGTGCAGGATGGACAGAAAACCGGCTTCTTCCTGGATCAGAAATACAACCGGCTTGCGGTTCAGAAACTTTGTAAGGGGAAACGTGTACTGGACTGCTTTACCCATACCGGCTCCTTTGCCCTAAACGCCGGAATCGCAGGTGCGGCGGAGGTGCTCGGCGTGGACGCGTCGGAACTGGGTGTGGCGCAGGCCACGGAAAACGCCGCATTAAACGGGCTTTCCGACCGGGTAAAATTCATCACCGCCGATGTGTTTGACCTTCTGCCGGAGCTTGAGAAAAAAGGCGAAAAATATGATGTGGTCATTCTGGATCCGCCCGCTTTTACAAAATCCAGAAACTCAGTCAAAAATGCAGTCAAGGGCTACCGCGAGATCAACCTGCGCGGAATGAAGCTGGTTCGTGACGGCGGCTACCTCTGCACCTGCTCCTGCTCCCACTTCATGACACCGGATCTCTTCATCAAGACCATCCGGGAAGCGGCCTCCAACGTTCACAAACGGCTCCGCCAGGTAGAATACCGTACCCAGGCCGCAGATCATCCGATCCTCTGGGGCGACGACGAATCCTCTTACTTAAAATTTCTTATCTTCCAGGTGTGTGATGAGAAATAACGTGATTTTCATCTAACCGTTATTTTAAACAGCCGTCATTATTCGCAGTAATGGCGGCTGTTTTCTATTCCATTTTACAAAAACGCCTTCATCTCGTCCCGGAATTTCTCCTCGGCTTTCACGAGTTTTTCCGCCACCTCCCGGCTGGAGCCGGAAGCGCCCGTATATTGATTGAGATAGCTGCTGATCGTCCTGATACCCATGCTGCAGCCGTCCGTCATGATCTTCGCCGCCTGCTTATCATCGTCCTTCATCATCATTTTCATTTCCGTGCTGAGCCAGGACATGGCCGACGCCATGATTTCCGGCGGACGTCCCTCTTTTCCATGCTGCATGAGCAGACGGTCCGCCTCCGCTTCCAGCTTTCTGTGCTCCTCCCGGCACCTGTCAATGGCCTTTCTGAGCTTTGCATCGGATACGTACTCCTCCACCTGATCCATACTCCTGATCCCCATCTTGCAGCCCTGACTGCATTCCTCCAACAGTTTTATGGTATGATCTTCCATCCGCGTACCTCACTTTCTGTCTGACAGACTGTTTTCTCTCAGTATGTGCCGACGAAAGGAAATTATACAGCAGTGATCGATGATATCGGAAAACAGGCATGATACCTTCCCCTGTATCATGCCTGTTTCCTGAACCAATAACACTTAAGATTTTACATCCGGACATATTGCCCTGTCCGGCCGACCCAATCTCCCCTCCTCCGGGAGATACCCGCGCCCCGGTTTCAAATCAGCAGAACCGGTTCACTCATCTCTTCCCGGGCATCCACTCCGGGGAGAGACCTTGGTCTCTTTATTGTAAACAAATAGTTTGTCAACCTGCCTTTTTGTCTGATTTAATTGAATTATATATCCTGCGTCCCAATTTGTCAAGCGGCATTTCAAACTTTTTGTTTGTTTTTTAGTTTGTTAATTGACAAACAGTCTGTTCGCAGGTATACTGGTATCAGAGTTTCATCATCATACAATTCGACTCAAGCGAAAGGAGACATCATGGAAATTTCTCAATATCTGGATTTCGACTTTCTCATCCGTTTCCTGGAGGGTCTTCAGAAATTTCTAGGCGAAAACAGTGAAATTGTCATTCACGACTACAGAAAAGGCTATGACCACACGATCGTGTACGCGCTGAACTCTCAGGTCAGCGGACGCAGTATCGGCGGTTCCCCCAAAGGCGGTATGATCACTCTGTTCGGAAAAGATATCGAACCGATGAAGGAAAGCCTCCAGACTTTTTCCAACGGTCCCAAGGACAGCTTTTTTAAGTCCTTCACCACATTGATTCCGGATGAAAACGGAAAAATCATCGGTTCCGTCTGCGTGAACATGGATATTTCCGATCTTCTGATGGCGCAGAAGGCGCTGTCCGGTTTCATCCAACACCCGGTCACCAAACCGGCTCCGCCCGCCAGTGATATCGACGCTCTTTCCACAAAAAACGTTGATGATATTCTCCAGTATTATATGCAGCAGGCAGAGCTCCTTGTCGGAAAGCCCATGGCGCTTATGAATAAAGAGGAAAAGATCCGCGCGCTGGACTATCTGGACCAGAAAGGTGTATTCAAAATCTCAAAGACAAGTGTGCTGTTATGCGAAACATTTCAGGTTTCCAAGTATACGCTCTATAACTACCTGGAAGAAGCACGAAGCGGCAGAAGTGAATAGACGCCGGAGAAAAACCTGCATGACGCGGAATTACGGATCTGATCCGTTTCCGCACTCATGCAGGTTTTATTTTAAATCTCGTTATCCTGTACGGGAGCCAAAATGGACATGTGATAGAATTCCGGATCCTCCGGTTCCCGGATATAGCAGCTCACTTCCATACCGTACTGCAGCCGCTGCCCCTGGGTCTTCTGCTCGCTGCTTTCGCACGCTTCCTCATAAAAGGCCCGGCCAGCCGGAAGACCGTCCGCAAGTCCTGACACTTCAAAAGCCATGAGGACCGCATCTGCCATTCGATAAAAGGTCTCCTCATCTTCCGTGTACATTGTCACGCCGTGAAGTTCTCCGGTCGCCGTATCCGATTCCACGGAAATGGTTCCCAGATAGGCGTCTCCTTCGCTCAGGATATATTCGGACCTTGTCTCATACCAGCTGAATGAACCGAACGCCTGATTATAGCTGGACTGCTCCAGCGCCCACTCATGAAATCCGTTTTCCGCAAGACACGCCTGAAATGCGAAAGAAAACTCACTCTCAGTCACATTAAAATGGCCGGATCCGTTGCAGGCAACTCCCGCCGCCTTCACTTCCTCATCGCTCCGCTCCCAATCATCAGCTTCTACAGCGGCCGTGTGTTCTCCCGGTGCAAGGTATTCCGGGATCGCCTGCTTTGCCCCTTTTGCCAGATACAGGACCAGTCCCGCCAACGGCACAACAAGGCAGACGCCGATATAGATAAGGATAGCGATAAAAAGCCGCCGCATGATCTTACTGCCTTTATCCGACTGTTTCCGGTGATTTTTCTCCGTCACAGCCTTCGGCCGCTTTCGCTGCGGGGGTTGACGGCTGTTTTTCTTATTTACTTCTTCCATCTTTCCGGTCAAAAGGTCCCCATGATACTGGCAGGATTCCTCCGACTCGGAATGCCTCTCATTCAAATAATACGTCACATTGACCGTAACCGGCTTTTTCACGAACCGCCTGCATCCTTTGCAGTACATACCCGATATCGGCTGGTCGCAATACGGGCAGATTTTTTTCTCCATGGCAATTCCCCTCTGCTGCGGGAATGCACATGCACCCCCGTCCTTAGGATCCGCTTCCCGCAGGCAATGCCGGCTCCGCATAGGAGTCCACCAGTTCGCACCTCAGCGTATATCTGGTTTTTCCTCCGTACGTACATGTAAACAGAGTCAGATCCCACTCTCCGCTCTCCATCCGCTCCACGTCACTGCCGTTCAGGATCTCCGCCTCAACGACCTCATACGTAAACCGGTTGCCGTCCACATCCGTAAAAATAACGGTTTCTCCGCCCGTAAACGTCTTTAACGAGCGGAAATGGGATTTGTAGTTATGTCCTGCGATAATCAGATTTCCCTGATACGCCGAGCCTTTATAACGGCACGGCGAAATTTTCAGTCTCGTTTCGTCCCAGTCGCTCATGATCGGCAGCGAGAGAGACAGCGACGGCACATCCAGCACGCCAATATACTCATATCCGTCGATCCGGATCACAGGCATCTCCCGCGTCGGATCCAGAACATAATCCGGAATCACCCGCTCTGACGGATCCGCGATCTTCTCGTTTTCCTCGCGCGTCACTGCTTCCGGAATCTGCACCTCCACCTGTTCCAGAACAGTCTCCGACTCCTCAGCGGCTCTTTTGTCATCCCAGATATTATAGGCAGCCAGCGCAAACGCAGCTGCAAGAAACAATACACCGACTGTTATGAGAACAGAACCTTTTTTCTTCATTCATCACACCTGTGCTTTCTTAATTCCGGTTCCCTGTAATCATCATATCCATGATTCACGGAACTGTCAATATGATAATCTTCTGCAAATACCGCAGATTTTTCCCGCTCACTCCGGTTTTTCCGCAATTCATAAAAGCTGCCGCATGCAAATACGCCAGCTTACACAGTTTTCGCAGATTTTAATACAATCTCGTACTGTTAACAGATCCCGCAGCCTATACGTTCTCATCCGCTTCCGGGCAGTCAGATTTATCTTCTGGCTCTGCTGTATCCAGCGCACTGTCAATCAGCTTCAGAAGCTCCAACGCGCTTCGGAAATTGCACTTCTCCTGTTTTTCTGCCCAGAAAATATCTCCCTGCCAGGTCGAATTCTGGCGGTATTTTACGTGAATGACGAATGTGGCCAGTTCACCCGATTTTTCTAATATTTCATTCGCATTTACCATCTGCTCAGCCTTCTTCTTCTCTTTCATGGTCCCTCTTTTTATCCCGAATGTCCGTTCCTGGGTAGAGCTTTGAGGATAATTGCTCAGGTCACAGGTGTTTTCCAGTTCCTTCAAAAGTTCATATACATTTCCGAATCGGGCTCCGTCGACCTTGTATTTATTGTAGAAGCGGCCGCATGGGCATCCGTTCGTCACACGATCTACACAGACACTCACCAGATTTGGTGCAGAAACATTTACCCTGTACACCTGAATCATCACATCCTTTCGTCTGATGCTTATACTGTACCAAAAAAGCTGTCACGCAACCTTGCACGCAACAGCTTTTTTCTAAAATTTTCAGTTTTTAAGACACTTTTTTGTGCATTCGCACACTACCAGGCACTCGATTTCTTAAACTGGATCCCCCGATCCGAATCTTCCGGAAAGTCGATGATCTCCGTCACCTCATACTCCACCCAGCAGTCCCTGTTCTTGTTTTCCTTCTCAAACTGCCTCTCGATTCGTTCAAAAATCATATCGCAGTTTTCTCTCTGCGCCGTTGGAAGCAGGATCAGATACTGACTTCCGCTGTAACGCGTATAGACGTCTCCGCGCCGAAGTACCTTCTCGATGCACTTTCCGAGGATCTCCTCCGCCTTTTTATCTGTCTTGGCTGACGGATTTTCGTAAAAGACACTGCATGCCATCAGATAAACCGACTGGCCGCTTCTCTCAATCGTCCGGCACATCAGCCGGTATGTATCGACAAAACTCGGATACGCGCAGAAATACGCTCCCGACTTATTCCCTTCTTCTTTCAGGCGGGACTGAATCTTCAGGAAATCATTTTCGCTGTTCAGGAGCTTCCCGTTCATTTTACGGAGCAGTTCCCTCATTCTTGCGGAGGGCGGAGCACCCAGCTCTTCCGAATACAGACGGACTGTCTCCTGATAGATCCGGAATGCCTCGTCATAGCGCTCCATTTTCTGGAGCGTATCGATCTCCTTTTCCTGCCATTCATCAAAAGGATACAATGTCGAAGCATGTTTGTACATATCGTACATTTGCTGATATTCCTGATCCTTCTCCAGAATCTCACCCAACTGTTGTACACTGGATACGTACATTTTTTTCAAACGAACGCTCTCCACAGTAACCCACAGCTCATTGGAGAGCTGAGGAAGGAATTCGCCTCTGTACAGAGCGACGGCATTCTTAAGAAGCTCACGCTTCTCATCCGCCTTCGCCTCCGCCGCCTGATTCACATAGTTTTCAAAGGAAACCACATCGATCTCCACCGGCATGCTTCCGCTCCACCGGCAGATTCCGTTTTTGATCGAAATATAATCCTCTTTCGGCATGCCGGCAGCTGCCAGCTGATTTTTCAGCCGGTAGATCATACTGTTCAGGCTGTTGTTCGTATCCGTTACATCTTCCCAGTCGTACAGCGCCTGCACCAACTCCTCTTTCGCGATTCCATTTTGTATGTGGAGCAAAAGGAGCTGAAGCAGCTGGACGGATTTGGTCAGATTGCCACGTCCCAGTGTAATGGGTTTATCATCATATGTAAGGGTGTAGCCCCCCAGCATATTCAAAACCAGTTTTGCACAAGTCTTCTCCATAGAGTCTCTCCCATCAGGCCTCGTTTTCTCGGCCCGGTCCATTTCTCTACTTCTCTGTGCCGGTCTTTTCCGCTAAAATATGGTAAATACTATAGCAGACACTATATCAAACCAGCCTATTAATTTTAATTATATTTCTTTATTTTTCCATTGTCAACCGAATAAAATCACTTTTTCCGTTTCCGATCCTCCAATGTCGATAAATGACGAAAACAGCGGGCTTCCTGATTTTGTCAAAAAGCTCCGCTGTCCTTTCATTTTTTCTGTAATTAAAAAAGATTACTGCTGTCTGTTCAGAATTTCCATGAATTCTTCCCCGGTAATTGTTTCCTTTTCCAGAAGATATTCTGACAGTTCATTCAGCTTTCCGGCATGGTCCCTCAGGATCTGCATCGCCTTGTCATACTGTGCCTTTACAGTCCGGATGACTTCATCGTCGACTGCTTTGGCAGTCTCAGGGGCACATGCCAGGGAGGTATCCCCTCCAAGATACTGGTTGGTCACTGTCTCCAACGCAACCATACCGAACTGATCGCTCATACCGTATCTTGTGACCATGGCTCTCGCTAACTTTGTGGCCTGCTCGATATCGTTGGAGGCGCCGGTGGTGATGGAGCCGAACATAAATTCCTCGGCTGCGCGTCCGCCTGTCAGTGTGGCGATCTTGTTGAGTGCCTCCTCCTTGCTCATCAGGAATCGTTCACCGGACTCCACCTGCATGGTATAGCCAAGCGCTCCGGATGTTCTCGGAACGATCGTGATCTTGTGGACCGGAGCGGAATTGCTCTGACATGCAGCCACGAGGGCGTGTCCGATCTCATGATAGGCCACGATCCGCTTCTCATTTTCGGAAACGGCGGCATCCTTTCTCTGGTATCCCGCGATAACGGTTTCCACACTCTCCTCCAGATCTGCCTGGCAGACCACCTTGCGTCCCATACGGACAGCACGGAGTGCGGCCTCATTGACAATATTGGCAAGCTCCGCGCCGCTTGCACCGGAAGTAGCGCGTGCAACGGCATTGAAGTCCACCGTATCGTCCATCTTTACATTTCTCGCATGTACCCGGAGGATCGCCTCACGGCCTTTCAGATCCGGAAGCTCCACAGGGATCCTTCTGTCGAAACGGCCCGGCCGGAGCAGCGCCTGATCCAGAGTCTCGGGACGGTTGGTTGCCGCCAGGATCACAACGCCCTTCTTTCCGTCGAAGCCATCCATCTCAGTCAGCAGCTGGTTTAATGTCTGCTCTCTCTCATCGTTTCCGCCCATGCCGCTGCCGTCACGCTTTTTACCGATGGTATCGATCTCATCGATGAAGACGATACATGGTGCCTTCTCGTTGGCCTGCTTAAAGAGGTCACGGACTTTCGCAGCGCCCATGCCCACAAACATCTCCACAAATTCCGAACCGGAGATGGAGAAGAACGGCACATGCGCCTCGCCTGCCACAGCCTTGGCAAGCAGCGTTTTACCTGTTCCGGGAGGGCCCACGAGCAGTGCGCCTTTGGGGAGCGTCGCGCCGATATCGGAATATTTCTTCGGATCATGAAGGAAATCCACGATCTCCTTCAGCGCCTCCTTCGCTTCCTCCTGGCCCGCTACATCCGCGAAGGTCTTTCCTGTCTCGTTTTCCGCGTAGATCTTTGCGTTGGATTTTCCGAAGGTCATGGCGTTTCCGCCCATCTTTTTCGCCATCATCCGTGACATGATCTGTCCGAGAGCGATCATGATTCCGATCGGCAGAATCCAGTTGGTAAAGAATGACATGATCACGGATTCTTTCTGCGGAATCACTTCGCCGAACTCAACTCCGGCTCTGTAAAGCCGTTCTGTCAGGTTCGGGTCATCCCATCGACCGGTCTTATAGACCTGCTGCCTGCCGCTTGCGTCCTCCGCGATGAACATGATGGAGTCTTCACCGCGCTCCAGCTTCTGTACTTTTCCCTGATCCACCATAGTCAGAAAATCATTATAGCCGACCTCAACCACCTTCTGCTTTACCACGGACGGAAAAATCAGCCCGTTTAAAAGGATCGTGATGATCATAATCGTCATCATGTAATAGATCAGGCCTTTGTACCCGTTAGAATTGTCCTGCTGCGGCACTTTGCCGCCATCTTTTACACCCATTGTTTCCTCCTTGTTTTATGCCTTTGCGTCTGCCGCCGGTTTTCCGGTCAGCAGTTTGTTAAAATTACATGCAAACAGCGTCACGGTCGTGATCACTGCCAGGATGTCCGAAATCGGTTCCGCGTAGAACAGTCCATCCACTCCCATGCCTGCCTTCGGCAGAATCACCGCTAACGGGATCAACAGGATGATCTTTCTGAGCAGCGCCAGAAACATGGAGTATTTCGCCTGTCCCAGTGCCAGGAACGTCTGCTGGCAGGCCAGCTGCGCTCCCATGATCAGAAAACCGGACATGTAGATCCGGATCGCGCGGGAGCCGATGGCAATGATCTCCTCATTCGCGGAAAACAGACCGATAAAGAATGCCGGAAAGAGCAGGATCATTCCCGTCGCTGTCAGGGAAAATGCAATACAGATCATAAACAGCAGCCGGAATGCCTTCTTTACCCGTTCTCTGTTTCCTGCGCCGAAGTTGTAGCTTAAAATCGGCTGAGCGCCCTGTGTCAGTCCCGTCATCGGGAGGAACAGCATCTGCATAATGGAAAACAGAATCGTCATGGCTCCCACATAATAGTCATTTCCGTACGTCTGCATTCCGGAATTGTACGTCAGCTGCACCAGACACTCGGTGGACTGCATGATAAACGGCGCCGCCCCAAGTGCCGCGACCGGGAGAAGGATCTCCTTCCTGATCCGCAGGTTTTCCCGTTTCACCCTGAGTATCGTCCTCTTTCCGCACAGGAACCGGATCACCCACACAGCCGATACCGTCTGGCTGATGATCGTCGCAAGCGCCGCGCCGCGGACGCCCATATTCATCCGGAAGATAAATATCGGATCCAGGATAATGTTCAGCACAGCTCCGATCAGAACCGTCATCATGCTGATCTTCGCAAATCCCTGCGATGTAATAAATGTATTTAAGCCCAATGCGATCTGAACCGAGATCGTTCCGATCAGATAAATACCAAGGTAACTGCTGGCATAGCCGATCGTCTGCTCACTGGCGCCGAACCACATCAGTACAGGCTCACGGATCACATAGAATATGGCTCCGAGGATCACGGACATCACACAGAGTGCCGAAATACAGGTCCCCAGTATTTTTTCCGCACCGTCCATATCCTTTCTTCCCATCAGAATTGCCGCTCTCGGTGCACCGCCCGCGCCGATCAACGCCGCAAACGCCGAGATCAGAATAATGATCGGAAATGTGACTCCGAGTCCCGCCAGAGCCAGATGCCCCACTTCGGGAATCCGTCCCACATAGATGCGGTCCACCATATTATACAGCAGATTCACAAGTTGCGCAAACACAGTCGGAACCGCCAGTTCAAACATCAGTTTTCCCAACGGCGCCGTTGCCATTCTGTCCGCATCTGCTCGCTGCCGTCCGTCCGTTTCCTTCTTTTTTGTATCCTCCATTTTTGTTCCACCTGCTCTCATCAGTCATATTTCAAAAGATGACAACCTGTCACCCAACACCCGATTATCCTATCACGTTACACATGTAACGTCAATAAACTTCGCAGAACTTTCACAAATATTATATTCTTTTTATAAAACGGCTTTCCGGCTGAAACTTCCGGTTAAAAAAAATATCAGGATAAAATATCTTGACAAATCCAACTCGCTGTATTAAGATACGAATAACTTAAAAAGCAAACCGTTGAGAAAGAGGAGTACATTTCCGGGAACGGCAGCACAGAGAACCGCAGGCGGTGGGATTGCGGTATGGCGTTGGAAATGGAATGGACTTTCGAGGGCAGTCCGGAACGAATTTCCAGTATGGACTGACGGCCACCGCGGTCGTTACAGCGCGGCGTATATGTTGGTATACGGAAAGAGGATCGATCGATCAAATTGAGTGGCACCGCGGATGCAATATTCGTCTCAAGCATAAGGATATTATGCTTGGGACTTTTTTATTTCCGAAATTCTCCGCGGTCTCAAATACAATCCTCTTCCTCCGACATGAACTTTTATCATCATTATTATTCAGGAGGAATTGATTATGAAGAAAACAATGAAAGCCATCGCACTGACAGCACTCGCAGCCGTTCTTATGGCAGGCTGCTCTTCCCAGACCGCCCAGACGACTGCGGCTCCCGAAACCACGACTGCGGCGGAAACAACTACGGCGGCAGCCGAAACGAAAACTGCCGAAGCTTCTCCGACTGACGGAGATTTCACCATCGGCATCAACCAGTTTGCCGTACACGGTTCTCTCGACAACTGCCGGGAGGGCTTTATCGAGGGACTTGCGGAAGAAGGCTTTGTGGAAGGAAAGAACCTGACGATCCTCTCTGAAAACGCCCAGGCCGATCCGGGACTGGCCGCCCAGATCTCCTCTAACTTCGCAGGACAGAGCGTTGACATGATCTGCGCGATCGCCACACCGTCAGCCCAGAGCGCCTACAGTGCGGGACGAAAATACAGCATCCCGGTCATCTTCACAGCTGTTACCGATCCCATTGCCGCAGAGCTTGCAAACGAGGACGGAACTCCGGCAGGTGAAGTCACAGGAACCAGCGATAAGCTTCCGGTGGAGCAGCAGCTGGAAATGATCCGCAAGATCCTCCCGGATGCAAAAAAGATCGGCATCATGTACACAACAAGCGAAGTAAACTCTGCTTCCACCCTTGCCGAGTACAAGGAAAAAGCTCCGGAATACGGCTTTGAGATCGTGGAGTCCGGTGTTTCCTCTTCCGCGGATATCCCGCTTGCCGCTGACAGCATTCTGGAACAGGTAGACTGCTTAAACAATCTGACCGACAATACCGTTGTTTCCTCCCTCCCGCTGATCCTCTCCAAGGCCAACGCGAAGAAGATCCCGGTATTCGGAAGTGAGATCGAGCAGGTCAAAATCGGATGCCTCTCCGCAATGGGACTCGATTATGTGGATCTCGGAAAGCAGACCGGCCGCATGGCTGCAAAAGTATTAAAAGGTGAGGCAAAGGCCAGCGAGCTGAATTTTGAAGTGATTGAGGAAGCCGCTTTTTACGGAAACTCCGCAGTTGCGGAAAATCTCGGAATCGCATTCCCGGAGGATCTGAAATCCGGTGCAAAGGAACTGTTCACAGAAATCACTGAATAACAGAATTTACAGAATAAGAAAAGAATAGCAAATTGACTGCGGGGCGCCGGATTTTCCGGCCGTCCCGCATTTTGGAGGGTTATCATGACAATCATTTTAGGTATCTTTGAAGAGGGGCTCATCTACGCGATCATGGCTCTGGGCGTTTACATCACCTACAAGATCCTGGATTTTCCGGATCTTTCCGTTGATGGAACCTTTCCTCTCGGCGCGGCGCTGACCGCCTGTCTGATCGTAAAAGGAGTTTCGCCTGCCCTCGCGCTGCCGGCTTCCTTTCTGGCCGGCGTGGCTGCCGGATGCATCACAGGTCTTATCCATGTAAAATGCAGAGTCCGTGACCTGTTTTCCGGTATCATTGTCATGACTGCCCTTTATTCCGTCAATCTGCGGATCGCCGGCATGAAGGCAAATCTGCCGTTTTTATCCCAGGACACCATCTTTGACAATGAATGGACCAGAAACAGCCTCCCGGCCTCCTTCCGCCCGTACATAGTCGTGATCATCCTGGCTCTCATCGTCCTTGTCTGCAAGCTGCTCTTGGACTGGTATCTGAATACCCGGTCCGGCTATCTGCTCCGCGCGGCCGGCGACAATGACACACTGGTGACTTCCCTCGCCAAAGACAAGGGACTTGTAAAGATCATCGGTCTCTCCATCGCCAACGGCTTTGCCGCTCTGGCAGGCGGAGTTCTGGCGCAGAAGCAGGCCTTTTTTGATATTTCCATAGGCACCGGCACCATGGTGTTCGGCCTTGCCAGCGTGATCCTCGGAACTCAGTTGTTCCGGAGATTTGGCAAAGTCCGGTCCACAACAGCTGTGATCGCAGGCGCGATCCTCTACAAGGCATGCGTCGCTCTGGTCATTTCCATGCGCATCGTCAAGGCAACCGACCTGAAGCTGATCACCGCCGCGATCCTGCTCCTGATTCTTGTGATCAGCGATTCCATGAAGAGAAAGGGGACACACCATCATGTTGGAGCTTAAAAACATCAACAAATACTATAACGCGGGCACCGTCAATGAAATGTGCCTGTTTCAGGATTTTAATCTGAAGGTCGACGAAGGAGAGTTCGTCTCCGTCGTCGGCAGCAACGGTTCCGGAAAGACTACCCTGCTGAATCTGATCTGCGGCAGTATCCCGCTGGATTCCGGCTCTATCCTGATCAACGGGGAAAACATCACCAGAATGCCGGAATACAAGCGTCAGCGCCGCATCGGCCGCGTATACCAGAATCCGGCTATGGGAACCTGCCCCAACATGACGATCCTTGAAAATATGGCACTCGCCGACAACAAAGGAAAAGCCTTCAATCTGCTCCCGGGAACCAATAAATCCAGAATTGATTTCTACCGTGACCAGCTGAAGACTCTCGGACTTGGACTGGAAGATAAAATGCAGGTGAAAGTCGGCGTCCTCTCCGGGGGACAGCGTCAGGCCATGGCGCTTCTCATGTCCACCATGCCCCCCATCGAGTTCCTGATTCTCGATGAACATACCGCAGCCCTTGATCCTAAAACCGCCGATACGATCATGGAGCTGACCGACAAGATCGTCCGGGAAAAGCATCTCACGACGATCATGGTCACACACAACCTCCGCTTTGCTGTGGAATACGGAAACCGTCTCCTGATGATGCACCAGGGCGAAGCGGTCATGGATCGGAGAGCCGCAGAGAAAGCTTCCACGAAGATCGAGGATATCCTCGACATGTTCAACCAGATCAGTATTGAGTGCGGAAACTAGCGAACCGGCGATTGTTTATATTTTGATCTTCAGCCACTTCTCACTCTTAAACCGCCAGCTTGTGAGGGAAAGGCGTACGATCTGGTCACAGAGCACTCCGTACCAGATACCGATCAGACCGATTCCCATGGCATAACAGAACAGATACGAGAAAACCGGACGCGCGATCGTGATACTGAGCGTGGAGGCAATCGTCGTAAAGACTACATCGCCCGCGCCCCTGAGGCAGCCCATGTAGATGACCTGTGCGACCTGCAGCAGCACGATCACCGTCAGAACTCTCGTGATCTCCACACCCATGGCGATAATCTCCGGCTCCTGAAAGAACATGTGGTAATACCACTCCCCGCAGGTCAGATAGATGAACGCAAGTACGATCGATATGATATTTCCCATTCTCTGACAGATCGTCCCGTACATTTTGGCCAGATCCGGCCGTTTTTCCCCAAGACTTCTTCCGCAGAGCGCCACAGCGGCAACCTGCATGCCGTCTCCGAAGGAGAAGGACAGACTCATGACATTCATTCCGACCTGATGAGCCGCAAAGGCGGCTGTTCCCAGTCTTGCCGTCATCATGGACACAGTGAGAAAACCGATTCTCATGAAAATCTGTTCCACAAATACGCTGGAGGCGATCTTCACCATATTTTTCATGGGTTCCATCGTGATTTTGACCCGCTCTTTTATTATGAAAGGAATGCTGACAAAATTGTCCTTCGGGACCAGAGACCAGATGCTCATTCCGCATGCCACAACCGTTCCGAACACGGTCGCCAGCGCGGCGCCTGTAATTCCGAGCGCCGGAAATCCAAAGTGTCCCTGAATCAGCAGATAGTTTCCGATCATGTTGACCACATTGGATGTCACATTGGTCCGCATGGCAATTTTGGTGTTTCCCGCTCCGCGCTGTGCCGCATTGATCGCCATGGAGATAATATTAAACATCATGCCTCCCATGATGATCCTGAAATACAGTGCAGCGTCCGCCTGCGTGTCCTCATTGGCGCCGCAGAATGCGATAATCGGATCCGCGAACGTGACGCACGCAATGCTGATAAGCGTACCGACGATCAGTGCAAAAAGCACAGCGATCATCAGCACCTGATTTGCCCCGTACCGTTCCTCTTCTCCCCTTCGTCTTGCAACCAGCGCAGATACTGCCACATTTGCCGCAATGAAAATACAGAGCCCGATAAATTTGGGCTGGGTGGTCAGACCGACCGCAGCTACGGCAGATGCGCCGAGCGCACTCACCATCCACGAGTCCACCATACCCGCAAACGAAACAAAAAAGGATTCCATAACCGCCGGCCATGCCATATGAAAAGCAGTTATGTATCCTTTTTTATCGCCGCCCCAGAATTTTGACCCCGTCATTCCTTCCTGATGTGTTTCCATTTCCAACCTTCCTCTCCTGTAATCTGTATCTATTATATTTCCAAATCCAGGTAAAATCAAGGTATGGTTCCTGCATTCACAGTTTTCGAACAATCAGGAGGCTATCCGTTTCTCATTAATTGAATCTCATTTTCTTTGCCATTTCCACAAATTCGCGGTTGGTTCTGGTTCTGGAGAACAGATCGAGAATCTTTTCCACCGCCTCATCCGCTTTCATGGAATTGGTCGCCTTTCTCATGGAATCTACAGCTTCGGCTTCCTCTTTCGTTAAAAGCAGATCGTCTCTTCTCGTTCCGGATTTGAGGATATCGATAGCCGGGAATATCCTCTTCTCTGAAAGCTTTCTGTCAAGCACAAGCTCCATGTTTCCGGTTCCCTTAAATTCTTCATAGATCACATCGTCCATGCGGCTTCCCGTGTCCACAAGAGCTGTTGCGAGGATCGTCAGGCTTCCGCCCTCTCTCATATTTCTCGCAGCACCGAAAAAGCGCTTCGGCATATGCAGAGCCGCCGGATCGAGACCGCCTGATAAGGTACGTCCGCTGGGCGGAACCACCAGGTTATAAGCTCTCGCCAGACGCGTGATACTGTCTAAAAGGATCATAACATCGCGTCCGTGCTCAACCAGACGCTTCGCGCGCTCGATCACCATTTCCGACACACGCTTATGGCGCTCCGGCAGTTCATCGAAGGTCGAATAGATGACCTCCACATTCGGTCCCACCACCGATTCCTTCATGTCCGTAACTTCCTCCGGACGCTCGTCGATGAGGAGAATAATCAGATGCATGTCCGGATAATTGGTCGTTACCGCCTTGGCAACCTGCTTTAACAGCGTCGTCTTACCTGCCTTCGGCGGGGAAACGATCATGCCTCGCTGTCCCTTTCCGATCGGGGCCAGAAGATCCATCACCCTCATGGCCGTGGTATTCCGGCCTCCGCGCACTTCCAGATTCAGCCTCTTATCCGGGAAAATCGGGGTCAGGTCCTCGAAATTCGGACGCCGCTCCGCCATATTGACCGGATAGCCGTTGATAGTCGTAACATAGAGAAGCGCGGCAAATTTTTCCGTGGCCGTCTTTACCCTGCGGCTTCCGCGGATGATATCTCCTGTTTTCATATTGAAGCGTCGGATCTGTGAAGGCGCCACATAGACGTCATTTTCTCCCGGCAGGAAGTTCTCACACCGGATGAATCCAAACCCGTCCGGCATGATTTCAAGAATTCCGTTGGCTTCAATCCCGCTGTCCAGATCCTGCAGTTCGCTCTTCGGGTCCGAGGAGGTCTGGTTCGTTCCCGGTCTCTGAATCCGCTCATTCTGCGGTCTCCCGCCCTGCGGACGTTCATTCTGTGCCCGTTCACCCTGCAGACGCTCATTCTGTGCCCGTTCACCCTGCGGACGCTCATTCTGTACCCGCTCTCCCTGCGGACGCTCATTCTGCATCCGTTCATTCTGCGGTTTCTCTTCCGGCACAGTTTCCCCTGCAGCTGTCTCGCAGAGTCTGTCGATCAGTTCCGCTTTTCTGATCCCGCTGACATTTTTGATTCCCTGGCTTTTCGCAAGCTCTCTCAGCTGGGCAAGCGGTAATGTTTCTAATTTTTCACGCATATATACACTCCTTTATTAAATCTGAATTATATCATCATTGGGAAAACTTCAAGATCTTGATAGAAAAAAGAATAGATATATGTTATTATACCTCGAAAAGTGAATTTTGGGAAGCGAAATTTTATAAATCTTCCGCTTCCCTTCTGAGCATGTCCATATGCTCTCTGATTTTTCTCTCATATCCGATCTCGGTCGGAAGGTAAAACTGCTCGTTCTCCATACCGTCCGGGAGATACTGTTGTCTGACATAATGATTCGGATAGTCATGGGCATACTTGTAGCCCAGTCCGTGTCCCAGTTTCTCTGCTCCCTTATAGTGCTTATCCTGCAGATGCACCGGCACCGGCGGAGTCTTCCGGGACCGGACGGCTTCCATGGCCTTAAAGATTCCCAGACACGCGGCGTTGCTCTTGGGCGCTGTCGCCACATACGTCACGGCCTCGGCGAGAACGATCTGTCCCTCCGGAATTCCGATCCGCTCCACGGCCTGCGCGGCACTGACCGCCACGGTCAGGGCGTTCGGATCCGCGGTTCCCACATCTTCCGCGGCGCAGATCATGATCCTTCTGGCGATAAATTTCACATCCTCTCCCGCATACAGCATACGGGCCAGGTAATAGAGCGCCGCATCGGGATCAGAGCCCCGCATGCTCTTGATAAACGCGGACACGGTGTCGTAATGGTTATCTCCGTCCCGGTCATACCGCACCATCCGTTTCTGGATACACTCGGCCGCCACCGGGAGCGTAATATGGATTTTTCCGTCAGGGCTTTTTTCTGTAGTCAGAACTCCCAGCTCCACCGCATTCAGGGCAGCTCTCGCATCTCCGTTGGCCACATCCGCCAGAAAATCCGCCGCATCGTCATCGATGACAGCCCCGTACGCGCCCATCCCTCTCTTTTCATCGGTAACCGCACGCAGGATCAGTTCCCTGATATCCTGCTTTTCTAACGGTTTCAGTTCGAAGATTCTGGACCTTGACAGAAGCGCGTTATTGACTTCAAAATACGGATTCTCTGTTGTAGCGCCAATCAGTGTGATCGTACCGTCCTCCACAAACGGGAGCAGGTAGTCCTGCTGGCTCTTGTTGAACCGGTGGATCTCATCAATGAACAGGATCGTCTTCTTCCCGTACATCCCGAGCGCGTCCTTCGCGCCCTTTACGATATCCTCCATATCCTTTTTTCCGGCCACAGTCGCATTGATCTGTTCAAATCTGGCGCTGGTTGTATTGGCAATCACCTTTGCAAGCGTGGTTTTTCCCGTTCCGGGCGGACCGTAGAAAATAACAGAACCGAGCTTATCCGCCCTGATTGCCCGGTAAAGCAGCTTGTCTTTTCCGATAATATGTTTCTGGCCGACCACCTCGTCCAGTGTCACCGGACGCATCCGGGAGGCCAGCGGAGATTCCTTCTCCATGGTATTGCTTCGCATGTAATCAAATAAATCCATTGTTCACTCCAGACCCTCCAACCGGTCAAAAGCACTCGGATCGACCGTGAGATCTCTAATCGATCGTAAGTTCGTCGACCGTAACAAAAGTATAACCGTTTGCCGTCATGTTGTCAATAATCTGGAACGCCGCTTCCACCGACGTGGAAAACTCATCGTGCATCAGGATAATATCCCCGTTCTTCGTGTCATGGATTACCTTCCGTACGATTCCTGAAGTGTTCTTCAGTTTCCAGTCGATAGAATCCACACTCCAGAACACCGGCTCCATGTCAGTCTTTTCGCCTAACGACTCATTCCAGCTGCCGTAGGGAGGCCGGACATATTCCGGTTTTTTCCCTGTAATGGACCGGATCATCTCCCTGGTTTCCTCCAGCTGGCTGACTGCAGCCTCCTCAGACTCCTTCGTGAGATCCGTGTGCTCCATGCAGTGGACTCCGATCAGATGCCCCTCCTCCGCCATGCGTCGGACGATCGCTTCATTTCCCTCAATACACTGTCCCACAAGAAAAAAAGATGCCTTGACTTCGCGTTTTTTCAATCCGTCCAGAAGTTTCTCCGTATATTTCCCGTTCGGTCCGTCATCAAAGGTGAGGGCCACCGTCTTCGGCTCCACGTACCCCTGTCCAGCGTCCGCCGCCTGCGCCTCCTCGCAGCCGAAATACAGAAATCCGGCCAGGACGATTCCGAGAAACAGATCCATCAATCCGATTCCGGCAAGCAAAAGAACCTGTCTGCGCAATCCCACCGCTGCCTCCGGCACTTGATTCTCACAGGAATATATGCTGTCCGTGTCGTTTTTACAACCGCTATTTGTTGATCTTCTGCGTGATCATGCATGGTCCCACACACGGAAATTCCACAGTAAATCTGCCTGTTTCCTCAACTGTCCTATTGAAACAGTTCATCCACCGCCGCCCGATATTCTGCCAGGCGTTTTGATTTTTTAATCTTTTTTTCGATCTTGCCGCTGTCCGGGAACATGGACATCATGTAAAACCAGAGTTCCTTCATCTTATAAAGGACCGGAATCTCCCCGGACATCCTTTCCCGGTATTCGGATAGCAGCAGATCATGAAACTCCCGGAACCGGGCAAGGTCAAAACCGTCGGCTTCCGCTTTCTCCGTCCGGGAAAGACTCAGGATCCGCTCCGCCAGCTCCGGATTCCGGATCAGTCCGCGGCCGATCATGACAGCCTCCGCACCCGGGAAACGCTCCGCAAAGCGGAGGAATTCCGGGATGCGAAAAAGATCCCCGTTGAACACAACGGGATTGACGCTGTTTTTTACCGCTTCCTCAAACACATCCAGATTCGGTGTGTTTTTATAATAATCATTTCTGACGCGCGGATGGATGATCAGCTCTTTAAACGGATACCGGTTATAGATTTCCATGAGACGCGGCCATTCTTCATGGCTCTCTTTCCCTGTCCTCGTCTTCACAGAGATCTCTACTTCCCCGTTTCCAATAAACGAATCCGAAAACACCTCATCAAAAAATCGGTCCAGCTCCTCCGGATACGCCAGAAATCCGGAGCCTTTTCTCTTGGATACCACAGTCCCGGACGGACAGCCCAGATTCAGATTGATCTCCCGGTATCCCATCCCGCTCATGACGCGGCATGCCTCGATGAAATCTCCTGACCGGTTCGTCATCAGCTGGGGAATTAACGGCGTTCCTTCGTTGTTTTCCGGCAGCACATCCCGGACCTCTTTGACGCTGAGTCCCTGATCCGGTCCCGGTGATATGAACGGCGCAAAGTATTTTTCCACCCCGGAATACAGCCTGCGGTGCAGATTCCGATATATATATGTCGTAATGCCCTCCATGGGCGCAAAGTAGATTTTCATATTTTATTCTTTTCGCAGGCGGTGCCTGTCTGATGTTCGTGCGCTTTGCAAAAAAGCCATGGTCCAGAAGTGATGGCTTTGGACCATGGCTGAATATTTTATTATTTTAGATTCCCATTTCAGCTTTTACTTCAGCGAAGCACTTCACTGCGAAATCCAGATCCTCTTTCGTATGACCTGCGGAGATCTGAGTCCGTACACGGTCACGGCCCTTCGGAACTACCGGATAGCAGAATCCAACCACATACACGCCCTTATCCAGCATACGGCGGGCAAATTCGTTTGCAACCTTCGGATCATAGAGCATAACCGGAACGATCGGATGCTCGCCCGGAAGAAGATCAAATCCAACCTTTTCCATCTCGGCACGGAAGTAAGCAGCATTCTCATGAACTTTGTCACGGAGCGCTGTGGACTCCTCGAGCATATTGATGGTCTCAATGGTCGCTGCGCAGATTGCCGGAGCCAGTGTGTTGGAGAACAGGTACGGACGGCTGCGCTGACGAAGGAGATCTACTACTTCCTTTTTGGATGCGGTGTATCCGCCGGAAGCTCCACCCATTGCCTTGCCGAAGGTGCCGGTGATAATATCAACACGGCCCATAACGCCGCAGTACTCTGCGGTTCCGCGTCCGTGCTCACCCATGAAGCCGACTGCATGGCTGTCATCCACCATAACAAGAGCGTCATACTCATCAGCCAGATCGCAGATTCCTTTCAGGTTTGCGATATAACCGTCCATGGAGAATACGCCGTCGGTGGCGATCATGATGCGCCTGCAGCCTGCTGCGCGCGCATCCTCCAGCTGTTTGCGGAGGTCATCCATGTCATTGTTGTGGTAGCGGTATCTTTTTGCCTTACATAATCTCACGCCGTCGATAATGGAAGCGTGGTTTAACTCATCAGAAATGATCGCGTCATCCGCGTTCAGAAGAACCTCGAATAATCCGCCGTTTGCATCGAAGCAGGAGGAATACAGGATCGCATCTTCCATTCCGACAAAGTTGGCAATTCTCTGCTCCAGCTCTTTATGGATCTGCTGGGTTCCGCAGATGAAACGCACGGAAGAAAGGCCGAAGCCCCACTTGTCATAGCTTGCCTTTGCAGCCGCGATCAGACGCGGGTTATTGGAAAGGCCAAGGTAGTTGTTTGCACACATATTGACTACGCCGCTTGCTGCAGTCGTGTCAATGCGGGAACGCTGCGGAGTTGTAATAATACGCTCGCTCTTATAGGTACCTGCCTCGCGGATCTCTTCCAACTCCGCGCGGTAGGATTCAAATGCTGTTTTCATCATTCTTCCTCCTATTTTTTGGTTGTCCAGTCTAAGATAACTTTACCGGATTTTCCGCTGTGCATCGCCTCAAATCCTTTTTCGAATTCTGTATAGTGGAATCTGTGGGTGATCGCCGGCTTCAGGTCCAGACCTCCCTGTACCATATAAGCCATCTGATGCCAGTTGTCCAGTTTCCGTCCGTAAATTCCCTGTAAGGTCAGACCTTTGCAGATCACAAGGTTCATATCCATCTTAATCGGAGCATTTCCGAGACCAAGCAGGCTGATCTTGCCTCCGTTTCTCATAACGCTCATCATCTGATTCAGTGCTGCGCCGCTTCCGGACATCTCAAGGCCCACATCGAAGCCCTCAACAAGCCCCTGTGAATGCATCACGGTCATCAGATCTTCTTTTGCTGTGTTCACAGCGGCGTCGGCGCCCATCTTCATAGCCAGTTCCAGACGGGCATCCTGGATGTCAGTGATAATAACACGGCGTGCTCCCGCATATTTGCAGATTGCAACCGCAATAATACCGATCGGGCCTGCTCCTGTAATAAGAACATCCTCGCCGACCAGATTGAACATAAGCGCTGTGTGTGTTGCGTTGCCGACTGCATCGAACATGGCAACCACATCCTCATCGAGGCTCGGGTCGATCCGGATCACATTGGTAGCCGGAATGCATACATACTCGGCAAATGCTCCGTCCCGGTCAACGCCGACACTCTGTGTATCCTTACACCACTGGATATTTCCGTTGTGGCAGTTGCGGCAGTGTCCGCATGTAATATGGCCTTCGCCGGATACACGCTGACCGATCTCCAGTCCGGTAACACCGGCGCCCAGTTCCGCAATCTCACCGACGTACTCATGTCCGATTACCATCGGCGTATTTTTAATATGCTCTTTCGACCAGTCATTCCAGTCATAAATATGTACATCTGTTCCACAAATTGCTGTTTTGTGAATTTTGATCAATACCTCTCCCGGGCCCGGAACCGGTACCGGTACCTGACGCAGCTCTAACCCCGGAGCCTTCGTCGGTTTAACAATCGCGTCCATCATTCGCATACAATGTCCCTCCACCAAATACACTGGTTCATTTTGTGTTCGTGTTACAAGGACATTTTACCACATTTATTGTGTATTTGCAATATCTATCCTGAAAAATCCGTGCAAATTTTAATAAAATGTACAAAAAAATCCATCCCTTTCCGTGTGGTACGGACAAATGCGCATATTATACGATCTTGCTTCCGTTCGCAGTCAGTTTGAACCTGGCTCCCAGCATTTCCGCCGCTCTCCGGCACATGAGCATGCGCTCCAGAAAGATCTCAAAATACTCCAGCATGGAGCAGATGCTCTCGTCGATCTGCAGATTCAGAGTGACGATCTTCTTTTCCGGATTAATCTTTAACTTCGCCGCCGTAACCGCATAGTTTACCCGGTCATGGATGTCAAACGCCGACATTTCCTTTTCCCGCACACGATTTCTCCGCACGTCGGTCTTATCCGCAATGATAAGCGCCGCAGAGACCGCGTCGACGGCTCCGCCCGTGGACTCGTCGTGGTTTCCGATGGCCGACACGATCGTCACCCGGTCCTCCAGAGGCAGATCAGTCTTCGCCAGAATGTGATCCGCCAGAAGCGCGCCGTACTCCGCATGGCGATGACGGTTGATGGCATTTCCCATATCATGCATGAATCCCGCGATTTTTACGATCTCCACATCGTGATCCGGGTACCCGAATTTCAAAAGGATCTGGGCCGCCCGCTCCGCAACGACCGCGCAGTGTGCTTCCGAATGGTCCGTAAATCCCATGGTACCCAGATTGTCATTTCCTTTTTTTAAATACGCGAGAACCTCGCTGTTCTTTCTTATTTCCTTATACGTCAAATTGTTGCTCCTCTTCTTTTCTCTCTTTTTCTCCTGTACAAGCCTAACATTACACAAACCCGAGGGCAAAGTCAAGCAGGAACAGGTAAACACAATCTGTATTCTCTGTAAATTCCCGAAAGAGGGTTCCCTCCGTCAGCCGTTCTTTCCCTTGCCTGTCCGGCCGCAATCCTCTATAATGAAAGAAGTATGAAAACGGAGGAATCTCTCATGGAAACAAAACTTGTACTGCTGGGCACCGGCACGCCGAACGCCTGCCCCAACGCAAGCGGTCCTGCGTCTGCGGTCGTCGTCGGAGATCGCGCCTATCTGGTGGACTTTGGCGCCGGCATCGTAAGGCAGGCCGCCAAAGCATACCATATGGGGATCGACGCACTGCGGCCGGATCTTCTCACAACCGCATTCTGTACCCACCTTCACACGGACCACACCACCGGTTACCCGGATCTGATCTTTACTCCCTGGGTTCTGGAACGCTCTGAACCATTGAAGGTCTTCGGCCCGAAAGGACTGGCTGCGATGACAGAACATATCCGCGCCGCCTATTCTGTGGACATTGATTTCCGCATCCACGGCTTTGAGAAAGCCAACGAGGTCGGTTACCTGACCGAAGTCTCTGAGATCACTCCCGGCATCATCTACAAAGATGACCGGGTCACCGTCGAGGCGTTCACGGTCAGCCACGGAACACTGGAAAGCTACGGCTATAAATTCACCACGGAAGATAAGACCATTGTCATCAGCGGTGACACGGCTCCTCTGGATCTGGTGGCGGAAAAAGCCGCAGGCTGCGACATTCTTCTTCACGAGGCAGAATACGCGGGAGGACTCTCCTCGCGGGAGCCCAAATGGCAGAAATATCACAGGGAAGTCCATACTCTGAGCACGGACCTGGCCCGTATCGCCGCAAAAGCCGCTCCCAGGCTCCTGGTAACCTATCACCGGATCTACCATATGAATATTCAGGACAACACAAAAAATCTGGCGGCGGAAATGGCGCGCAGAGAAGCAAAGATCCTGCAGGAGATCCGGAGCGCCGGATATGCGGGACACGTGGTCAATGGACATGATCTGGATGTCTTTTGGGCATAAGCTGTTATCAAAAGAGGCCGGAAACCATGCATTCCCATGACATGGTCTCCGGCCTCCGGCCGTTCTGAATTATTCGCTTTTGTGCCGCGCACAGATTTTGTCTTACGCGTTGTATTTTGTCTCGTCTAACATTCCCTCGGACTTGGCAACGTAGATGCTGCATGCGGAGTCACCCACAACATTCAGGGAGGTTACGAGCATCTCGATCGGACGGTTGATTGCAAGGATCAGGCTGTATGCCAGAAGCGCACCGTCATTGACATAACCCATACCGGACAGGATCGTAAACAGAATGATTGCGCCCGCGCCCGGTGCAGCCGGAGTTCCAGCAGATGCGATCAGGGCAAGCAGAGCGATTACGATCAGCTGGAACAGAGTTACATTGTATCCCGCACATCCTGCGATAAACAGAGTTGCAACCACCTGCATGATCGCGGTACCGTTCATGTTGATGGTCATACCAAGCGGAAGAACGAAAGAAGCGATCTTATCGTCAACACCAAGCTCTTCGGTTGTGGTCTTTACGTTTAACGGAAGTGTCGCCGCACTGGAGGAAGTGGAGAATCCGAAGATTGCAACCTTTGTGATCTTCTTCGCAAACTTCACCGGATTTACCTTCGCAAATGCTGCCACGAACAGCGGATATCCCACAAAGAGGAACAGCAGAAGAAGCACGGTTGTGAGTGCCACATAAGCCATTGCCGGTTTCAGATGGTTGATACCGTAAGTTGCAAAGGTTCTTGTAAGAAGAACAAAAATTGCGACCGGACCGAACTTGGTAACCACATAGTTCAGGAATACCACAACGATGTCATTGACTTCCTGGATCAGCTTCTTCAATACGGAAGTCTTCTCCTCGCCGAGAACATTCATGCAGAGGCCGAGGGCAACTGCCAGGAATACGATGGCAAGGACCGATGTGTTGCTGGAGAACACTGCCGTAATGTTGGACGGAACAACGTTCAGGATCACGTTTAACGGGTTGGAGCCTGTGGAACCTGCCGCACCCTCAAGACCTTCCACCTGAATCTGGAAGATTCCTGCATTGAATGCCACGATACCGCATACACATGCAAATACAAGTGCAAAGAACGAACAGATCAGGAATCCCGCAATCGTCTTAAAGGAAATTCTTCCCAGCGTTCTCGTGTCGGAAATCTGGCCGATTGCAAGTGTGATGGACGTGAATACCATCGGAACGATTACAAGCTGTAAAGAACGGATAAACAGCTGGCCGATAATATAGAAAATACCGAGCGCCTTCTCCGCTCCCTTTGCAGTGATATCCTGGAACAGGATGCTGTTGATCATTGCCCATACGCTTTCGTTTCCGGAACCGTTTAAGGACTCTCTCAGCATCATCATGGCGATACCTGCTACAAGACCGCATACAAGAGAAATTCCCATTTTTTTGGCAAGTGAATTGCCTTTTGTCTTCTGCTTTTCCATGTCTCTCCTCCTATAGATCATTGAAATTATGGTTTTTGCCGGAATTTTTCTTAATCCCCCTGAAAAATGCCTAAATCTTCGATATTATACAGCGGACCGCAAAAATGTTCAAGTATTTTTTTTGCGAATTTACACGAGGTTTCGGATCCGTTCCGCCAGCCTGTGTTCCTCTGCGTATCGGAAAACAAATGGCGGAACCAGCTCGGACCAGTCTTCTCCTCTAAGCATCTTCTCACGGATCTCGGTTCCGGAAGTGATCCTGGTCTCATCCGTCCGGATCCAGAGAATTTCCGTCCGGTACCCCAGGTCCTCGATAATTTTTTTCCGTTCCCAACCCCAGTCATCGTAGATCGTGAGCAGAAATGTCCCGTCGCCGGGAACATAATACCTGATACGATCCGGATAGTTGATTGGCATCGGCACGATGGTAAACTCGCTGCGGTCCACTCCGCTCTCCGTCATGGCTCCGTCGATCATAGTCAGCCGTTCATAGAACGTGAGCGGGTTCGCAGCGTCTGCCGACCGGTGAGGACACACGCTGTCGTACCGGATCGCGCCCGGATCCGGATTGCTGACTCCGATCAACAGATGACGGCACATTTTCTTTGCCTCCAGAAGATATTCCATATGCCCCATATGCAGCATCTGAAATCTCCCGAACACAATTCCTGTCTCAATCATTCCTCTTCTCCCTCCTTTCTTCTGTTATACGGCCCCCAATGTCAAAGGATTGCTGCTGTTTTTTTCTTTCCCGGTTGATTTCAGCGGGACAACCGTGTAAAATAAAGCAGTAGCGAAACGCGTTTAAAGGAGAATGCAATTCATGCGTTTTATTGGCAGTAAAGTATTATTATTGAATCATATCAAAGAGATGATCGATGAAAAAGCGCCCGGTTCCGATACCTTCTGCGATATTTTCTCAGGGACAACCGCTGTGGCCCGGTATTTTAAGCAGTGGTATGAGGTTACGTCCAACGACCTTCTCTATTTTTCCTACGTGCTCCAGAAAGCAACCATTGAAAATGATGAGGTTCCCACGTTTGAGCTTTTGAAAGCCAGAACCGGCATTGCCGATCCCATTACTTTTTTCAACAATCTGGAGACCCGGCATATGGAGGCTCTTCTTCCCCGGGAAAAACGTTTTTTCCAGAACACGTACGCTCCGTCCGGAGGCCGCATGTATCTTACCGATGAGAACGCGCTCCGGATCGATTTTGCGCGGAATACCGTGGAGGACTGGAAAGACAGCTTCTGCATCACGGACAATGAGTACTACTATCTGGTTGCCTGCATCGTTGAGGGTATTCCCTTTGTCTCCAATATTTCTGGTACATACGGAGCCTACCACAAAACCTGGGACCGCCGTTCCTACAAAAAATATGAACTGTTCCGGTTGGATGTGTGTCACAACGGCAGGCGCAACCGCTGTTTCAACCGGGACGGTGTGGAGCTCTTAAAGGAAGTGAGCGGAGATATTCTCTATATCGATCCGCCCTACAACGAGCGCCAGTATCTGCCCAACTATCATGTGCTGGAAACGGCTGCCAGGTATGATTACCCCGACGTACACGGCGTTACCGCCCAGCGGTCCGGCGACAGCGAAAAATCCGACTTCTGTCAGAAAGGCAAAGTTGAGGCAGCTTTCGCCTCGCTTCTGGAAAGCGCCCATTTCCGGCATATTGTTTTAAGCTACAGTACCGACGGGCTCATGCCCCCGGATACTGTCGAGGCCATTATGAAAGCCTACGGAGATCCGGAAACCTTTGAAATGCGCCGGATCCCATACCGCAGGTACAAGAGCCGCGCACATTCGAAGGAAGAGGAGTTAAGCGAACTTCTCGTATATATTGAGAAAAAGGAACCGCTGCCTGTATAGCCTCAGTTCTGTTTTTTTGTGACCGTTATCTCACCATCACGAACCCATTTTACCTTGTACCGGTCTGTCTCATAGATAAAGCCGTAAATTCTGTATGTACCATCCGGTTCCTTTTTCATCTTCAGTGTATAACCTGTACAGTCCTCTGTGATATCGCCGACATAAGGATACAGGATGCTGTCCGGATGGTTTGGCTGTTTTAAGAACGCGTCACTCCAGAACACAGATGCATCAAGTTCGCCCTTTGCGCGGTATTCTGCCTCACATACCATTAACGCGTCTTTGACCTGCGACGCCGTCTGGTATACTTTTGCTTTCCTTACCTTTTCTGCATATCCCAGGCAGGAAGTCACCGCTGCAGCCGAGATGACCGCCAGAATCGCCAGCGCGATCAGCATTTCCGCAAGAGTAAAACCTTTGTTTTTCTTTATTCTTTGAATCACAGAGCTCTCCCCTCCATCTTCCGCATCAGAACA
>JALEWG010000162.1 GCA_022788065.1 Lachnospiraceae bacterium | reverse complement strand
GGATTTTAATGCTGCCGCATGATAGAACTGTCTCCAGTCGGTTGCGATCATGTTGGTTGCCACCGGAAGGTTGACCGCATTCTTGAACTCAGCCATGATCTCGCGGCTGCTGAAGCCGGCCTCCGGTCCGCACGGATCCTCAATGTATGTAAGAATGCCTTCCATCGGCTTGCAGAGCTTGATTGCCTCGGCAAGGCTCCATGCACCGTTGGGGTCGATGTTGATGCGGCCGTTAGGGAACGGTTTCTTTAATGCGCGGACCGCCTCCATCTCTTCCTCACCGCGAAGAACGCCGCCCTTTAACTTGAAGTTTTTAAAGCCGTACTTTTCCTGAAGAACACATGCCTGCTCCACGATACGCTCCGGAGTCAGCATTTCCTCGCGGCGCAGTCTGAACCACGGATCGCTGCTGTCGCTCTCATCGATATACGGAAGATCCGGAGCTGCTTTCTTCTTGTCGCTTACATAGAACAGATATCCCAGTGTCTCGACCTGGTCTCTCTGCTTTCCGTCGCCGAGAAGCTCACACATCGGGAGATCCAGATACTGTCCCAGAAGGTCTAACAGAGCACACTCGATTGCCCACTCAGCCTTAACCACGAATTTCAGTTTGCTGATATCCAGACTCTGAATGCCCTCGCCGTCATCCTCTGCAGAGCGCTTGGACGCCTTATGGATGCTGTCGAGGATCGCGCGGTATTTTCCGATCGGCTGTCCTACTACGAGCGGGATGCAGCTTCTTAACGCTTCGCATGTGTAATCGCCGCCGTGGATCTCGCCGATTCCTGTGTGTCCTGCGTTGTCCTTTAAAATCACCAGGTTTCTGGTGAAATACGGCGCGTGGGCTCCGCTTAAAGTCATTAACATGCTGTCATAGCCGGCTACCGGAATAACCTGCATTTCTGTTACGATTGGTGTTCCCTTTTCCATGTTGTTTCCTCCTTGTTCATTTTTTTCACTTTCATTTACTTGAACAGAAAAATCTGCTATAATTATCTCTGGTTAAACTTTAAACTATTTTAAGAAATTTATCCAATATTTATAAATGATCGTCACAATCACTTTTTCTAATACTCGCAGACAGAACTTACATGGAGGGGATTATGGACGTCAAATATCTGAAATATATTCTGACCATCGCCGAAAGAAAAAATATGACAAAAGCCGCGGAAGAGCTTTTTGTATCACAGTCCTCTTTAAGCCAGTACCTCTCCCGTCTGGAACAAGAGATCGGCACGCCGTTATTCTATCGGGCAAAAGGAGAACTGACACTGACTCCCGCCGGGGAACTGTATGTGGAGGCCGCGAAAAAAGTCGTGAAGATCCAGAGGGATCTCTACCAGAACATTGCAAGTCTGGACCGCCGCGGCCGGATTTCCGTCGGAGTCACCTCAAATTTCGCGCTGCGCATGCTTTCCGAGATCATTCCGCGCTTCAAACAGGTCTACCCGGAAGTATCCATCGAGATCTCCGAGGTCGGTCTTCCGGGATTAAAAAAGCTCCTGATGGAGGAAGCCGTGGATCTCGGGATCGCCGCCGCAGTAAACGCGGCTCCTTTTGAGGATCAGGCCCGCATTCTCCGCAAAGAGGAAGTCTTTTTTGCGGTTCCGAAAAATCATCCTTATGTCCGGATCAATCCCGGCCCTTCCATCACCGCCAAAGAGCTTGTGGAGAACTTCCGCAGCGACAATTTCCTGCTCTCCAAGCGCGGCTCCTCGCTCCGGGGACTTTCCGATCAGGTTTTCGATTCCTGTGACTTTACGCCGACCGCATTCTGTGAGACAAACAATATCGCGGCGACCCGCACCATGGTCGCCAACAGCACGGGAGTCACCTTTATCGCCGAATCCTGCTCCGTAGACAGGGACCGGATTCACTACTACTCCCTCTCTCCGGCCCTGTACCGGCTGAACCTGATCTATACGCGAAAGAACTGGGTCATGCACGAACCGGAGAGTCTGTTTTTCTCATACCTGACCCGTTATTTTGACGAGCACCCGGAATCCCCCTATCTGGCCGAAAAATATTCGGGAAGCTTCGTCTGATCCCGAACGGAGGCAACACATGGATACCAAGCAGATTGAATACATAATTAAAATTGCGGAAGAAAACAATATCACGCGGGCTGCCGAAAAACTGTTCATCACCCAGTCCGCCTTAAACCAGCAGCTGTTAAAGCTGGAAAAAGAGCTGGGAACTCCCCTTTTTCACCGCTCCAGGACCAACTGGAGACTCACGGAGGCGGGTGAGATTTATCTGAAGAATGCCCGGGAAATGCTGCGGATCAAAAAGTCCACC
>JALEWG010000155.1 GCA_022788065.1 Lachnospiraceae bacterium | reverse complement strand
GTCTGGAAAAAGGCCGCTGGGAAGGAATCCGTGCGGTGATCTGCGATAATCGTGACAACCATGTTTCAAAAGAGATAATTATTCAGAAGCTGATAAGACTCTTTGAAATTAGCAGAGAGGAAGCAGAAAAATATTACGATAGGGCTGTTCAGAAAGAAGCAAAGAATTGTTATAATCAGGTAAATGAAAAAGATTGAAACAATGCTGCTTTCCCTTGCAATCGGAGTGTTTACTATATGCGGTGTGCGCCTGGGGGCTGTTTGCTTAAGCTATCGGGCGGCGGAAAAGGAATACAGGGAGGTAATGGCGGCAGCAGCGCCTTGGAAGGCTCCTGAAACAGCAGAAGAAGATGGTTCGGAAGTCCTTTCTGAGACCGCAGGCAGAACGGGAAAGCCCGATGGAGAGTTCATTTCTTCTGTTGACTTCCGGAAGCTTTCCGGAATTAATCCGGACATAGTAGGATGGCTTGAGATACCGGCATTGGAAATCAGTTATCCTGTGGTGCAGGCGGGCGATAACAGCATGTATTTAAAAAAGACATTTTATGGGAATAAAAATGATGCCGGATGCATTTTTATGGATTTCAGAAATGATCCGGGAGTTACAGACAGAAATACGATTCTCTACGGTCATAATATGAAGAACGGGACAATGTTCGGGAAATTAAAAAAGTATCGGGACGAGGAAACTGCAAAGAATGGAAGAGTTTTCTTTTACAGTACGCCGGAGTCAGTTTTTCAGTGTGAAATCCTGTCATGTCGGACTGTCAGCGCATCGGAGGAAGAGTACCCGGTCGAGTTCAGAGACTCTTTGGAATTTATGGAATATACAGGAAGAGCCAGGCAGGAGTCCGGGTGTTCATTTGAAACAGCGATATCGGAGAAAGACCGCCTGATTACGCTTTCTACATGCAGCGGAGAAGATGCGGAGAGATTCGTGGTGCAGGCGCGGATCGCACCGGCGCATACTGCCATGAAATCATTCGGAAGAGCTGCCGCATCGTGTCGGTAATGCGGCAGGCCCTCCGGTAAATGATTAATATTTTCCTTTATACTCTTTCGGCACCTGGGCCTCATGGTAAGCGTTGATCTGATTTCGGAAGTCACTGCTTGCCAGAATATCAAGGGCAGTCATAGCCAGTCCTTTTGCGCCTTTGATGCAGATTTCGTCAGCCTGCGGAGTGGCGGCTGCTTCGGCGTAAGCCTTTGAGTGGCTTTGGATCGTTTTGTCATCTGTAATGGACAGATAATCATGAATTGCAGGAAGTTTGATGGAGACATTTCCGACGTCGGAAGATCCGTACAATTTGCCTGGGGTCGGCCAGGTCATCGGGATTCCGAGTGCCTCCATATTGTTCTTGAATGCTTCACACATGGGTTTGTTGGGATAGCGCTCTGCGTAGATCGGCTCTACAACAACCTCGGCTCTTGCACCGGTCAGAGATTCGGCGCGCTCAATGCAGGATTTCACAAGTGAGATCAGGAACTCGATTCTCAGCATGGTTTCTGCCCGGAGACTGAATTCACAGCGGCAGAGTTCCGGAATTACATTGGCGGCTGTTCCGCCTTCCAGAATGACGCCGTTAATATTGTCCTGAATCTGGAATGTGGGGCGTGTCAGATCAATCTGGTTAAACACATGAATGGCAGCACTGAGTGCATTGATTCCATTGGACGGCGCGGAGGAGTGAGCCGCCTTTCCGTGAAAGGAAACATGGATCGTAGTGGCTGCGCGGCCGCCTCTGCCCACAAGGTTGGAACCGCCTCCGGACGGATGCATCATCAGGGCATAATCGGTATCATCAAAACCACCATGCTCCAGCAGTACGACTTTTCCGGCGCCGCCTTCCTCTGCCGGTGTACCGATAATGGAAATTTCGCCGTCATATTCGTCCATGAGGGCAGCCAGACCGGCAAATGCGCCGACAGCGCATGTGGCGATAATGTTGTGACCGCAGCCGTGTCCTACGCCGCGGAGAGCGTCATACTCCGCAAGAAAAGCGACTCTCGGACCCGGTCCCTTTCCTTTTTTTACTGCTTTGAATGAGGTGTCAAGACCGCAGTACGGTGTTTCGACCTCAAATCCGTGTTCTTTTAAAAATGCACTGATGAATTCTACAGCCTGATGCTCCTGAAAACCGATTTCCGGATGGTCGTGAATTTGGTGGGAGAGGGTCAGGAGACCGTCACGCATACTGTCAATGGTTTCTGAAATTTTTGCTTTCTGCTGGTTCATAAAGAAATACCTCCCGGATAAAAATCAATGGATATGTCAATGCTTGTTCTGATATACGACTTTTCCTTCGATGAGGACGGTGGAAGCGGATGAATAATAGTCCAACGGGTGTCCGTCCCAGATTACGATATCTGCGTCTTTTCCGGGTTCCAGGCTTCCGACTCTGTGATCCAGACCACAGAAACGGGCTGCATTGATCGTAGCGGCTTCCAGTGCTGCGATGGAGGCAAGTCCTTTTTTGTGCATGAGAGTCAGATGGATAGCGGTAAGTTCGATATTCATTCCGGGATGGCCGGTTGATGCTGCAAAAGTAATTCCGTGTTCTTCCAGAACGGAGCCGATAATCGGGTCACGATAACGGTTTTCATTACTTTTTGCTCCGTAGGATGGGCCTACAACGCATTTTGCATTGTGCTGTTTTAAAATATCCGGAATCAGCCATGCCTCCGTACAGTCTTCCAGTGTATAATTCAGACCAAATTCTTCGGCGATACGGATCGCTGTAGTGATATCATGGCTTCGTTTAACTGTAAATTTCACCGGCATGCCGTCGAAGACGCGCATGAGGGAATGGAGCTTCATATCAAACTTCGGAGGTTTTCTGGCTGGATCTTCTTCGGCCAGTTTCCAGAGCGTGTGATAATTTTTTGCTTTTATCAGTGCTTCACGGATCAGGGCAGCGCTGGCAAGCCTCGTTTTCGGTGCGCGCTTCCCGGAATAGGTGTTTCTGACACCATCTGTCAGGCACATATGGAAAGCCAGTTCCGGAACCATCGTGAGCTCAGAGACTGTATGGCCGGCTGTTTTGATTGCAGCACATGTTCCGCCGATGAGATTTGCATTCCCGGGGCATGTCACTGCCGTTGTTACACCTCCGGCAAGAGCCATCTGGAATCCTTCGTCGGCGGGATTGATCGCGTCCAGGGCGCGAAGCTGGGGAAGAATCGGATCGGTGGATTCGTCGGCGTCATCTCCCTCGAAGCGGAAGACCTGCTCTTTTACTCCCAACTGACAGTGCGGTTCCACAAAGCCGGGCGTCACATAATTTCCGCATGCATCAATGCTGACATGCCCGACATTATATTTACTCACGGCATTGTCGCAGATGTCGAGGATTTTCCCATCCTCTACGACAAGATCCTTTTTTTCCTCATAGATTCCGGCCATATTGATCAGGTTACAGTTTCTGATAATCAACATTGCTTTCACCTGCCTTTCTCATGTATACGATCTGCCCGTCGATGATAACGACACCGGCCTGACTCATGGTTGCCAACGGCTCCACATCCCAGATTACAATATCTGCGTCCTTTCCGGGTTCCAGACTTCCGACGCGCGAATCAATATCCGTGATGATTGCATTGTTGATGGATACACACTTTAAGGCCATTTCTCTGGAAAGGCCGCTCTTTACGTAGAGCGCTGCCTGGAGAAGCTGTCCCTCAATGGGAACAAAGGGGGCGTCTGTGATCAGGCCGAATGTGATGCCGGCTTCCTCCAGAATCCGCCCGGCCTCAAAGGTCTTATTTCTGCTTTCAATTTTTCCTTTTCCGCCGACCGTGGGACCGAGCAGGCACTGCACGTGATTTTCCACAAGTTCACCGAGGATCATGTAGCCTTCCGTGCAGTGATCGATCGAGTAGCGGAGACCGAATTCGTTGGCTATGCGGATTGCGGTTTGAATGTCATCTGCCTGATGAGCATGGATCTTTACGCGCATGCCGTCAAATACACGCATCAAAGAATGCATATGAAAATCAAATGGAAAATCCGGATCCCCACCGTTTTGTTTATATTTTTCGTAATACTCTCTTGCTCTAAAAAGCTGCTCCCGCATGATGGCGGCACTCATCATTCTGGTTTTCGGCGCCATATTCCGTCTTCCGAAATTGACTTTGGGATTTTCACCGAGAGCCATTTTCATGCAGATTTCGGAGCTGATGATGCGTGAATCAGGATCTTTTCCTGCAGTTTTTACAGCGGAGAAAGTACCGCCGATAATATTGGAGCTTCCGGGACCGGTGACAACGGTTGTTACTCCGTGACGGACTGCCACGTCGAACGTAGCGTCATCCCATTTCAGAGCATCTATGCCGCGGAGACCGGGAAGCGCCGGGCTAGTGTTCTCATTTCCATCCATTTCTGCCGAACTTGCGGTTCCCCAGAGACCGATATGACAGTGCGCATCTACAAGACCAGGTGTTACGACCCGCCCTGCAGCGTCGATAATTTCGCAGTTCTCCGGAATGGGGCCTATGTTTCCGATTCGGGAAATTTTTCCGTTTTCAATTAAAATGTCGCCGGTCTGTTCGTAGATACCGGCCATGGTGATCAGTTTTCCGTTCTTTATCAGTAACAATGACAGGGACTCCTTTCTATGATGTATTGTCTGAATACTCGACCATTTCCTGTGTATATATTGTATAAATTTTTCTGGAAACTGTCAAAGAAATTAGAGATATCTGTACTTATAATGGGGATATCGGTTTACTTTCCGATTGTATTAGGTTGTTTAAAAAAAGAAGAAGGTGTATAATTAACCTAATAAAAAATTGGGGGAATTAATATGAAAAAGACAATGCTTCTGGTATCCAGCAGCCCGTCAACCAGTGTTGGCCTTCGTTCTTATCTGACTCATATTTTTGGTCAGTATATCCAGATGGAAGCCCGGCTGGCGGATGATGTCACCACAGAGCTGATGGAGCAGTTTGATCTGGTGCTGTTTGCGTCCAAAGGAGCAGCCAGAAAGCTGGAGGCAATGATGACGCCGAAAATTCATTTCCTGATCTGTATCCGAACGTTTAATTTCACTTATCTGAATAAGATTTTGTCGATTCCGCCGAACTCAGATGTCTATCTGGTCAATGATACGGAACAGACAGCAAAAGGCGCAATTCGTCTGTTAAATACATATGGATTTTCACAGTATCATTTCATTCCGTATTATCCCGGCTGCGGGGAGGCGGACTATTCGATTCAGTATGCGGTGACGCTGGGCGAGGGGCGATATGTACCGAAGCACATTGCAAACGTGGTGGATATCGGTGCGCGGGTCGCGGATGTGTCTACGATCGCGGAGATTGCATCGTTTTTTAAGCTTTCCATGAGTCTGGCCGATGTAGTAACACAAAATTATATCAATCAGTTTGTTCAGCTTCTGAAGATGTCCAATCACCAGGTCAGCCAGACGACCAATATGAACTTTATCACACAGAGCATTATTAAAAATATTGATATCGGGGTCTGCATGATCAACAGTGAGAAAATAATCACTATGGTTAACAAACCGTTTATTGAGGAGCTGGAGATCCATAAACCGCACCTTGTGGGCGTTCCGATTCTGGATGTCGTGCCTGAGTTCGAGGAGGCGTTGAAACAGAATCTGGAACAGGCCAGTCCTGTGGTTGAGATCGTTCGCCCCGGAAATAAAAAGGTTACATTGACGCTGCAGAGAATTCAGGACGCGAATCATGAAAAGCTGACGCTGCTTCATCTGGGCAGAAACAGGAAAATAGACACGGGGTCCAAGCCTGAGTCGCGTGAACCAAAGGAAGGGGAGGAAGAAAAGAAGCATGAAACCTGGTATCAATTCCGGGATTACCGTTCTGCAAACAGTCAGGTTCTGCGGATGATTGAAACTGCCCGGAGAATTTCCCTGACGGACTACCGTGTACTGATTCAGGGAGAAACCGGAACAGGAAAAGAGGTTTTGGCTCAGGCAATCCATAACAACTCCAACCGATGTGGGAATGCTTTTGTTAAGCTGAACCTTCCTGCAATGAGCGAGGAACAGGCGTTGAGAGAGCTGAGTATATCGGAGACGAACAATGCAGTGAAGCTCGCTCAGGGAGGGACCCTTTATCTGGATGGGATTCATCTTTTGACGGAATCACTCCAGCGGGAGGTGTTGGGGCTTTTGGATGCTTCGCTGAATATCCGTCTGATCGCCTCAACGGACCGTGATCTATATGAAATGAGCCGGACCGGGCAGTTCCGGAAAGAACTGTTTTATCGTATGAATGAGGTTTCTCTTTCGACGATACCTGTAAGAAAGCGCCCGGAAGACATTCCGCTGTTGTTCGAATATTTTCTGAGGAACATTTATAAT
>JALEWG010000227.1 GCA_022788065.1 Lachnospiraceae bacterium | reverse complement strand
CTTCTTCCAGCGGGCGGAGCAGTTCTTCGGCTTTGGCATAGTCTTCATCTGAAAACATATGCAGAGTCCCCCCCATTTCCTTCTGCCAGGCCTCAAGACTGGAATACTGATCTCGGTCCCAGAATTCGGCGAAATACTTTTCAGCATATTCTCCAGAGAGCTCGTCGATGATTTTTTTCAGATCGTCAGGCATGGAGTCATATACGTCTTGATTGATACAGCTGTAGAAGACGCTGCTGTTCATGGGGAGCAGAGTGACATGCTTGAGCAGGTCTCCGAAACGACGGGAGGTCAGCAGCTGGAAATCAGCCATACTGCCGTCAATGATGCCCTGTTGAAGGGCCATATAGATGTCGATGACGGGAATGTTTACTACGGATGCGCCAAGGGCCTTGAGTCTGTTGGCCTGGGCCAGACCGCCGATCACCGCGATTTTTTTGCCTTTGATGTCTTCAAGTTTTGTTACCGGATCTTTTGTGGCGAGCAGCATTCCTACGGGGAGGGCATGCGTGAAGAGCATATGTACGCCGCTCAGCTCCTTTCGTATCTGAGGAAAGCTCTTTTCCATTCCGTGCAGGATGTCGTTGGGCTTGTCCAGAGAAAGAGAGGGACTGCATACGGCAAATACCCTGTCATAGAACGGAAAGCGTTCATAACCGAAGGCAGACTCCGTAAGATCGGCTAGTCCGTTGCGAACGGAGTCGAGAGACTCAGCCTGATTACTTATCGCTTCTGCGAAGTACGGCTCAATGACGATGCGCCCGCCGGAACGGCTGGTGAGCTCGTCACACCAAGGCTTGATGGCTTCTTTCCAGCGATTATGAATGGGGGGAATGGGGAGATTGAGGCTCAAAACATACTCGGCATCTGCAAAGGATGTACCGGACAGGGTGATAAAGCTCAGAATCACAGCGGTCAGAACGGTCGTCAGCTTGTGCATGATTGTTCTCCGTGTCCGTTGGTTCCAGCCGGATGAACCGGCTGGAACTATTTTAGGGATTATAGCAGTGTATGCAGGGGGAACTCAAAAGAAACGGCATCATTATCGCAGGCTATGCGACAGCATCCGCAGTGCCAGCATTCTTCGGGAAAGACCACTTTAGGAGTTTCCTCCCCCATTTCCAGTATATAGCCGGGACAGCAGGATACACACTTTCTGCACTTTACGCATTTTGTCTGATCAAAGACCGGGGGCATGACAGTTTTCCTCCTGTTCTCCGATTAATCTTTCCATTGAAAGACGGGATTGCCGTTCCCGTCCAGTCGCGTGATGAGGCATTTGTTCAGCGAGGGGTCAAGATTCGGATAATCTGCCCGGCGATACAGGGCTCTGCCGGACTCTCTGCGCTGCATGCATGCCTGGATATAGATTCGACATACCTTGAAAAGTTCAAGGCTTTCCCTCATGCGCATCAGTTCGCGCAGGTTGTGGACCGCGATTCGAGGCAGGAAGCGTTCAAGTACCGTAAAGCTCTTCAGAGCCTGACGAAGACTGGCCTCAGTACGCTGATATCCGACATAGTAGTCCATGACCTGACGTAATCCGTCTTCAAACTCCGTGTAACTGACGGAACGATCGACCGTTGTCTGCAGAGGGGCAAAAAGTTCCTTACAGATTTCTTCAGCTTTTGCTTCATTCAGATGAGGCATATCGGTCTGCGCCGCACGTTCAGCTGCAGAGCGTCCTGCCGTCCATCCCAGGCACATGGCGCCGGAGAATGTTCCCGTCACACAGCCAACAAAACAGTTGTGGATGGAAGATTCCTGATTGTCGTCGCAGTCAACCATGCCCCCCAGAATTCGTTCGCTGATTTCTACCTCCAGAGGTTCTTTGGTAAAATCGATGCCTCTGGCATTACAGTAGTCCAGATATGTTTCCTTATCGCCAGGCATGAGATCGTACTGGAGATGTCGGGCATCTTCCGGAGAAAAGTGAGTCATGTCCATGACAAAGGGCGGGCCCGCGCCCTCCATCATTTCATTGAAGGTTCCCATAACCTGGTTACGACGTACGCAGTTTTCTCCGCAGGGGTCGTATCTGAACATGAAGCGTTCGCCGCGGGCATTGAGCTCCTTGCCACCCATATTATTGATGCCGTTCATGCCGGGAGCCCCCCAGCTCTTGGGAATAAGCGTGCCTGCATCTGCAATATCAAGATTTACAATGCCTGCTCCGGCTTCCAGCGGCAGAAGAATCTGGCTGCCTGTCACGTACGGGGAGTACCAGATGTTGAAGGGCTTGTGCGTGGAGTTGTTCGATACTCTGGAAACCGTGAGTCCGAGACAGAGAACGGCGGTTTTGCAGCGGATGGTGACGAAATCACCTTTAAGAACGTCGAATCCCGCACAACCTGCAATGTTGTCGCCGTCTTTGATCAGATGGGTAACCAGAACGTTGTTTACTACTTTTACACCAAGTTTTTTAATATATTTTGCAAGCTTATGCTTGACTGTGTAGCCGTGGTTGATGTGAATCCACCAGGGCCCGGGCTGTCCGAATCCGAGAGAGCGGAGATAGGTTCCGTCCGGGTTCCTCATAAGCTCAATGCCCGAGTCTTCCAGAACGTCGATGCATTCTCTCTGCGCGTCATACCAGCGTTTTACCATTGTTCGGGAAAGGCCGGATGTCGGGGTCACAAATACATCGTACATATCCTGAAGACTGTCGTGCTCCACTTCATCGAGCACCGCCATGAAGTGATCGTTTCCTCCTCCGAGGCATCCGGAACTTTCCAGTCTACCCTTATCCAGAAGCAGGACTTCTGCTCCAGCTCGTCGTGCACTGATGGCTGCACCGCATCCGGCGGCGCTGGATCCGAGTACCAGGACATCGGTCTCATAGGATACCTTCCGTATGTCCATAACATCCTCCTTGTCGCAGAGTTTTGCATCTTCATGCTGAAAAGTATCCTTCAAAAAATGGGCCATAATAAAAATATATATAATATCAATATATTAATATAAAATTTATTTTTGGAAGTGTCATTTTTGACATTGATTTGTAGCAAAAGATGTCATAGTGTGACAAAAATGACACTATTATTTATTTTTTAGATTGTCGCCCCCTCTTCAGCATCAGGGAAAAAGTCATGCCTTATTCTTCCGAGTTACCTGTATTTTTATTGGAGGCCTTTTCTTCTTTTCCTGTTTTTACCCTTGATATTTCTGGAAAAATCAGTCTATGGAACGAGGCTTGTGCAGAACTGACCGGCATACCAGAACAGGATGTGCTGCACACAAATGGAGCTTGGAAGGCGTTTTATTGCTCTCCTCGCCCTTGTCTGGCGGAGCTTCTTCTTTCCGGTAATGAGGAAGAGCTGCAGAGGCGGTATCCGGCGGTGCTTAGATCAAGCACTTCTTCTACCGCTTCATGTATTCTGCAGGTGGAAAGAGTTCTGGGGGGAGAATCGTCCATCTGGACACAGGCCGGTATTCTTTATGGCGCGTCCGGCGAATTAACCGGTGTTTATCAGATTTTTCAGCCGGTAACGCTGCCGCAGTTGAAAAACTTTTCTCCAATTATACGGGCTTTTGTCGACAAGTTTCCTCTTCCTGTCGTCTTGGTATTGAAGCGCAAGATTGCGGCAATCAACATGGATTATGCACAGCTTATGGGGTATGACGATCCAGAAAAGATGATCGGGATGCCCATAGAGTTGTTTCTTGATGATTCGGACAAGGAGCACTTTTTGCAGCTGAATGCCAATAATCATGAAAATATTCTGTCAGGAGGCACCTATTCCTGGAAGTTTCGCGTAAAAGGTGAGATTCGCCATCTGGAAGGGCATCCTTCTGTTTTTCGCTGGGGAGCTGAGAATGCTCTCATCAGTACGGTCATCGATATTACGGATAAGATGCGCAAGGAAAAGGCGCTGGAAAACGAGCGGGAAAGACTGGAGCAGGAAAATGCCCGTCTTCTGGAAAGAATCGCCAGAAGGGATGAAATTTTTTTTGGTGAGGGACCGGCGATGAAGAAAGTCATGTCTCTTGCCGTGCAGATGGGGAAGACGGATACAAATCTGGTTATTCTCGGGGAAACCGGAACGGGCAAAAGTCTGTTGGCTCGCATGATTCATGATGTCAGCCCCAGAAGAGAACAGCCTTTTATCATGGTCAACTGTGCAGCTGTTCCCGAGTCTCTCTTTGAGAGTGAATTTTTTGGATATGTCAAAGGCGCTTTTACCGGAGCGCAAACCAACAAACAGGGCTTTCTCGGAGCTGCTCACAGGGGTACCTTATTTCTGGATGAGGTCGCAGAGCTTTCTCCGGCCATGCAGGCCAAGCTGCTGCATGCCATCGAAAGTAAAAAGTTTACTCCTGTGGGAGGCAGCAGGCCTCAGGATGGTGATGTGCGGCTCATCTGTGCCACCAACCGGAATCTTATGCGCATGGTCGAGGACGGAACTCTTCGGGAAGATTTTTTCTATCGTATCTTTGTCGTGGATATTTCCATTCCACCGTTACGAGAACGACGGGAAGATATTCCCAGGCTTATTGAGTTTTTCTTGAATAAATTTAGTCCGATGGACACTGCTCCCCATATTTCCGACAGACTTATGAAAAGAATGCAGGACTATGACTGGCCAGGAAATGTGAGGGAACTTCAGAACATCATTCTGAGGTATCTGGCCACCGGAGAAGTTCTTTTTATTTTTCCTCCGCGGAATGGAACGGCGGTATCGGATAGAGATGGCGGAGCAGCCGTTCCAGATGAAACATTGGCTCAGACGCTTGCTCGTACGGAACGAGAATGCATTCTGCGTGCGCTTAAACGCTGCGGTGGAAATAAGATCCGTGCTGCGGAGCTGCTTGGCGTTAATCTGCGGACTTTTCATCGGCGATGTGCTTCGCTGGGACTGGTGCGGCACCTGCCCATGCCGAGGTCCAGAGGAAAAAGCGAAGAATGAACGTTGTGGACGGAAAGGGCGGGTACTGGTTTTCCAGTATGGAGAACTGCATGCCGATGTTATGCTTCTCGTAAAAGCCGAGGTCTC
>JALEWG010000123.1 GCA_022788065.1 Lachnospiraceae bacterium | reverse complement strand
ACTTGACTGGTTTTTCAAGCATCTGGACCATAACCGGTTCCAGGAATCGTTGTAAAAGTAAGATTTCAGCGCCTCCCTGCCTCCACACTACCGCACGCGAAACCCGCTCTCCTCACAGAGCGGGATCTCGTTCACTTCCATGTCCTCGATCACAACAAAATTTTGTTCATGCAGCAGTTCAATCATCTTGTTTATGCTCTTTTCCTCTCCCTGGACCTCCATCTCGACACGGTCATCCCATGTGTTTGTGACCCAGCCGGTAAGCCCGAGCATCTGGGCAATATAGCAGGAGCGGTATCGGAATCCCACGCCCTGCACTCTTCCGGAAAAAAAAATATGTTTTCTGATCATACCATTATGCTCCATCACCGGTTTCCGGTTTTACGACTGTTTGCAAATGTCAAACACCTTCGCACCGACTCCGTTTCCGAGAATCATCAGAATCAGGTAAACGATGCTCCTGATATTCCACATTCCCGCCAGGGAAAAATAAAACATGTTGGCGACGGAATGTTCAAATCCCGAGAGAATAAAAATCATGACCGGCGCAATAATAAACAAGTGATTTTTACATTTGTTAAAATTGTCGATGGCCAGATACATCATAATCCCGCAGAAAACAGAAAGGATAAAGATCGGAACAGGCGCCTTCGCAAGCTTCGCCTCACAGATGGCCGCGGAAGAGATATTCATTCCGGCCAGACGGCAAAGAACCGCCACGATTCCGGTTCCGATCAGATTTCCGATAATAATGACAGGGATTCTTTCAAAATCCTCTTTCGTCTTCGCAAAACCGATCTTTCCGGTATAAAGGAAAAATCCCTGATTTACGATCGTGAGAAGGCCAAAGGAAAACAAAAGCGCTCCCACGATTTTATTTTCCAGGGCCAGATAGACAACGCCTCCGACTCCGATCATAAATCCCGCATATACGGCTTTCACAAGTGTATTTTTCATATTTTTCTCCTCTGATCCCGGGCAGCACCATACACAGCCCTCAAATTTTATCGATCCGCATACACTGCCCGGGGCCGACATGCGCGGCTCCGGGCAGCTAATTTATTATTTCAGGTCAGCGAGCACCGATTCTCCGATCATGCTGTCGGCCTTTTTCAGTCCGAAATTCTCGAGAACCGTGGCCCCGATGGTTGCGAACGATTCTGCCTCAGACAGTCTTCCGCTTCCTGTAAAGGACGGGGAGTACGCTAAGAACGGTACCTTTTCACGCGTATGGTCCGTGCCTGTGTAGGTGGGATCATTGCCGTGGTCGGCAGTGATGATCAGAAGATCATCTTCTTTTAACAGAGGAAGGAGCATTCCCAGCTTCTCATCAAACTTCTCCAGTTCCTCTCCGTAGCCGACCGGATTTCTTCTGTGACCCCAGAGAGCGTCGAAATCCACAAGATTCACAAAGCAGAAGCCGTTAAAATCTTTCTGACAGATCTCGATGGTCTGTTCCATACCGTGAACAGAGGATTTGGACTTATGGCTCTCCGTGATGCCCTCCCCGTCAAAGATGTCGCGGATCTTACCGACGGAGATCACATCATAGCCGTTTTCCTTCAAAATATCCAGAGCAGTCGTTCCCGACGGCTTCAGCGCGTAATCATGGCGGTTGCTGGTCCGCACAAACTCGCCCTTTTTCTTTCCCACGTACGGTCTTGCGATGACGCGGCCCACGCGCCATTCCTCTTTCATGGTGATGTCGCGGGCGATCTCACAGCAGCGGTACAGCTCGTCAAGTCCGAACGTCTCCTCATTTCCGCAGATCTGAAGAACCGAATCGGCAGACGTATAGACGATCATATGGCCGGTCGCGATTTCTTCCTCAGCCAGCTCATCGAGGATCTCCGTGCCGCTGGCGCTCTTGTTTCCGATGACCTTATGCCCGGTGCGGCGCTCCAGCTCATCGATCAGTTCCTTCGGGAATCCCGTATCCGTAAACGTCTTGAACGGGGATGTGGTATAAATTCCCATCATCTCCCAGTGACCGGTCATCGTATCTTTTCCGTTGCTGGCTTCCCGCATGATCATGCGGTATCCCATGGGATCCGTTTCCGGCTCCGAACCCTTAAGCGGGCACAGATCGCCGATCCCAAGCTTTTTTAAATTCGGTATTTTAAAATTTTCCATATGCTCGGAGATATGGCCCAGCGTGTTGACTCCCACATCCCCGAATTTGGGCGAGTCCTCCATGGGACCGATTCCGAGAGAATCGATTACGATCGTAAAAATACGCTTATATTTCTGCATCCAGATCTGCACCTCCACGTTTTGCCTGTTCTGCCAGACGGCTGGTACCGAGACGGTCCGCGCCCAGCGTCACAAATTTTACTGCGTCATGAAAATCGGCAATGCCTCCTGCCGCCTTGATCTTTTTTCCTTCTCCCATGTGTGCTTTCATCAGAGCCACATCCTCAAACGTCGCTCCTGCGGTGGAAAAACCGGTCGACGTCTTGATAAAATCCGCCTCCGACTCTGTCACCACCTCGCACATGCGGATCTTTTCCTCCTCCGTAAGCAGGCAGGTTTCAATAATGACCTTTAAAATCCTACCGCCGCACGCTGCCTTGACCGCATTGATCTCATCGAGGACCAGATCATACCGGCCATCCCTGACCCAGCCGATATTGATCACCATATCGATCTCTGACGCTCCCTCTTTCACAGCCTCCGCCGTCTCGGCCGCCTTCACTGCCGTCGTATTGTATCCGTTGGGAAAACCGATGACCGTGCACACCGGAATTCTGCCTTCCAGATACTCTGCCGCTCTTTTTACATAGGATGGCGGGATACAGATCGATGCCGTCTGAAACTGCACTGCGTCATCGCAGATCTGCCGGATCTGCTCCCATGTAGCCCCCTGTTTTAACAGGGTGTGATCTACTCTTCTCAATATTTCTCTGTAAGTCATTTCTGCTGTCCTTTCTCTCTGTCATTTTTAATCAGAATTCTGAGTGCTTCCACACCGACCCTGATCGCTGCTTCCGTATCATGAACCACCGGGTTCTCCAGTCCGGCTTTCGCCCGTTCCTGATTCGCAACCGCAAGGAAACAGGAACCGCAGCGCACCTTTAAAAAGCTTGCGACAATAAACAATGCTGCCGATTCCATTTCCGAAGCCTTGCACCCGAGGCGGCGCCACGCCTCCCACTTATTCTGCAGTTCATAGTTTACCGGCATCAGCTCCGGATTATGCTGTCCGTAAAAAGAGTCCTTGCACTGAACGACCCCAGCATGGTAAGTGTATCCCAGCTTTCCGGCAGACTGTACCAGCGCATTCACCACGTCCAGGTTTGCGACAGCCGGAAATTCGATGGGCGCATACTCTTTGCTGGTGCCTTCCATGCGGATCGCTCCGGTCGCCACCACAATATCACCGCCCTTAACGTCGATGTCCATCCCTCCGCAGGTTCCCACACGGACAAATGTATGAGCTCCGCATTTCACCAGCTCTTCCATCGCGATGGAGGCGGAGGGACCTCCGATTCCGGTGGATGTGACGCTGACCTTTTCCCCGTCCAGATATCCTGTATATGTTACAAATTCTCTGCTGTCGGCAATTTTCTCCGCATGATCAAAAAATGCCGCGATCTTCTCACACCGCTTCGGATCTCCCGGGAGAATCACATAGTTTCCCACATCTCCCGGCCTGATGTTCAGATGATACTGCAATCCCGCTTCTTCCACATATGGCATAATGTTACCTTCCTTTCCCAGTCAGACAATTCCTTTCCCGTTTCCGCAGATCGGTGCCGCGAATTGCGGAATTTTTCTTCCTTAACCATATCACAAATCCACAGGAATGTCAAAAAATAGCCGCCGGATCCTGTTCCTGAAAGTTTGCATAATTATTATTAATTTTTCGTTAAGTATCTTGAATCCCCAAATTTCCTGTGATATACTTTGCCAAAGTTGTGAATAATAATGGAACAAAGGGGTGTCATTTTTATGAAACAGCTTATAAAGAAGTACGGACATATCTGGATCATGTCCTACGGAATTCTGTATCTGACGTGGTTCGCAAAGCTTCAGGCGAATGTGGGAAAGCCCTATCATGTGATCCACACACCACTTGATGACATGATTCCGTTCTGCGAGTATTTTATCATACCGTACCTGATGTGGTTCCTGTATGTGGCGGTTGCTGTCACCTACTTCTTTTTTAACAGCAAGGATGATTACTACAGGATCTGTACGTTCCTGTTTACAGGTATGACGATCAGCCTTCTGGTCTGCACACTATACCCGAACGGAACCAATTTCAGGCCGCATATCGATCCGGATCAGAATATTTTCTGTTATCTGGTGACAAAGCTCTGGAGCATCGATCCGTGCATCAACGTATTCCCGAGCATCCATGTGTATAATTCCATCGGAGTCCATCTGGCTGTAACGAAGAGCGAGAAGCTGTCTAAAAGCCGCCCAATCGTATGGTCTTCGGGAATTCTGATGATTCTGATCTGTCTGTCCACAGTATTTTTAAAACAGCATTCTGTCGTGGACGTGGTCGGATCCCTGATGATGGCTTCGGTTATCTCACCGATCGTTTATACACCGGCTGCCGCCCGACGGAGAAAGTACTCCGAAGAATATTACCGGATCTGACGATACAAAATCTGAAGTCAAAAAGCGCTGCGAAGGCAAGGTTCCGTTTTCGCAGCGCTTTTGTTATCTTCTGTTCTATTTTCTATAGCCGGTCGCAAAGTCAACCACGTTCTTTAACGCGTTTTTATTTACCCACGCCTCCAGATTATTTCCCGCGATTCTCACGATCCGCTCGAACGTCTCTGCCAGGAAAAAGTTTCCGGCCACATGCGGCGTGATCACCACATTGCCCAGAGCCCAGATCGGATCATCCGCCGGAAGCGGTTCCGGTTCTGTCACATCCAGACCGCATCCGCCCAGATATCCCTCTTTCATGACCGTGTAAAGGGCCTTCGGATCAATGGCGCTTCCGCGTCCCACATTGATCAGGTACGCTCCCTTTTTCATCAGACGGAGCCGCCTCTCATCCATCAGGTGTGTAGTGGCCGAACCGCCCGGAAGCACCATGGCGACAATGTCTGCTCTCGGAAGGAGAGAATCCAGTTCGTCTAACGTGTACTGTTCGTCCAGATACTTCTCCTTCTCCCGCATGGTTCTTCTGACGCCGATGGTGTACGCGCCCAGTGCTTTCATCTTTCTCGCGTAATCCCCGCCGATATCCCCGATGCCCAGAATCAGCACGGTGGAACCCTCCACGGAAATGATGCTGCCCATGGATTTCCATACATGCTCTGCCTGGTTTCTGTGATACTGATTGAAACGGCGGATCAGGTCAAAGGTGAGCGCCAGCATGTGCTCGGAAACCGTAAGTCCGTAGGCTCCGGTGGCGTTTGTGAGCACTGCCTTCTCAGGAAGAATTCCAGGTTTTGTGTACTGATCGGCGCCGGCGGAGTTTAACTGGAGCCACTCCAGATTTTCCGTGCCGGCGATCAGCGCCGGAGCCACATTTCCGATGATGACATTGGCCCGGCAGGCTTCCTCTCTCGTCACTTCTTTGCCCGGAATGTAACGGAAACAGCAGTTATAGATTCCGGAGGAAGCCTTTTCCTCCAGATAATTCTTATGCACCTCCGTAACAGGGATCGTCACCAGGATCTCTTTTTCTAAATTCTCCATGTATAATCTCCTCCGATCTCCCTTGTTGCCTCTTTTAACCATGTCTGTTCTTCTTCATCCATATACGGGGAAAGCTTCTCATAAACCTGTCTGTGGTATTCGTTCAGAAGGCGAACATCGGACGGCTCCATCAAGGAAAGATCCACCGCATCCAGATCGATCGGCGCGAAGGTCATAGTCTCAAAGCACATGAACTGGCCGTACATATTCTTCTCCGCCTTCTGGCAGATCAGGAGATTTTCCGTGCGGATACCATGGCTGCCCTCGATATAAAGTCCCGGTTCATCGGACTGGAACATGCCTTCCTCCAGAACACAGCTGTCCTGACGCTCCGGAACGATTCTCCAGCGGATCCCGTTCGGTCTCTCGTGAACCGAAGAGAGATAACCGACGCCGTGGCCGGTTCCGTGGTTGAAGTCCATGTACCGCTCCCAGAGCGGTCCTCTCGCCAGATAATCCACATTCATTCCGCGACATCCGTAAAGGAATTTTGCGTTGGCCAGACGGAGATTTCCCATGAGGACAAGCGTAAAATTTCTCTTTTCCTCTTCTGTCACCGGCCCCATCACGATGGTTCTTGTCACATCGGTGGTTCCCTCATAATACTGAGCGCCTGAATCCACAAGATAGAAGCCGTCGGTACCGATCTTTGATTCTTCCTCTTTCGTCGCATGATAGTGGCACATGGCAGCGTTGGATCCATACGCGGAGATCGTATCAAAGCTCGGGCAGAGGTATCCCTCCTGCTCTTTCCGGAATTCCTCCAGACGCTCCGCGGCCTCTGTCTCCGTAAGCTCCATTGTTCCGATATTCTTCTTTAACCAGTAAATAAATTTTGTGAGTGCGACGCCGTCCTTTAAATGAGCCTTTCTCAGGTTCTCGATCTCCACCGGATTCTTGACGGCTTTCATCATGGAAGTCGGATTCATGGCCTCCACCAGACGGTTTCCGTCATCAATCGCCGAATAGAGAGCAAAGTTCACTTTGTTCGGCTCCAGCAGAATGACCTCTGAGCAGAGCTTCGATACTGCATCGTAAATATCTCCGTAAGGCTCCAGAGACACCCCGTTTTCCTTCAGGTACGCTTTCACATCGTCCGACAGCTTCGTGTCGTTCATGAACAGGCGGATGGAATCCGCGGTCACGATCGCATGGGCTGTCGGAAGCAGGTTTCCATCCTGGGAATTCTTGCGGATATTAAAGAGCCACGCGATATCGTCAAGGCTTGAAAGAATATGCACGGAAGCCCCATACTCAGCCATTTTCGCTCTCAGCCGCGCAATTTTGGATGCTGTGGACTCCCCGGCGAACTCCACGCCGAGAACCCAGACCTCCGGCGCCATAAGCTCCGGTCTGTTCGTCCAGACGTCGCCCGCAAGATCTTTTCCGATGGACAGGGATCCGTTTTTCGCTTTTACGATCGCTTCCAGCCCTCTGCCTGCTCCGGTATTGACCACGCGGCCGTCCAGTCCGAGAACGCCGCCCTCCGGAAACTTTTCCTTCAAAAACTCTTCGATCGTCGGAACGCCCTCATCTCCCATGCGCATCAGTTCCACATCCTGACCGGCCAGCTGCTTTTTCGCCTGCACAAAATAGCGGCCGTCGGTCCAGAGCCCGGCAAAATCACCTGTCACCAGAAGTGTGCCGGCTGAACCGGTAAATCCGGAAATGTATGCCCGGCAGCGGAAGTAGTCTTCCACATATTCCGAGTCATGGAAGTCCGACGACGGAATAAAATACGCGTCCATCCCATTGGCCTTCATCATCTCTCTGAGTTTTTCCAAACGTTCATTCGCCATGTTACACTTTCCTCCGTTTTTATAAATTCCATTTTTCACTGCTTTACAGCAGCGGAATACCTGCTTTCTCTGCCGCGCACCGCACTTCCTCCGGCCAGATAGAGGCCTGGATCTCGCCGATATGCGCTTTTCTCAGGTAAAACATACAGATTCTGGACTGGCCGATACCGCCTCCGATCGTATACGGGAGCTCTCCGTGAAGCAGCGCTTTCTGGAACGCAAGATTTTCTCTCTCCTCGCAGCCCGCAAGCTTTAACTGTCTCCGCAGGGACTCTTCATCGACACGGATTCCCATGGAGCTTAACTCCAGGGCAATATCCAGAACCGGGTAATAAACAATAATATCGCCGTTTAACTCCCAATCGTCATAGTCCGGCGCACGGCCGTCATGGCGCTCTCCGGATCGGAGCATTTTACCGATCTGCTCGATAAACACGGCGCCGTGCAGCTTCACCGCCTCATATTCCCGCTCCTTCGGCGTTAGATCCGGATAGCGGTCCTCCAGCTCCTGCGAGCTGATAAATGTAATGTGCTCCGGAAGTACATGGCCGATATAATCATATTCATAGGCCATATAGTCCTCCGTGATCTTTAACGCCTTGTATACCGAATTCACGACAGACTCCAGTGTTTCCCGGTTTCTCTCTTCTTTTCTGATTACTTTTTCCCAGTCCCACTGGTCCACGTAGATGGAGTGGATATTGTCCGTATCCTCATCGCGGCGGATCGCGTTCATATCCGTGTAGAGTCCCTCTCCCGGCTGAAACCCGTACTGTTTTAACGCATACCGTTTCCACTTCGCGAGAGAATGGACGATCTCCGCCGGGCGATGGCCTTCTTTGATATCAAACCCCACCGGGCGTTCCACGCCGTTTAAATTGTCATTGAGGCCGGATTCCGGCGTTACGATCAGAGGAGCTGAAACTCTCGTCAGATTTAACTGCTTCGTCAGTTCCTTCTGGAAAAAATCTTTTACTATTTTAATGGCCACCTGAGTCTCCCGCAGATCGATCTGCGGCTTATAGCCCTCCGGTACATAAAATTCCATGTTTTCCGTTCCTTTCCTGTAATAATTCTCCGTTTTCCCCTGCGGATCCTGTTTTCTCTTTCTCTATTCGCAAAAATCATTAGTAAGTATAGCATCATTTTCCTGAAAATGGAACAGAAAATGAGCGGACATGCTTCCGTTTCCGAAAATGCCGTATATACTAAAATGATCCGTATTATGGAGGTATCTTATGACGCCCTATCTCCCGATCGTGGGAATCATCGAAGAGATCGACTATCTGCCGGAGGGCATGTCCCGGATTCCGGGCTGCATGACCCTCTATACACTTGTGACGGAGGACCAGGGAACCGTTCACGTTCTGCTGCCGGCTGGCGCCTATGTTCTCAATCTCCGGCCGCTCCAGACAGGTGACCGCGCAACCTTTTTTGCGCCTGCCAACGCTCCGATGCCGCTCATCTATCCGCCCAGATATCAGGCTGCTGCAGCGGCATACACCCCAAACGGAGTGACCGCTGTCCTCGACGTGTTTGACGAAGAGCTCACCAACACGGAAAACACCCTGATGCTCACTCCGGACAGGAACACGCTTATCACGCTCCCCAACGGCCAGCCGTTTGCAGGCTCACCGGAAGGCCGGCTCATGATGGTGCTTTACACGGCATCCACCAGGAGTATCCCGGCCCGGGCGGTTCCGGAACAGATCGTCGTCTTCTGTGTCCGGACATAACCGTTTCACAGAAAGCCTCAGCGGTCCCCTTCATCGGCCCTGAGCTCTCGAAGAAGGCTCTGTATCGCGTCCTTCCATTCGCCCTCAAACACACAGGTATCGCTGTAGGTCAGATCCTCCCGCACTTTTTTGCAGTATTCCCGTGCCTTTTCCATGTTTTTTTCCACTCCGGTTCCCGTGCTGTATAGAAGCGCCATGCGATACAGACCTTCCTCGCCTCCCTTTTCAGCCGCCTTCTGATAAAGCGCAAGTGCCGCGTCAAAGTCCGGGGAAATGCCGGTGCCGCGCTCGAGACATTCCCCGTACAGGAACATGGCGAAGTCGTTTTCCTCCTCTGCTCCCTCTTTTACAAGCGCAAGTCCTTTTTCAATATCCCGCTCGGTACCGAAGCCCTTTAAATAGCATTCCCCCAGCTGGACTCTGGCATAACGGCTGCCGTTTTTTGCCGCCTCCGTAAACCAGTGAAAGGCCCGTCCGAAATCTTTCCTTACTCCTTTTCCCTTCATATATAGCCAGCCCACATGATCCATGCACGCGACATGGCCAAGCTTCGCGGCCTCTAAAAACATCTTCGCCGACATAGAGATATCCTTTTCCACCCCGGTTCCGTTCCAGTAATACATGCCAAGCTGCCGGTATCCCTCCGCGCTTCCCATATCCGCCGCTCTTTCCGCCAGCTCCACAGCTTTGGTCTCATTTTTCAGCACACCGGTCCCGGACATATAGCAGCCGCTCAGATTGACATATCCGAGCGGATCCCCGTGATCTCCCGCCATGCGATAGTATTCCGCCGCCTGACGGGCATCGGCTTCCACGCCGTATCCCAGGATCAGACATACGCCGTACCGGAGCATCCCTTCAGCCATGCCTGCGTCGGCAGCTTTTTTAAACCATTTGGCCGCCGCGTCGGGGTCTTCGGTGACGCCCTTGGCAAACCGGTAGCACATGCCAAGCTCCAGAAATCCCTGCGGGTCTCCTTCCATCGCCGCAAACCGGTACCAGAAAAAGGCCTGGGCCAGATCGCGCTCCACGCCCATGCCCGTCTCGTAGGCACGTCCTACACGAAGCTGGGCTCTTGCATACCCCAGATCCGCCGCCTTCATATAATACTGAAATGCCTGTTCCGGATCCTTCTCCGTACCGCTCCCGCGGGCGTAGCAGTCCCCGAGATGGCAGAAAGCAGGCACATACTCATACTCCGCCGCCTGACGGTACAGCCAGAATGCCTGTCTTATATCGCTCTTCGTTCCGAAACCGTATTCCATGCAGATTCCCAGATTGCTGATCCCGCAGGCACTGCCTCTTTTTGCTGCCTGCCGGAAACACTCGATCGCCCTTAGGTCCGCCTCTTCGGTCTGGCGGTCACGCCAGAAGATTCCGAGCTCGCACCACTGATCTCCGGTCAGTGCTTCTTCACTTACAGATTTCATCGGCTTTCCGCATCGGGGACACCGGATCCTCGTCTCTCCCTCCGCAGCCGCCTGGCAGGAGGGATCCGTACAAATAAATATCATCCTTTCGTATTCTCCGTTCTAAGTTTTTCCCATTCCTCACGGCTGATGGAAAAAATGATGTGTGGCATGTCCACGCCGCGGTAATGTTTGGTAAATCCGCCCGTCGGTTTCATCCCATTCCTCAAAGCCACATTCTGTGACGCGCGGTTTGTATCCCGGATCACCGAACAGATGTCAGGAACCCCAAGGGTCCGAAATGCGTATTCCCTGCAGCCTTTTGCCGCCTCTGCCGCATATCCGTGATGCCAGAATGATCGCCTGAACAGGTACCCGATCTCAGGCTTCATCTCTCCGTCCACGTTCTGCATGGTGATGCCGCACTGTCCGATCATCTCTCCGGTTTCTTTTAACACCACGGCCCAGAGTCCGAATCCATCCTTCTCATAGCGTTCCTTCTGGCGCACAAGCCAGCCTTTCGCCTCCTCATCGGAAAACGCGCCCTCGTAGGCGTACATGGTCTCCTCGTCCATCAGGATTTTGCAGAGATCCGGATAATCTGTGTCATCCATCTTTCTCAGATACAGACGTTCTGTCTCCAGAATTTTTTCGATTATCTCTTCCGTTCTCACTGTCCGCATCATCCTTTCACCTGAATCTGGCAGCTTCTCATGGTTTCCAGCGCAGCCGCATGTTTTTCGGGCGTTACGCCGGCACAGCACGCGGCGTCCACAGACACGGGAAGCTCCGGCATGAACGCCTTGATAAGAAGCGCGTTGGAGACCACGCAGATATCGGTGCAGAGTCCCACAAGTTCAACGGAATCCAGCCCGCCTTTCTCATACTCTTTTTTCAGATCCTCCGCAAGGCGGGTGCAGCCGAACGTCGGCTTATTATAGCAGTCCGCACCGAGCTCCTTTCTCAGCTCCTCAAGCGGTGTGATAATCTCCCAGCCTGCCGTATCTCTCACACAGTGAACCACAGGAAGATTCTTTCCCTCCTGCGTTTCCATGTAATCGGCGCCGTGAGTATCTCTCGTAAAGATCACTCTGCCGTCAAAACGTTTCACCTTTTCTACGACGGCATCAACAATCTTTGTTGCTTCCTCTGTCCCAAGACTTCCATCCACAAAATCCTTCTGCATATCCACAACAACCAGCACTTTTTTTCCCATAATCAATTCTCCTCTCTATTCACATGGGTAAACGAGTCCCCACTGTCCGCGGATCCTGTCCATGAACTCCATCATCCGGATGATCTCCGCGTGCGGCATTTCCGGACATTCCGTCTTTCCGGCTTCTATCGCGTCCAGACAGCTTAAGACCTCGTACTCATACCCACTCACCTGCGGCGGACACATAATCGTTTTCACTGCCCGGTAGTCTTTATCATAGACCGTGACGGACTGAGGATTATTGATGTTTTCCACTTCGAGAAAACCTTCCTCACCATAGATCATGCCCTTTCGGTCGCTGACTCCGTATGCGGATGCTGTAAGCGATGCCATTCGGCCGTCTCTGTATTTTATCGTGATCGTTTCCTGTGCGTCCACACCGGTCTCAAGCAGCTGAACTGAGCTCTCAATATCGGAAATGTCCGCTCCGAAGGCCATAACCGCAAAGTTTAACGGGTAGATCCCGACGTCTAACAGCGCGCCTCCCGCAAGCTCCGGACGCACGATACGCTCCTTGTGGGTGATCCGGTAGCACAGATTCGCAGTCAGCATAAACGGTTTTCCGATCACCCCTGATGCCAGCACCTCGTTTATCGTGTTCCGCATCGGCATATATCTGGTCCATATGGCCTCCGCGAGGAGAAGATGCTTCTCCTCTGCCATGGCAAGGACCTCTCTTGCCTGCCCGGCATTTACGGTAAAAGCTTTCTCACAGAGCACATGCTTTCCGTGCTCCAGACACAGTTTGATGTGGCTGTAGTGATGGGAATGGGGCGTCGCGATATACACGAGATCTACGTTCTCATCCGACAGCATCTCCTCGTAGGATCCGTAAGCTTTTAAAAACCCGTATGTATCGGCGAATCTCTCCGCCCGTTCCTTATCCCGCGCGGCCACCGCGTAGCAGCAGTACCGCTCGTCCTTTTCTTTCATATCACGCAATGTCTCTGCCATGGTCCCGGCAATCCGCCCGGCCCCAAGAATTGCGATCCGTATTCTGTCTGCTCTCTCCATTTCTGTCATCCTTCCTCTCTGCAGAACACTTCATATGCCGTGTATTCTCTGTCAAAATGGTACCCCAGTTTTTCCGCCAGAGCTACGGATGCCGGATTCTGGGCATCCCAGCTGGGATAAAGTCCCCGGTCCATGCACTCCAGGATCAGCTTCGCCCCGCAGGCATACGCCAGTCCTTTTCGCCGGTATTCCGGTTTCGTATCGATCTCAATTTCTATGCCTTCCCGGTATCTGGAGTAGGAGGACGCGCCGGAAACCGGCTTTCCGTCTCTGAGTGCAGCAACACCCAGTCCCAGTCTCCGGAAACTCTCATATTCCACAAACTGGGAGACCAGATCCCGACTCCAGCCTTCCGCAAGGCACGCCTCATAGAGTCTCCGGTCGATCAGTGAAAGCTCAAACCCGTCTCCGACCGCCAGGACCGCCTGTTCCAGTCGCTTCCGGTCAAAAATCCCCGGTTCCTTTTTGATGGCATAGCGGACGATCCGCCTGGCATGGTCACCGAGACCGGTCTCTATCATGTCAGACCACGTCTCGTCCTTTGGAACCAGGATCAGAAATTCCTACCCCTTCTCTCTCATCCGCGAAAAAATCCCGTCAATGAGGCGCCGGTCCGGAGTTCCGCCGAGCAGGCAGAAATCGCCGAGCCATGCAGCCGCAGACGAAGCGTTTTCCCCCTCCTCAGTCACAAATACATCCCCCATGACATCCTGAAGACAGGACCAGAGGATCGTGTCCTGCCACTCTCCGAATATGTCTGCCGCTTTCTGCGGGTCTTTCATACGCTCCAACATGGCTTCTCTTCTCTTTCTTTCGTTTTATCCGGCAGGGATCCGCCGGTTTGATCCGGATCCTCACGTAATCCACGATCCATCTGCCGTCCGCAAACAGCACATTTCGCAGTTCTTCCACCGTCTCATCGATGATCTCCTTCGCAGTCTGTTCAGAAAGACCCTCAAACGGCTTTTTGTCAAACATCAGGATCCAGTCGCGCAGGCCGTCTTCCGTGCTCTGCACGGTCGGACGGTCAAATAACACCGCATATTCCACGCGGAAACCATGCCGCTCCAGAATCGGCGCATATTCGCCGATGGTCGGAAAATAGAACTCTCTCGTGTAGGAGAGGCCTCTCTTTGCAAAGTTCTTCTCAAGCGAAGCGTGGACCGTTTCTGCGCAGCCCTTTCCGCCGAATTCACAGACCAGTTCCCCGCCCGGTTTCAGCTGTGCGGCAAGATTGGCGGCAAGCTTCTCCTGCCGGTCCGCGTCGATCCAGTGGAACACCGCGTTGGAGAAAATCACATCAGCCTTTTCCTCAAGTTCAAACTCCGCCGCGTTCCACTTGATATTCATCTGTTGTTCCTCCTGTTGTAAATTGTATCCGCACTATCCTCAGTCTACAATGTAAACTCCGCCGATCAGCTCTTTTTCAAATTCTTCTCTGTGGTGTTTTGTATACAATCCCGGCACACCGCCTGTATGGATCATGATTATTTTTTCGCCCTGTCTGATCTTCCCCTCCCGGATCATATCGAGGATACCGGCAAAGCACTTTCCTGTATAGCACGGATCCAGGAGGATTCCCTCTTTCCTTCCCATGTAATATACGGCGTCGCGGACCTCCTTTGAAGGAAGGTTGTATCCGCCGCGCACATAATCCTTTTCAATATGCAGATCCTGCGGTTTCACTTCAATTTTCAGACCATACTTTTCTTTTGCTGCCTCAAACATCTTCATGGCGTCTGCTTCCTTCTGCTCCGAAAACGGCATAATCGCGATTCCGGCACAGCCCAGAGGCGAATCCTCATTTTTCAGGCCGCAGTAAAGGCCCATAAAGGTTCCGAGACTGCCAACCGCCGCATAGACGGTCGCATCCGTGAGATTCCGCTCTTCTGCCTGCTCAGTCAGCTCCATACCGCACTCATAATATCCCAGAAATCCCACTTCGTTGGATCCGCCAAGGCCGATGTAATATACTTTTTCGCCTTCGGCCTCATATTTCTTCCTGGTCTTCTCCACCAGCTCTGCATACTGCTCCGACTCTGGCCTTCCGTCATTCTTCTTGATAATGACGTCAGCTCCCATGATCCGGTCCAGAAGAATGTTGGCAGACACTTCCCCCGGATACTCACCCACGGACACAATTGCACAGCGCAGACCGTATTTTGCTGCCACCGCAGCGGTAAGCCTGCCGTGATTGGTCTGAACGCCTCCCTGTGTCAGAAGCATCGTCGCTCCCTGATCCATGGCATCCTTTAAAAGATACTCCAGCTTGCGGAGCTTGTTTCCTCCGAGCCCCAGATTAGTC
>JALEWG010000118.1 GCA_022788065.1 Lachnospiraceae bacterium | reverse complement strand
GTCGCGAACTGCGTCCCGGTTCAGCTCCACGCCGATGACTTCCTTTGCGCCGGAGGCAGCCGCGATTCCGATGGTGCCGATTCCGCAGTAGGCATCCACCACCGTTTCCTTTCCCGTGAGCATGGCGGCGCGGATCGCCAGCTCATACAGTTTTTCCGTCTGGACAGGATTTACCTGATAAAAAGACCTGGAAGAGATCCGGAATTTTTTTCCGCAGAGCTCGTCCACGATAAAGCCCGGTCCGTAGAGAACATTTTCTTTATCGCCCAGGACCATGCTGGTTCCCCGGTTATTGATATTCTGAACAATTGTCGTGATCTCCGGGTGGATCTTCCGGAGCGCCTTCACAAAATTGTTTTTGGATGGGAAGACCGGCGACGCCGTCACCAGAACAACCATGATCTCCCCGGTCTTATGTGCAGTCCGGATCAGCACATGGCGCAGGAATCCGTATCCCGTATCCTCATCGTACACCTTCATTTTAAAGGACGGCAGCAGACCTCGGATGGTCCGGATGATCTCGTCCGCCTTCTCATTCTCGATCAGGCACAGATCCACTGGCAGGATCGTGTGCGTTCCTTCTTTATAGACACCGGAAATGATCGTTCCTTTTCTGTCCCGTCCCATGACCGCGTGAACCTTATTCCGGTAATGCCACGGATCCTCCATTCCGACGATCGGATTCACTTTGCAGTATGGTTTTAAAAGCAAAGAGATCTCCTTCTGCTTTTTCTTTAACTGTTCCTCATAGGACAGGTCCAGATACTGGCAACCGCCGCACTTTTTAAAATTCGGGCACTGTTTCTTATTTCTGTTTTCCATATTCCTGTTTTTATCTCCATATTCTTGATTTTTTGCCTGAAGTATTTATAATAGTAAATTATAACTTTTTTCCGTCCATAATACCAGCACTTTCAGAAAGGACTCACTATCCATGAACTTATATATCGACCGAACCATTTATACAGGTGCTCCCGCTTCCACAGAGGGACGTCTTCCGAAAGAGTTAAAAACTTATGAGCTTCTGGACTCGCTGTCTATCCCCTACACAAGGCTGGACCATGACGCCACTGCCTCCATCGAGCTCTGCCATGACGTAGAGCAGCTGCTCGGCATTTCCATCTGCAAAAACCTTTTTCTCTGCAACGCCCAGAAGACAAAATTTTATCTGCTCATGATGCCGGGGGACAAGAAATTCAAAACGAAAAATCTGTCAAAGCAGATCAATTCCGCAAGGCTCTCCTTCGCCGATGACGCTCATATGGAGGAATTTCTGGATATCACGCCGGGTTCTGTCAGTATTCTGGGACTCGCAAATGACACGGAAAACCGCGTGACTCTGCTCATCGACTCCGATGTGCTGAAGGACGAATCGATCGGCTGCCATCCATGCATCAACACGTCCAGCCTGAAAATAAAGACAGCAGACATTCTGGAAAAGTTCCTGCCTGCTGTCCATCATGAATATACACTTGTAAATCTGCCCTGGGAGGAATGATCCCGGGGCTTTATTCGGGTCCGGATCCCCTCTATTACTGCATTGCTCCGCTGGCGCTGAACGTATACGAAACACCGTCGATCACCATTGTCGTGTTCGCCACCATGGCGCCGCCCTTTGCCGGATCCAGATAATACCAGTTGCCATCCGGTTTTACCCAGCCTGTGTAATATCCGGTCTCATGAGCGTAATACCATGTTCCGTCCACCTGAACCCAGGTTCCCGGCGTCCAGTCACTGCGGTTTGTGGTCTGCGCTGCCGCGTAATCTTTGAACGCAAATTCCAGGCACACATTTCCGCTGATTCCGTCGATCACGCCCTTGTCCGTGGACTGCCACATGGTCCGGTTCGGATAATTGTGGTCGCCGCCGTAACGGGCGAGCCAGAGATCGCATGTAAACTGACTGGTATCCATCTCATTGTTGAATTTATAGTAGTCACTGTAAATGATCGGAGTATATCCGGCGTCTTTGACCACCTGACAGAACGCGTTCACCACATCAGTCAGCTCCTGCGTGGAGAGATCCATGATATACTGGGATTCCACGTCCACTGCCAGAGGGTACGTGATATCGTAGGGAGCCGCCTTCTCCAGAGCAAATCTGGCAGCCTCCTTCGCCTCCTCCACAGTCCTTGTCTGGAGGTAAACATACGGCGAAGTGTGAACTCCGTTGGCCTTTGCCTCCCGCATATTCTTGTCGTACATCTCGTCCATCGTGTATGTTCCCTCATATCCGAAGGAGCCCATACGGATCAGCGCAAAGGAAACGTCGTCCGCCGCCAC
>JALEWG010000110.1 GCA_022788065.1 Lachnospiraceae bacterium | reverse complement strand
CTCCTGGTTTTAGGATGCGTCCGTAAACAGGAAGCGATACTGAAAATTAAAGGAAACAACATGGAAATATGGGAAAAAACCGGTCTTCCGGAGGCGTTCACAGAAAAAATGAAACGCCTTCTGGGAGACGAAGCAGAAGTTTTTTTAGAAAGCTACAGGGAGGAGAGGCGATACGGTCTCAGACTGAATCCTCTGAAATGCCGCGATGAAGCGCCGGAATGGATCCGGACGTTAAAGAAGATACCGTGGGCGGAGGGCGGTTACTATTATGAGGAAGCACTCCGACCCGGAAAGCATCCGCTCCATGAGGCCGGACTCTATTATATTCAGGAACCCAGCGCTATGGCAGTCGGTGCGGCAATGGCGCCGAAGCCGGGGGAGCGGATCCTGGATCTCTGTGCGGCGCCGGGAGGTAAAAGCACACATCTGGCGGGATATATGGCACAGGAGGGTCTTCTCGTCTGCAATGAGATCCATCCGGCCAGGGCGAAGATCCTGTCTCAGAATGTGGAGCGTATGGGCATTGCCAATGCGGTCGTGACCAATATGGAGCCTTATGCGATGACAGGCTATTTTGAGGAGTTTTTTGACGGGATCGTTGTGGATGCACCATGTTCCGGTGAGGGAATGTTCCGGAAGGATGAAAATGCCAGAACCGAGTGGAGCCCGGAGCATGTCGCGCTGTGCGCAGAAAGACAGGAAGGAATTCTGGACTGTGCCGCAAAGATGCTGCGCGCGGGTGGCCGGATCGTGTACTCCACCTGCACGTTTTCACCGGAAGAGAATGAGCAGACTGTGGCGAGGTTTCTTTCGCGGCATCCGGAGTTTCATACAGAAAAGCCGGAACATGCGGAATTCTTTTCTTCCGGAAGACCGGAGTGGGCCGGAACCTGTGATACCGGGATCCTTCGGGAGATATCAGACACCGTAAGGATCTGGCCCCATCTTGCAGGCGGGGAAGGCCATTTCCTTGCGTTCCTGAAAAAAGAAGGAGAAGAACGGAATGCTCAGAGGACAGAAACGGATCTGTCCGGAAAACGGAAGAAAAAAGCGTGGTCCGGCGAAAAGAAAGGGATCGCTGTACAGCCGGATCTTGCGGGTTATGAGGAGTTCTGCCGGGAATTCCTTGCGGACCGGGAGGTCCTTAACGCGCGGAGAAAATTTGAAACCTTCGGGGAGAATCTGTATCTGCTTCCGGAGGAGATGCCGGAGCTTTCCGGACTTCGCATCCTGCGGCCGGGACTTCACGTGGGTACAATAAAAAAAGGACGGCTGGAACCGTCCCATGCGCTGGCACTATTTCTTAAGAAGGAAGATGTAAAGCAGTCGTTTGAGATCGGCTGCAAAGAAGCAGCGGATCGGTACTTAAAGGGCGAGACACTTCCGGTTCCCGAATCGTTTCGGGGCTGGACGCTTGTCACCGCGGACGGATATTCGCTGGGATTCGGAAAGGCCGACCGGGGGATCTTAAAAAATCATTATCCGAAGGGCTTAAGGCGTCCCTGATCGGGAAAGAGGCGCTTCATATCGTCCGGGAGAGGAGCTTCAAATTCCAGAAGTTTTCCTGTGGTCGGATGGGAGAAGCGCAGGTATGCTGAGTGCAGAGCCTGTCTTCCGATATAGGTGTAATCCGGATAATAGAGAAAGTCGCCCGGCAGCGGATGGCCGATGAATTTCATGTGGACACGGATCTGATGCGTCCGGCCTGTTTCCAGAAGCAGGCTCAGGAATGACAGATCCGTGTCTTTTCTGTATGCCAGTGTCCGGTAATGTGTCACCGCCGGTTCTCCGCGTACGGGATCCGGAATCCGTTCGATGGTGGAACCCTCTTTCCGTGCAATGGGGACGTCGATGGTTCCGGACGCTTCTGTCTTTCCGCAGACAATGGCGGCATACTCCCTGTGAACCGTATGCTTTCTGACTGCTGCAGACAGGATGCAGGAGCTCAGGCTGTTTTTCGCGAGCAGAAGAAGACCGGATGTATCGCGGTCCAGCCGGTTGACAGCCCGGAAAACAAAATCCCGATGCTGTTCCTTCATATACCAGGCGATGCCGTTTGCCAGAGTGTTCCCGTAATTACCCATGGACGGGTGGACCGGCATTCCCGGCGGTTTATTGATGACCATCAGATGTTCATCCTCAAAGAGGATGGAGAGATCCATGGGAACCGGAAGGATAGAGTCCGATCCTTTTTTTTCTGTGAGTATGACGGTGAGCCGGTCATTTTCGTTTAAGATCCGGTTGGAGAAAACGGGGCAATCTCCGATCAGAAAGCTGCCGGGAGTGTTTCTTAGCCGGACGACCAGCCGGTCAGAATAGCCGGCCCCGGACAGGTAACCGGCAACGGTTTTCCCCGCATCCGCGGGATCAATGAGGTAGGTCAGTATCGTTTTCATACAGGAGATTGTAGCACAGGAAAAAGATCCAATCAAGAAAGAAAAACACGAGCATATATTTGTAACAAAATGCGCGCGGAAGTTTTTATGAAGACAGGCAGCAGGAAATGGCAGTTCGGAATTCTCGTGTGCGCGGTCCTGGCGGGAATATCCTTATATAGTGGGACAGAAAAGGGGCCGGCAGAGCTTCCGGCCGAGTCGGTTCAGAAGGTACGGGAGGCTGTTTCGGGAGAACAGAGGACGGAGATTTCCGGGATCATATCCCGGGCGGCGGTTCTCATGGACGGAGACACGGGGAGAGTACTGTACGGGAAAAATGAAGAGGAGATCCTTCCCATGGCAAGTACCACAAAGATCATGACCTGTATTCTGGCGCTGGAAAACGCGTCCCCTGACGAGACGGTTAAAGTCTCTTCCTATGCGTCGTCCATGCCGGATGTGCAGTTAAATATCAGGGAGGGGGAGACTTATCGTCTGGAGGATCTTCTGTACTCTCTGATGCTGGAATCTCACAACGATTCGGCAGTCGCCATTGCCGAACATGTGGCCGGAAGTACAGAACAGTTTGCGGTCATGATGAATCAGAAGGCGCGGGATATCGGATGTACCGGGACGTATTTTCTGACGCCAAACGGCCTGGACCGGACGGACGAAGCGAGCGGGAAAAGCCATTCCACGACCGCGAAGGATCTGGCAGCTATGATGCGGTACTGCATTCTGCAGTCATCGAAGCGGGAACAGTTCCTCGCGATCACCAGATGCCCTTCGCACAGCTTTTCCAACCTGGAGCGGACCAGGTCCTTTTCCTGCATGAACCACAATGCGCTGCTCACCAACATGGAGGGAGCCATATCGGGTAAGACCGGATTCACGAACGAGGCCGGGTACTGCTATGTGGGGGCGGTAAAAAAGGGGGATAAGACATTTATCTGCGCGCTTCTGGCATGCGGCTGGCCTCCCCATAAGACCTATAAATGGCAGGATCTGAGGAAGCTCATCGCATATGGGGACGAAACCTTCGACTACCGGGAGATCTTAAAGCAGGAGATCCGCCTCGATGAAATTCCGGTGACGGACGGGATCGGAGAGAAGACCGGAGTCCGGATCCTGTATCCGGAGGAAGAATCATTAAAGATCCTCATGGCTGCAGATGAACCCGTGACCGTGAAAAAGAAAGTGGCAAAGGAGCTCAGAGCTCCGGTGGAGCCCGGGATGACGGCCGGACAGATCGATTACTATGTGGGCGGGGATCTGATAGCCAGCTATCCGATCCTCACAACGGACCGGGTAGGCCGGTGGAATGTGGAATTTTGCGCAAAAACTCTTTTAAACAGGTTTCTGTTCTGCTATAATCCAGAATAAAGACGCAGAGAATCATAAGGAGGAATTTACGGATGCATACAGAACTGACAAGAGAAAAAGCGATCGCTCTTCTGAGAGAACACAATAAAGAGGCGTTTCATGTGCTTCACGGACTGACAGTGGGCGGTGTACTGAAATGGTATGCCAATGAGCTGGGATACGGGGAGGAAGCAGGTTTCTGGGAGATCTGCGGAATTCTTCACGACATCGATTTTGAGGAGTATCCGGAAGAGCACTGTATCGTGGCTCCGAGACTTTTAAGAGAGGGCGGTGCGGAAGAGGAAGTGATCCATGCGGTCTGCAGCCACGGATTCGGCCATCACGAACTGGTGACCCAGAGCCCGGATCACGAGATGGAAAAAGTCCTCTATGCGGCAGACGAGCTGACCGGCCTCATCTGGGCCGCGGCGAAAATGCGCCCGTCAAAGAGCACGAAGGATATGGAGGTTTCCAGCCTCAAAAAGAAATTCAAGGATAAGCGGTTTGCTGCCGGCTGTTCCAGAGAGATCATTGCCCTGGGAGCCGAAAAGCTGGGCTGGGAGCTTCCGAAGCTGATGGAGATGACCATTGAGGCCATGCGCTCCTGTGAGGATTCCATCAACGCCGAGATGGAGGCTATGGGACTAGAATAAGAGATTCCTTTTGAGTCAGTTGACAGATCAGCCGGAGGGGATGCGAAAAGGCATCTTTCACCCGGCTGATTTTCCTTTTACGGGTGCGGGAACCGGAATACAGGGCAGAATTATGACGGAAAGACTCAGAAAAATCACAAAAAACATGGAGTAAAGTGATTGTATTGTTGCGCTAATTTTATTATAATATAATGAATGGAACTTTTTCATTTTGGGGAGGACAAGAATATGGTTTATGAAGCTGTCAGGAATCTGGTACAGTATGGTCTGGAAACAGAACTGATCGAAAAGGAAGACGCGGTCTATGCGCGGAACCAGATTTTAAGTGTACTGGGACTGAATGAATATGAGGAGCCGGAAACACCGGCGGGAGCCGTCTCTCTGGAGGAAACACTGAAGGAGCTTCTGGATTACGCGGCCGAAAACGGCCTTCTGGAACATGACAGCGTGGTTTACCGGGATCTGTTTGATTCGAAGCTCATGAACTGTATGATGCCGAGGCCCAGCGAGGTGATAAAGAAATTCCGGACGCTTTATGAGGAGTCTCCGAAAGCGGCGACGGATTACTTTTATAAGCTGAGCCAGGATTCTGACTATATCCGTAGATATCGCGTATGCCGCGATATGAAGTGGAAAGCGGACACGGAATACGGAGAGCTGGATATCACCGTCAATCTTTCCAAGCCGGAAAAAGATCCGAAGGCGATCGCGGCGGCCAAGCTGGCGAAGCAGAGCGGTTACCCGAAATGTCTACTCTGCATGGAAAATGTCGGTTACGCAGGACGGGCGGACCATCCGGCGAGAAATAACCACAGGATCATCCCGCTTACGATGAACGGGGAGGAGTGGGGCTTCCAGTATTCCCCCTATGTATATTACAATGAGCACTG
>JALEWG010000105.1 GCA_022788065.1 Lachnospiraceae bacterium | reverse complement strand
ACCTCGGCGTTCCGCTCTCTGTGATCCGCGAGGCCTGCCTGGAATTCAAGGCCGTGGAGCACAGAATTGAGTTTGTGAGAGAGCGCTTCGGCGTTACCTATTACAACGATTCCAAGGGAACCAACCCGGATGCGGCGATTCAGGCCATCAGGGCGATGCCGGGCCCGACACTTTTAATCGCCGGCGGCTATGATAAGCATTCGGAGTACGACGAGTGGATCGAGAGCTTTGACGGTAAGGTCCGCTATCTGGTGCTGATCGGGCAGACGAGAGACAAGATTGCCGAGTGCGCGAAGAAGCACGGCATGACGGATATCATGTACGCGGAGGATATGCAGGAGGCCGTTCAGGTCTGCGCGTCCTACGCCAACAGCGGCGACTATGTGCTCCTTTCTCCGGCATGCGCAAGCTGGGGAATGTTCAAAAACTTTGAAGAGCGCGGAAGAATCTTCAAAGAATGTGTCAACAATCTGTAAAAGTCCGGCCTGTATGGCCTGTGAGAGGATCAGAATGGGAGGGGGAGGATCATGCAGCAGGAAGCCATGCCGCGAAAGAAGAAAAAGCTGCGCAGATATTATGACTACAGTCTGCTGTTTACGATCATATTCCTGACCGTGTTCGGACTGGTCATGATCTACAGCTCCAGTTCATATAATGCCCAGATCCACGGGCTGAAGGCCTCTTATTATATGACGAGACAGATGTACATCGCGCTGGGCGGTTTTGCAGTGATGTTAATCATCTCGAAGATGAATTATCATATTTTTGCCAAATTCACGATCCCGGCTATTGTGGTCTCCTATGCCTGTATGCTGCTTGTTAATTTTACGCCTCTCGGCATCGAGGTTAACGGCAAGAAGCGCTGGCTGGGAACGCGCTCCCTCCGGTTTCAGCCGGCGGAGCTCGTAAAGATCACAGTGATTCTGATCATGGCTGTGATCATCACAAAAATGGGAAAGAAGATCAACGAATGGCGTACCTGGGGCATGATCACGGTCCTCATTGCGCCTCTGGCACTGTTAGTACTGATGAACAACTTAAGCTCCGGAATCATCATTTTCGGAATTGCCATCGTCATGATGTTTATCGCGTGCAAGAGGAGATGGCCCTTTGTCCTGTTCGTGGCGTTGGTGGCGGCAGTGTTCCTTTTTGCCCCGCCTGTGGCCATTGCGCTTGAGAAGGCCGGCGTCCTCCACGGATATCAGCTGGACCGGATCCTGGTGTGGAAAAACCCTGAGGCCTATCCGAAGGATGGCGGATATCAGGTCCTCCAGGGACTTTACGCCATCGGTTCCGGAGGACTTCTTGGCAAGGGACTGGGGCAGAGTATCCAGAAACTTTCATTCCTTCCGGAGCCTCAGAACGATATGATCTTTGCGATTATCTGCGAGGAGTTGGGACTTTTCGGAGCGGTGTCGGTGATCCTGATCTTTCTGTTCATGATCTATCGGTTCATGCGGATCGCGGGAAGTGCGCCGGATATTTTCGGGGCGTTCCTGGTGATCGGGGTCATGGCCCACATTGCGATTCAGGTAATTTTAAATATCGCCGTTGTGACCAATGTGATCCCCAATACGGGAATCACGCTCCCGTTTATCAGTTACGGCGGCACATCGGTGCTATTTCTGATGATCGAGATGGGGATGGTTTTAAGCGTTTCCAACAGTATTTTGCTGGAACGGTAGGAACGGTGAGGCACGCGTCCGCATAGAATGTGGTATAGCTGCATTTTGGGGGGATCCGCGTGTCCGCAATACAGATCCAGGGCATGAGGCCGTTATTCGGAACCGTCGAAATCCAGGGGTCAAAGAACGCAGTGCTGCCTCTGATGGCTGCGGCGGTTCTTGCTCCCGGAGTAACGGTGATCCGTCACGTGCCTGCCATAGAAGACGTTATAACGATGATGAAGATCCTGGAGGCGCTCGGCTGTCCGTGCAGTCTCGGGGACGGAACACTGACCATAGACGCAAAAGACCCCGATGGAATCGGGATTCCGGAAAAGTATGTGGGAAAAATGCGGTCGTCCTGTCTGCTTCTGGGTCCGCTTCTTTCCAGAATGGGTGAGGCGGTCACATATTTTCCCGGCGGCTGTGTAATCGGAGCACGCCCCATCGATTTCCACATTCATGCGCTTGAGCAGATGGGAGCCGTGTTCTTTGAGGCCGGAGGGATGATCCTTGCGGGCACCGGAGGCCTTAAGGGAAGTGAGATCCGGTTTCCGTACCCGAGCGTCGGCGCCACAGAGAACGCGCTGATGGCGGCGGTGCTGGCGGAGGGAACGACAGTGCTGGATAACTGTGCCGCAGAGCCTGAGATCGCGGAACTCTGCCGGTTCTTAACGAAAATGGGAGCGAAGATCCATGGAACGGGAGAGAAGCGGCTTGTGATCGAGGGAGTGAAGGAACTGACACCTACGGAGTTTTTCCTGACCGGTGACCGGATCTGTGCCGGAACCTATCTGGCTGCCGCGTGTGCGGCGGGCGGTGAGGTGACTGTGAGGGGTGTGGATCCCTGGGTCCTTAAGGAGCCTTTGCGGGTCATGCGTCAGATGGGAGCCGCAATCACAACCCGGGAAGAAACGCAGGAGATCCTCCTGACAATGGAGAGGAGACCGGCAGGCTTCAGGGTCTGTACAGGGCCTTACCCGGAATTTCCCACGGATCTGCAGTCGGTATTTCTGGCTGTGGCATCGGCGGCCGAGGGGAGGAGCCGGATCACGGAGACCGTGTTTGAAGCGAGATTCGCGGCAGCTGCGGTCATGCAGAGGTTCGGGGCCAGAATCCGTGCGGAGGGAAGAACGCTGTTTGTGGAAGGGCGGTATCCGTTAAAACCGTCGATCGCCGATGCGCCGGATCTGCGCGGAGGAGCAGCCCTCCTCGTAGCTGCTATGGCTGCAGACGGACGAAGCATGATCGGAAACTGTGAACATATTGCAAGGGGATATGAGGATATCGTGAGAGACCTTGTGTCTCTGGGAGCGGAAGCCGAGTGGATCCGGATCTGAGATCCGGAGGATCGATACAATCAGGAGAGTGCAGGTAAAGAGAATGAGGAGAAGAAGAGGGTACGCAGGATACAGTGGATACAGGCGGAGAAGGCGGGGCAAGAAGGCTGCCGTGATACTCGGAGTGCTTTTCGGCATTCTGCTTCTGCTCGCCATTCTGTTTTTTACGGTCCGCATTTCCGAGATCGAGGTGACCGGAAACCGCCAGTATACAGAAGAGCAGGTCATTGATCTGATTCTCGACGGGAAATGGTCCCGGAACCCGGCGTACTGCTATTATGAGAACCGGTTCCGGGAGCATAAGACGATCCCGTTCATCGAGGAATACAGGGTTGAATTCAGGAGTCCGACAAAGATCCGGATCGTCGTGTTCGAGAAGCGTGTAGTCGGTTATGTTTCCTACATGAGCAGCTATATGTATTTTGACAAGGACGGCATCATTGTGGAGAGTTCAGGGGAACAGCTTCCCGGTGTTCCATGGATCACCGGACTGGAATTCGGCCACATCGTGCTTCATAATCCTCTGCCGGTGGCCAATCAGGATATTTTTGAGAAGATCCTGAACCTGACGCAGGTGCTTTCGGTCAGTGAGGTGAAAGTGGACAAGATCCATTACAACAGCTTTCTGGAAGCAGAGCTCTTCATCGGAGACATCCGGGTGGAGCTTGGAAGCGATGAGAATCTGAACGGCAAGATTACGGAGTTAAAGGATATTCTGCCGGAGCTAACCGGACTCTCGGGGACCCTTTATCTCGACACGTATGATGAGAATAACAGCAGTCCCATGTACACATTCCGTAAGGAATAGGGATTGCATCTATTACAAAAATGTTAAAATAATGGTTGATATTTTTGCTGAAATCAAATATGATATAAGGTAGATTAAAATGGACATGTTCCATGCGGCATTTCAGCCGGTGGCATTCCTGATTATTAACCGCAAACCCAGTGAGAGGATAAAAGGAGGAGACGATCTTGTTAGAGATTAAGATAAATGAGGCGGAAAACGCCGCAAGAATTCTGGTAATCGGCGTGGGCGGCGCCGGAAACAACGCTGTCAATCGCATGGTGGAAGAGAATATTATGGGAGTTGAGTTTATCGGGATCAACACCGATAAGCAGGCGCTTCAGTTCTGCAAGGCTCCGACTGCAATGCAGATCGGCGAGAAGCTGACAAAGGGACTCGGCGCGGGCGCAAAGCCGGAGATCGGTGAGAAGGCCGCGGAGGAGAGCCAGGAGGAGCTGGCGCAGGCAATGAAAGGCGCGGATATGGTATTTGTTACCTGCGGTATGGGCGGCGGAACCGGTACCGGTGCAGCTCCGGTAATTGCCAGAATCGCCAAGGATATGGGAATTCTTACCGTCGGTGTTGTGACAAAGCCGTTCCGCTTCGAGGCAAAGCAGCGTATGAACAATGCTCTGGCAGGAATTGAGAACCTGAGAAATTCCGTGGATACTCTGATCGTGATCCCCAATGACAGACTTCTGGAAATCGTGGACAGACGTACGACAATGCCGGATGCGTTAAAGAAAGCAGACGAGGTTCTTCTCCAGTCCGTACAGGGAATCACCGACCTGATCAATGTTCCCGGCTTAATCAATCTGGATTTTGCGGATGTACAGACCGTTATGATGGACAAGGGTATCGCCCATATCGGCATCGGCCGCGCGAAAGGCGATGACAAGGCTCTGGAAGCAGTGAAACAGGCTGTATCCAGCCCGCTTCTTGAGACAACGATCGAGGGCGCATCTGACGTGATCATCAATATTTCCGGCGATATCAGCCTGATTGAGGCAAACGAGGCTGCAAGCTATGTTCAGGAGCTGGCAGGCGACGACGCCAATATTATCTTCGGAGCCATGTACGACGAAAGTATGGAGGATGAGGCGACCATCACCGTGATCGCTACAGGCCTTGACGCACACGGAGCCAACACTCCGGTGGAGCGCGCCATGAAGGATTTTACCAACTACAAGCAGAAGGTCCCGACTTCGATCCCGAAGCCGGCTTCCACGATGACAACCGCGCCGAAGACTGCTCCGGCAGCCGGCGAGGCGGCAGCAACAGCTCCGCAGTTAAATATTCCGTCCGGTACATCCACGTATCGTCCGGCACACAGAGGGGAGACCCAGATCAATATTCCGGATTTCCTGAAAAACCGCAGATAGTTTTCACGAATTTTCAGGCGCCGCCATTCTTTGACGGCGCCTTTCTGACTAATACACGGGGGATCCCGGTATTTTTCTTTATCAGATCGAATTTTCTATATTTCAGTCACATTTCACGATTTCCTACCGAAAAAAGACGATAAAAAATTGGAATTGTTTCTGTTCTTTTGACAAAATCCGCAGGTGCTTTTGCCTATAATAAGTTCTGTTATTCCGGTTTTGGGATACAGGACGGAGGGGCGCCGTTGGAATATACACTGTATCTGGATCTGCTTTTCATAGCAGATTTCGCTTTCAACCTTCTGGCTCTGTTTCTGTCTGCCGGAGTTCTTGGAGAAAAGGTCATCTGGCGGCGTCTCGGTATTTCCGCAGCGGCCGGAAGTCTCTTAAACTGCGCACTTCTCGTATTTCCTGTGTTTTCTGTTTTGGAGGAGCTGATACTCACGGTGACAGCTGTGGGCAGCCTGATGGTATTTCTGGCGTTTCGGACTCCCGGTTTTCAGGCGACCGTACGTGCGGCAGCTGCGCTTCTCATATCCTCCGCGCTTCTTGAGGGGTGCCTGGCATTCTCCGTGCAGCATTTTTACCTGTCGGACTGGGAATGTCTGTTCTTTACGGCACTGGTGAGCATCGGAGGAGAACGCTTTCTGCGGCTCAGGATCAGGCGCAGGCAGTGCGGGGAGCATCTGTATCGGGTATGGCTGTTTTACCGCGGGAAAAAGAAAGAATTTCTGGCACTTGCGGATTCCGGAAACAGGCTGACCGTCCCGGGAACAGGAAAACCGGTGTCAGTCATCGCCCGCGGAGACTGTGAAGGTTTCTGCGACCGGGTCGCCGGGGGCTTTTTTATCCCGTACAGAGCAGTGGGAACCGAGGAGGGACTGCTGTTTGCCGTACCGTTTGAAAAGATGGAGATTGTAGTGGAAGGAACCAGGATCATGATTGAAAAGCCCGTCGTGGCTGTCGCGAATCAGCGCCTGTCAGTCGGCAATGAATTTACGATGCTGATTCCTGAATGCTTTGTCTCGGAGAAAAACGAATAATCCGGAAAGAAAGAAGGAGGAAGAGCCATGATTATAAAAATATCGCTGCCAAACCGGCTGAAGTTAAAAAAAACAGCCACACTCCGCACGGTTCTCATGCAGAATCAGGGTGAGATCCACTATATCGGAGGCGCAGACGTGCTGCCGCCGCCGCTGACCTTTGAGGAGGAGACGAGGATGCTGGCCTGCTTCGGAACCGAGGGGGAGAAGGACGCCAAATCCAGGCTGATAGAGCATAACCTTCGTCTGGTAGTATACATAGCGAAAAAATTTGACAATACGAGTGTAGGTGTGGAGGACCTGATCTCCATCGGAACGATCGGCCTGATCAAAGCGATCAACACCTTTAATCCGGACAAAAATATCAAGCTGGCCACGTATGCTTCCCGGTGCATTGAAAATGAAATCCTCATGTACCTGAGACGGACCAGCAAGACCAAGCTGGAGGTGTCCATCGATGAGCCGTTAAATGTGGACTGGGATGGAAATGAACTTCTGCTCTCCGATATACTGGGGACCGATGAGGATGTGATCTACAAGGGAATTGAGGATGAGATCGAGAAAGATCTGCTCAACAATGCCATCGAGCATTTAAGTCCGCGGGAACGGAAAATCGTGGAACTCCGTTTCGGGTTAAAGAGTGCGGACGGAGCGGAGATGACGCAGAAGGAAGTGGCGGACCTTATGGGGATCTCCCAGTCCTATATTTCCAGACTGGAAAAAAAGATCATGAAACGCCTGAAAAAGGAGATCGTGCGATATGAATAGAGACTGCTGAAAAAACGCCGCTTTTGCGCCGGCAGAGACCAGCGGAAAAACGGCGGCATCATCGTATGATCCGAAAAAGCAACGTCCTATTTTTCATACAGACGGCTGTAGATCATATCGCAGAGAGCATCTACGTAGGCCTGATCCGGGAGATCGCGGCCTGTGATCAGATGATCCTGAATCAGCTCGAACCGCTTCAAGCTCATTTCCTCCTCTCCGAGACCCTGCTCCTCGGAGAGGATCTGCGCGTCCAGATCGTCACCGGACCAGGAGTCGGTAAACCACTGAATGATCTCTTCCGTTTCCTTCTGCTCATCGGCAATCTGCGATTTCAGTTCGCCGGCAGATTTCCCGGAACGGAACGCGATCACAAGAGAGCCGACGGCCATGACGACCATCACGCCCTGAAAAATCAATTTGGACACACCGTACATAGGGAGATTGACGATCCCCGTGAAGCATAAAACGGAGGCTGCGGCCAGAACTCCGCCCACGATAAAAAATGCGGTGGCGGAGGAGCTGACGTCCTCATAGCGCTGCTCCTTGTTGACATATGTGCCGGAAGATGCAGTGGATTTCTGTTTCCGGGAAGCTTCCTCTTCCCCATTTCCTGTCTCGGTTCCGGCTTCTTTCATCAGTTCTTCGTATTTTTGGCGCATTTCCTCTTCTCTTTTTTCGGCCTCCGCCTTTTTCATGGCGTCAGCAACTTCCTTTGATTCCACGAGAGGGCCGCCGCAGTCACTGCAGACCGTGATCCCTTCGACAAATTCCATATCACATTTTGGACAGTATGGCATAGCGTTCTTCCTTTCTGATAAACTGTTACGATTATAACTCAAATTGAAAATTTCGTCCATACTTTCTGTGTTTTGCACTTCCATTTCTGAAGAAAATAAGGTAAAATGAAACATGCTTATGACACAGGAAAGTGAGGAGTTTATTCATGAGAATTGCGGTTGTAACAGACAGCAACAGCGGAATCACACAGAAGCAGGCAAAGGAGATGGAGGTATTTGTTCTGCCGATGCCCTTTATGATCGACGGGGAAACGTACTTTGAAGATATCACTCTGACACAGGAGGATTTTTATAAAAGACTGGGCGAGGACGCGGATATTTCCACCTCCCAGCCGTCGCCGGAATCGGTCATGAATCTCTGGGACGACGTGTTAAAAGACTATGACCAGCTTGTCCATATTCCGATGTCCAGCGGTCTGTCCGGATCCTGCGAGACGGCCATGATGCTGGCGGAGGATGAAAAATACGAGGGAAAGGTCTTTGTTGTAAACAATCAGAGAATTTCTGTCACGCAGCTCCAGTCGGTGAAGGATGCGAAGCTTCTGATCAGCCAGGGAGCCGATGCGGCAAAGGTAAAGAAACGCCTGGAGGAGACGAAATTTGATTCCAGCATTTTCGTCACAGTGGATACGTTAAAATATCTGAAAAAGGGAGGGCGCATCACTCCGGCTGCGGCCATACTCGGCACGCTCTTAAAGATCAAGCCGGTTCTCAGCATTTTCGGCGAGAAGTTGGACGCTTATGCCAAGGCGAGAACCATGAAGCAGGCGAAATTGATCATGATGAATGCGATCCGGAAGGAACTGGAGACACGGCTTCGCGATCCGGAATGCAGACACACCCATCTGGCAATTGCCCACACCCAGAACGAGGAGGCGGCTGTGGAATTTATGAAGGAGGTACAGGAGACGTATCCGGAGGCGGATATCTTTATCGCACCGCTGTCCCTGAGTATTTCCTGTCATATCGGGCCGGGCTGTCTTGCACTTACGGCGACCAGAAAGATGGTGGAGGAAGATGAAAACGCTCCGCAGTAAGATTGAAGAGCTGTACCGTGTCCACACGCCGAGTATCAAGCTCCCGCTTCTTCTGTTTGCGATTCTGGCATGTATGGTGCCGCTCATGATCCAGGGGCGCGTGCTTGCGAGCTCCTCGCGCCAGAATCAGGTCAACAGAAGGATCATCGACGTCCAGAACCAGTGCCAGATCCTGAGCAACAAGATGTCCAGGACCGGATATCTGTCCGGGACAGCGGCGGACAAGTCGGGGATCGACACAGAGCTTTCCATGCTGGCGGATATTTATAACGGGCGTATTATTATCGTAAATCCGGGTTTTAAGATCATTAAGGATACATTTTCTCTGTCTGAGGGAAAGATCTGTATTTCAGAGGAAACCATCCGCTGTTTTCAGGGAGAGAGTACGAACAAATACAATACGGAAAAGCACTATTTTGTGCTGGCGATCCCGATCACGGAGAACGTGAATACGCCGGACAGCAAAGCTCCGGCCAGGACAGCCGGGGTGATGCTGGTGACGGCCTCTACGGAAAGTATGCTGAACCTGGAGGAAAGCCTGAAAGAGAAGTCGGCGTTCTATCAGCTTCTGGTTCTGGTCGTGATCCTGATCCTGGCGCTTGCGGCTGTCAATATGGCCATGAGACCTTTCGACGCCCTGGTATCTTCGATCAACCGGGTGGCGGAGGGAAATCTGGACGAGGATATCTGTGAGGAAACCTACCGGGAAACAAAGAAGATTTCCGAATCGCTGACCCGGATGCTCAATACGATCCGCTCGGTGGAGAGATCCCGCCAGGAATTTGTATCCAACGTGTCCCACGAGCTTAAGACGCCGATCACCTCGATCCGCGTACTGGCAGATTCCCTGATGAGTATGGACGAGGTTCCGCAGGAGCTCTATAAGGAATTTATGTCGGATATCTCCGATGAGATCGACCGCGAGAGCAAGATCATTGACGATCTTCTGAGCCTGGTCCGCATGGACAAGGCAGCGCCGGAGACCAATATTGTCTCCTCGGATATCAACCGGCAGGTGGAGATGGTGCTTAAACGCCTGCGTCCCATTGCGAGAAAACGGAATATTGAGCTGATCTTCGAGAGCATGCGGGAAGTGACGGCGGATATTGACGAAGTCAAATTCTCACTGGCAGTCAATAATCTGGTTGAGAATGCCATCAAATATAACCGGGAAGACGGCTGGGTCCGCGTGACGCTGGATGCAGACCATAAATTCTTCTATCTGAAAGTGGCGGATTCTGGAATCGGGATCCCGGAAGAATTCAGGGAACGGGTATTTGAACGGTTTTACCGGGTCGACAAGGCGAGATCCAGAGAGACCGGAGGTACAGGTCTCGGACTTGCCATCACGAAGAGCGTGATTCTGCTGCATCACGGTGCGGTCCGTGTGGAGAGCAGGGAAGGCGAGGGAACCGTGTTTCTTGTCCGCATTCCGTTAATTTACATACCATAGGAGGAGAGAACCATATGAAGAATCGAAAAAGGATCTTTGCAGTTTTCCTCTTACTGGCGGTCATTGCTCTGTGCGCTGGCTGCCGGTCCCGAAAAGCGGATTCCGGACTCCAGGAGTACACGATTTATTACCTGAATTCGGCCGGGAACAAACTGATCGGGAACGGGTATGAAACCGGCACGGAGAAGCTGGAGGAGCTGGTCCAGGAGTTCCTTGCGCGTCTGGGAGCCGTTCCGTCGGATCTGGACTGCCAGACGGCCATGCCGGGACAGATGGAGAAGGTGACGTTCCGTCTGGAGGAAAATGTTCTCCATCTGTACGTGGATGCCAGCTATGCGCTGATGAATTCGGTGCAGGAGATCCTGTGCAGGGCGGCGCTGACAAAAACTCTGACACAGATCCCGGGAATTGAATATCTTGTGATCTACTGCGGAGACCAGCCCATTGTGGACAGCGCGGGAAATCCGGTCGGAATGCTGACGGCGTCAGACTTTGTAGACAGTATCCGGGACATCAATTCCTTCGAGAAAACGGAACTGACTCTGTACTTCGCCAACGAGACGGGAGACTTTCTGGTGGAGGAGAAGCGGGAGGTCATGAGAAGCACCAACACGTCGGTGGAGAAGCTGATCGTGGAGCAGCTGATCGAGGGGCCGGAAAAGCCGGGAGCGTACGCGGCGATTCCGCGGGATGTGAAGCTTTTAAATGTTACTGTAAATGAGAGTGTGTGCTCCATCAATCTGGATGCGACATTTCTGGACAACACGCTGGAGGTAAGGGATTATATTCCCATTTACTCGATTGTCAATTCCCTGTCAGAGCTGTCAACGGTGAGCCGGGTTCAGATCCGGATCAACGGCTCGCAGGATGCGGTGTTCCGGGATTCGATTCCTCTGAGCACCGTGTTTGAACGGAATTACGAGTATATTGAAGGAGGAAAAACAGATCAATAGACCGCTTGTGTATCTCGCGGGGGGACTGGTACTTGGAGAGACGATGGCCCTTGGGATGACAGGTATTCTGAGATTCGGGCCGGCAGCCCTGATTTCTGCCTTTCTTTGCGTGGCTGGATTTTCAGCCGTGCGAAAAAGAGGAAAGGCGGGAGGATGGGGGCCGGCCTTTTTGCTGGTCCTGTCGGGACTGTGGGTCGGCATATTCCGCATGGAGCAGGAGCGAGAGAATTTCCGGGAGGAAGAGGAACGGATCCTTAAGTGCCTGCGAGAGGAGCGGGCTGTCACCGGGACTGTCCTGGATGTCGGTGAGACCGGGTACGGGAGCCGGCTGCTTCTTGGAGCCTGTACGGTCACTGACACATCGGGGCAATGGACGGTGAGGAGGCTCTGTGTCTATCTGAAACAGGAGCCGGGCGTGAAGATCGGCATGGAGGTGCAGATTGCAGGGACGCTTAAACTGCCGGACCGGGCCGGCAATCCGGGAGGTTTTGATTACAGACGCTACTGCCGCTCGGCCGGCGTATCCGGGATCCTCACGGGAGAGAACTGCGCAGTCACGGATGGCCGGTACCTGGCGGCGCGGGAAGGAATCCGAAATCTCCGTCAGATCCTGTCCGAAAAAATCGACGCCGCCGCTAAGGCGGACGATGCCGGGATCCTGAAGGCAGTCCTTCTGGGGGACAGGAATGATCTGGATCCCGGAACGTATGAGTTGTATCGCAAAAACGGGATCTCCCACCTTCTCGCCATCAGCGGACTCCATATGTCCGTGATCGGCATGGGGCTCTGGAAGCTTTTCAGAAGACTGGGGGCGGGATATCCGGCAGCCGGACTGGTCTCATTTCTGGCTTTGATGGTTTACGGTGCATTGGCCGGATTCGGCCCGTCCGTGATCCGGTCTGTATTTATGATGGGGATCTCCTTCCTTGCGGAGACATGCGGGAGAACGTACGACAGGCCTTCCGCCATGTGTGTGCCATTGATCGGTATACTCCTGTGGAGACCGTATCTGCTCACACAGGCCTCGTTTCAGCTCTCGTTTCTCGCCGTGGCAGCCGTCTGGTTTCCCGGACAGTACCTTGTGAGGCGCATGAAAACGGGAAAGAAAACGGAGAGCGTTTTCCTGAGCTTTTCGATCCAGATGATGACAGCACCGGTGATCCTTCGGACTGCCTTTGAATTACCGGCTTATGCGGGTTTTCTGAACCTTCTGGTCATTCCGCTCATGACACTGGTGCTTGTCTCGGGAATCCTGGGAACGGCTGGATCGTTCCTTGCCATACCTCTGGGCCGTGTGCTTTTCGGAGGCGCCCACTGGATCCTCTTCCTCTATCAGATGCTGTGTGAGCGGGTCCGGGAGTTCCCCGGGGCGTCTCTGGTGCCCGGGGTGCCGGCATTTTCGGCGATTGCAGCTTTTTACTGCTGTATTCTGGCCGGAACATGGCTTGCGGCTCACCGCGGGAAGCAGTGGCTCATTCTGTGGCTCTGCGGCGCACTTTTTCTGTTTCCGTCGGGAAACAGCGGGTTTTCCATCACATTCCTCGATGTGGGACAGGGGGATGGAATCGTGATCTCCGCCGGAAACAGGACCATGCTGGTGGACTGCGGCAGCAGTCAGAAAAGAGATCCGGGAGGCGAGTGCCTGGTTCCGTATTTAAAAAGCAGAGGGATCCGGCATCTGGAGGCTGCGGCAGTCACGCACGGGGACCTGGATCATGTGAACGGAATCCGGTATCTGCTGGAAACGTCGGAATGCGGCATTTCCCTTGGAAGGCTGATCCTGTCCGAAGCGCTTAAGGATGACCCCGTGAACCATGAGCTTGCTGCACTGGCTTCGGAACGGATGATCCCGGTCACCTATCTGAAGGCGGGCGAGAGTCCCGGAGAGATTCTGGGAAAAAAGACAGAGATCCTCTGTCTCTCCCCGACGGGGCAGGGGAGGCTCACGGACCGGAATGATGGCTCGCTGGTCCTTCTTTTCCGATATGAAGACTTTTCTATGCTTCTGACCGGCGACGCGGGGACAGAGGCCGAAAGAACAATGGAAGAAGCAGGCGTCCTGTGCCCGGTCACGGTTCTGAAAGCTGCCCATCACGGCTCCGCGTCCTCCACCGGACAGGAATTTCTTGAGGCGGTCCGGCCGCAGTACGTGATCTTTTCCTATGGGGAGGGGAATTTCTATGGGCACCCGGCCGGAGAGGTGACAGACCGGTGCGAAGCCATGGGCGCCGTCCGGTTTGACACGGCCCGCTCCGGAGCCATACTTGTCAAGACGGATGGCAGGCGTCTGGAAATATCCGGATGGCTTGACAGACCGGGCGGTATCTGATATGTTGGAGCAGTACGAGGAGGAATAACTATGGATGGTTTTTCGATAGATATCAGCGTCCCGGCACTGACAGTGTTTTTGCAGGGACTGATCAGCTTTTTTTCGCCGTGTGTGCTGCCTGTGATCCCTTTATACATCGGATACCTGACCGGAAAGAAGAAACGGAGCGTGCTCCATATGCTGTGTTTTTGCGCAGGAGTAAGTTTTGCCTTTTTTGCGCTGGGATTCGGCGCGTCGGCGCTGGGACGGTTTTTTAAAGGGAACCAGACACTGTTCGCGAGGGTCGGCGGCCTGCTTGTAATCTTGATGGGCTTTTATCAGCTGGGCGTGTTCGGTACATCCGATGCGCTTTCAAAGGAGAGGAGACTGCCGGTTGCTGTTGATGTGCTTGCCATGTCGCCGGTGACCGCGTTCCTTTTGGGCTTTATCTTCAGCTTTGCATGGACGCCCTGTGTCGGTCCGGCGCTTGCAGGCGTTCTTATGATGGCCGCAGGCGCTGCGGCGCGGGCAAAGGGATTTCTTCTGATCGCAGTCTATACGGCCGGATTTCTGATCCCGTTTCTTTTTGCCGGTCTTTTTACGGATTCAGTGCTCCGGTTTCTGAAAAAATATGGAAACATGACACGGTACACCGTGAAAGCAGGGGCGGTTTTGATAATCCTCATGGGATTTATGATGGTTACGGGAACCATGAATTCTGTGACCGGATATCTGTCGGAGGTCTCTGCTCCGCGCGTGAAAGAAACTGTGGCGGCATCAGAAACCGAAGCCGTGCAGGCGGAAACGACGGCCATAGAGACAGAAACGCCGTCAGAGGAGGCATTACCTGCCATTAATTTTACGTTATATGACCAGTATGGCAATTCGCACACACTGTCGGATTATGCCGGAAAGACGATATTTTTAAATTTCTGGGCGACCTGGTGTCCCCCGTGCAGAAATGAACTGCCGGACATCCAGAAGCTCTACGAGGAATATCAGGCTATGGAGGATCCGGATGTGGTGATCCTGGGGATCGCTGCGCCGGGATACGGAAGAGAACAGGACGAAGCGGGAATCGCGGAATTCCTTGAGGAGAACGGGTATACGTATCCGGTTCTCATGGATCCGGGCGGAAAGGTGCTCTTGGAGTACGGAATCACATCGTATCCGACCACGTACATGATCGATGCCGACGGGAATCTGTTCGGATACGTGGTCGGACAGATGAGTGAGAACATGATGCGCAGTATCATCGAACAGACTGTTACCGGTGTACGCGTTTCGGCGGGAAAGTAGCGGAGGAGATTATGCAGACATTAAATCAGGATATCAGAGAACGGTCCTTCCGGCGGGCGTATCTGCTTTTCGGGGACGAGCCGTTTCTCATAAACAGCTATAAGAAGCGGCTTAAGGAAGCAATCATCGGTGACGATACGATGAATTTTAACTATTATGAGGGAAAGAACCCGGATGTGAGGGAGATCATCAGCCTCGCGGATACCATGCCGTTTTTTTCTGAGAGGAGACTGATCCTCATCGACGGCAGCGGGTACTTTAAGGGAGCACCGGAGGAGTTGGTGGAGTATCTGCCGGGCATGCCTGATACGACCTGTATGATCTTCTGTGAGAGTGAGGTGGACAAGCGAAACCGCCTCTATAAGAAAGTGAAGGAGCTGGGGTATGCGGCGGAGTTAAAGAAACAGGATGCTGCTCAGCTAATGACGTGGGCTGCAGGGATCCTGGCGAAAAACGGAAAGAAGATCACGAGACCGGTGATGGAATACTTTCTGGAACGCACGGGCGATGACATGGAACTGATCCGGAACGAGTTAGAAAAGCTGATCTGCTACACAGCGGACCGGGATGTCATCACGAAAGAGGATGTGGAGGCCGTCGGGACCGTCCATGTGTCCAACCGGATCTTCGAAATGGTATCCGCCATTGTTGCCGGAAACAGAAGGAAGGCCATGGATCTTTATGAGGACCTTCTGGCGCTAAAGGAACCGCCTATGCGGATCCTGTTTCTGATTGCGAGACAGTTTAACCAGATTTTACAGGCAAAGGAGCTTCTGGAGGCCGGCTGCGGAAAAGGGGAGCTTGCTTCAAGACTTAAGATCCCGCCCTTTGCGGCAGGAAAGCTGATGGCTCAGGCCAGAGCTTTTACAGATGAACAGATCCTGTCCTGCGTGAAGCTCTGCGTGGAATACGAGGAGGCTGTTAAGACAGGAAGACTGAGCGACCGGATGGCCGTGGAACTCCTGATCGCGCAAAAAATAATATAGAACGAAGCACGTGCGACAATCCCATAAAAAAACGCTTTCCCGACACACCCTCAGGAAAGCGTTTTTAATATATTCTTGTAAATCTATCCAGTCTTATGATTAAGCCATTGCGTTTACAGCTTTAGACAAACGGGATACTTTTCTGGAAGAGGTATTCTTATGATATACGCCCTTGGTAGTAGCCTTGTCGATTTCGCTGATAGCAGCTACGAGTGCAGCCTGTGCAGCAGCCTTGTCACCGGCAGTAATAGCAGCTTCAACTTTCTTTACATAAGTTTTAACTTTAGATCTGATCGCTTTGTTTCTAGCAGCCTTGGTTTCTGCTACTAAAATTCTTTTCTTTGCAGATTTGATGTTAGCCAATCTGTACACCTCCATTATAATAAAAAATATTCTCTGTTTGTTTTGCATCAAAGTCTGGACACGGACAGTTCAATGTAAACATACTATTGTATTTTAACGAAGTTTTCCGGTAATGTCAATACATATTTCCTCTTTTTTTGCGGAAAATGGTTAAGAAAACAAGGTGTTTTCTGCAAGGGAAAGGAGCGGGAAAATGGAAGAGAACAGGGAAATGGTGTTTCAGGTGAGGACGGATCTTGCGCTGGAAGAGAAGGAACGGTTTCCCGGGGACGGCGGTGAAATTCCGGGTGTAGTACTTCGGGAATGGAAGGAGAAGGACAGGAATGTTCACCTGACGGAGGTGGTCATCAAAGACCGGGAGGGAGAAAAGGCCATGGGGAAACCGGCCGGTACGTACCTGACGTTGGAAGCCCCGGATCTGATCCGGAAGGATGAGGATTATCATAAGGAAGTGGCCGCGGAACTGGCTTTGAGGATCCGCAGTCTGATGGAACAGAGGGGCATCTTCAAAGAGGGAAAATGTGTGCCGTCTGTTCTTGTCATCGGACTTGGAAATCCCGATGCGACGCCGGATTCCCTGGGGCCGAGGGTGCTGGAAAATCTCCGGATGACAAGGCATCTGGGACTGGAATACGGAATGGAGTTTCTGGAGAAGAACGGGTATCCGGCGCTCAGTGGTATGATTCCCGGCGTCATGGCACAGACCGGCATGGAGACGGCGGAGATCATCAGAGGAATCATCCGGGAGACCGGGCCGGATGCGGTCCTCGCGGTGGATGCCCTGGCGGCAAGAAGTGTGAAACGGCTGGGGGTGACGATCCAGCTTTCCGATACGGGGATCCATCCGGGGTCCGGAGTGGGGAATCACAGAAACAGTCTGACGGAGGAGAGCCTGGGTGTGCCGGTTTTTGCGCTGGGAGTCCCCACAGTGGTCGGCGCGGCCGCAATTGTCCATGATACGGCAGACGCCCTGGTGGAGGCCTTAAAACGGGAGAAGGCAACCGACGCGTACGGAACGTATCTGGAATCTCTGAAGCCGGAGGACCGGTATGAGTTGATAAGAGAACTCCTGGAGCCTCAATTCGGGCCCATGTATGTGACGCCCCACAATATCGATGAGAGAGTGGAACTGTTAAGTTATACGATCTCCGAGGCGATCCACGGCGCTCTGTTCGGGTGATGAAACACCGGAATCGCTCATAAGATTCTTTAAAGAAAGAAAAACGGGCGGCGCCATGAGACGAAGGTGGTATTACTGGAAACGGAGATTCAGGGCAGACCGCCCGGCTCTGCTTCTGTTTCTTATTTTTCTGCTTGCAGCGTTCCTTTTGGCGGAAAACAGAAGCGAGGTGCGCGGATTCGGAAAAAAGCTCTACGAACAGTACGGAGTCCGGGCGGCGCAGATTTTTCTGGAGGGCTGGTTTCCGGGGCAGAGCGGTGCGGGAACGGAGAACATGAGATATCCGGTGGGGAATGAACTGTTCCGGTATCTGGAGGAATCAGAGGAAACAGAAATCGCCGGAGAGGATCCCGCCTACCGGAAGCTTCTTTCCGGGCGGCAGACAGCAAAAGTGCGGGAGGATCCGAAAACAGACGAAAACGGCAGCCGCATGGAAAGGGAACCGGAAACAGCAGAGCAGGGAACCGGAGGGGAAAAGCCTGTCGAAGAGGAGACGGTGGCGGTGAAACCGGCCGGGAGCGTGGTGATCCGGGAAAAACTGGCAGATTATGACTACCTGATGAAACAGTTTTATAATGTTCACACGACAGCGGCGGCCGGTAGGGAGCTGATCGACGCCGGACAGTTTTTGCGGATGGATCTTTCTCTGCAAAAGTCGGAGGAAGAGCCCCAGATCCTGATCTATCACACCCATTCGCAGGAGGCGTATGCGGATTATCCGGAGAATCCGGATGCAACCGTTGTGAACGTGGGAGCCCGTCTCGCAGAGCTCCTGGAGGAGCGCGGATATCGGGTGATCCACGACACGTCGGTCTATGATCTGAAGGATGGAAAACTGGACCGCAGCAGCGCCTATACGTATGCGCTCGACGGGATCAGCGGGATTCTTCAGAAATATCCGTCCGTCGATGTGGTGCTGGATCTGCATCGGGACGGGGTTTCGGAGGGAACCAGGCTTGTGACGGAGATCGGGGGAAAGGAGACTGCGAAGATCATGTTTTTTAACGGGACATCCCAGACCCCGGAGGGTCCCATCGAGTACCTTCCCAATCCGAACCGGACCGCCAATCTGGCCTTCAGCTTCCAGCTGCAGCTTCTCGCCTCGGAGCGGTATCCGGGCTTTGCCAGAAAGATCTATTTAAAAGGCCTCCGCTACAACCTGCATGTCCGGGCACGGTCTGCCCTCATTGAGGTCGGAGCCCAGACAAACACGTATGCGGAGGCCGTAAATGCGATGGAACCGCTGGCGGATATTCTTTGCCGGGTTCTGGAGGGAGAGTAGAAAAACGGGGATCCGTTACGAATTGTTTCCGGATTTTGCAGAAATGTTTTCCACTCTCGATTCCCATCCGCTGAATTTGTAAAACAGTGTCATCAGGATGGTGCATACGATCCAGCCGGCCGGATAACCGAACCCGATCGTGTAGGGATTATGGGCAAGCTGCTTTGCGGCAAAGAGGTAGATCTGACGGAACACCACGTAGGAGAACAGCATGATGAACATGGGCGTTTTCGCGTCTCCCGCACCGCGGAGCGTTCCCGTATAGATCTGGGCAGGACAGCAGATCACGACCATAAATACGCAGAGTCTCAGAAACAGGACGCCGTAAAAGATGACTTCCGCATCCTGATTAAAGAGAGCTACCATCTGCGGGGCAAAGATCCAGAGGATCACGGCGAACACGAATATGATACCGGAGGAGAGAAGAACGGCGGTCCTGGTCCCGGCTTTCACGCGCTTTAAGTTGCCGGCGCCGATATTCTGGCTCGCGAAGGTGGTGCCGGCCTGCGAAAGGCTCTGCAGAGGCAGCAGGAGGAAGCTGTCGATCTTTGTGTAGCTGCTCCAGCCGGCCATACAGCCGGAACCGAAGGCATTGATGTACGACTGGACATAGACGTTGGAAAACGCGGTAACTGCCTGCTGGATGCCTACCGGACAGCCGATCGTAAAGATCTGCTGCATCATGAACCGGTCAAAGCAGAGGTCTCTCACAGAAACCCGATAGTTTTCTGTGCTTTTTACAAGCAGTATCATGATCAGGATCGCGGAGACAAACTGGGAGGCGATGGTGGCGTAGGCCACGCCGGCGATTCCCATGCCGAACGCGATCACAAAGAGCAGATCCAGGATGATGTTCAGGACACTGGAAAAAATCAGGAAATACAGCGGCCGTCTGGTGTCACCGACGGCGCGGAGGATTCCGCTGCCCATGTTGTAGATCAGAAGCCCGGCGACGCCGCTGAAATAGATCCGAAGATAGACGGAGGCCTCTGTGAATACATCGTCCGGCGTATCCATAAAGCGGAGAAGTGCAGGAGCCGTGGAGATTCCCAGAAACGTGCAGAAAATGCCGCAGACGAATGTAAGGGCCATGGTGGTCTCGACAGCGAGGTGAAGCTTTTCATCGTCATGGGCCCCGAAATACCGGCTGATAATGACGCTGGCACCGATGGAAAGTCCGTTGAAGAAATTGATCAGTGTGTTGATGATGGAAGTTGTGGAACCGACAGCGGCAAGCGCTTCTTTTCCGACAAAATTTCCTACCACAAGACTGTCAACTGTATTATAAAGCTGCTGGAACAGGTTCCCCATCAGAAGCGGAATGGAGAAGGTGATCAACAGCCTGACAATGGAGCCTTCCGTCATGTCCAGGGATTTTGTCTTTTGCGTGGTGCGATCCATGGTAGTTCCTCCTGTCTGAATGGTTATTGTCCTAATAGTTTAAAACGGAATCCGATGTTTGTCAACGTTCCTGAAGAGATTACGCCGGGCGAAACCTCTTGCGTGGCCGGTGAAAAAATGGTATATTGGGGAATAAGGAATTCAAATAGAAGAGAGGAACATAAATGGCAGAGTATTCCCAGGATAAAATCAGGAATTTTTGTATCATTGCCCATATTGATCACGGCAAATCAACACTGGCGGACCGCATTATCGAGATGACGGGGCTTCTGACAAGCCGTGAGATGCAGGCTCAGGTCCTGGACAACATGGATCTGGAGCGTGAACGCGGAATTACGATCAAGTCTCAGGCGGTGCGTACCGTGTACCGCGCGAAAGACGGTGAGGAATATATTTTTAATCTGATCGACACCCCCGGTCATGTGGATTTTAACTATGAGGTGTCGCGAAGTCTGGCGGCGTGCGACGGTGCCATCCTTGTGGTGGATGCGGCGCAGGGAATCGAGGCCCAGACTCTGGCCAATGTTTATCTGGCACTGGACCATAATCTGGACGTGTTCCCGGTCATCAACAAAATCGACCTTCCCAGCGCGGAGCCGGACCGGGTGGCGGAGGAGATCGAGGACGTGATCGGTCTGGAGGCCCATGACGCTCCGAGGATCTCTGCGAAAAACGGTATTAATATCGAAGAAGTGCTGGAATCAATCGTGACGAAGATTCCGGCTCCGTCGGGAGACCCCGGGGCGCCTCTTCAGGCACTGATCTTCGATTCGCTCTACGATTCCTACCGGGGCGTGATCGTGTTCTGCCGGATCAAGGAGGGTACCGTGAAAAAAGGAACCCCGATCCACATGATGGCGACCGGCGCTTCCTACGATGTGGTGGAAGTGGGATATTTCGGCGCGGGCCAGTTTATCCCCTGTGAGGAGCTTTCCGCCGGAATGGTCGGGTATATCACCGCGAGTATCAAGAATGTGAAGGATACCCGTGTGGGCGACACCATTACAAACCGGGACAATCCGTGCGCGGAGCCGCTTCCAGGTTACAAGAAGGTCACCCCGATGGTGTACTGCGGTCTGTATCCCGCCGACGGAGCCAAGTATCCGGAGCTTCGCGATGCGCTGGAAAAACTGCAGTTAAACGACGCGTCCCTGTTTTTCGAGCCGGAGACTTCCGTGGCCCTCGGCTTCGGATTCCGGTGCGGCTTCCTGGGACTTCTGCATCTGGAGATCATCCAGGAGCGTCTGGAGCGGGAATACAATCTGGACCTTGTGACCACGGCCCCCAGCGTAGTGTACCGGATCCATAAGACCAACGGGGATGTGATCGACCTGACCAATCCGACCAATATGCCGGATCCGTCTGAGATCGACTATATGGAGGAACCGATCGTTTCGGCCGAGATCATGGTAACCACAGAATTTGTGGGTGCAATCATGAAGCTCTGCCAGGAGCGGCGCGGCGTCTACCTGGGAATGGAATATATGGAGGAGACGAGAGCCCTCTTAAAATATGAACTGCCGCTCAATGAGATCATCTACGATTTCTTTGACGCCTTAAAGTCGCGGTCGAGAGGATACGCTTCCTTCGACTATGAACTCAAAGGCTATGAAAAGTCAGATCTAGTGAAGTTAGATATCCTGATCAACCGTGAGGAGGTCGATGCGCTCTCCTTCATTGTCTTCGCCGGCTCTGCCTACGAGCGCGGAAGAAAGATGTGCGAAAAGTTAAAGGATGAGATCCCGAGGCACCTGTTCGAGATCCCGATCCAGGCGGCGGTGGGCGGAAAGATCATCGCTCGCGAGACTGTCAAGGCGGTCCGCAAGGACGTTCTTGCCAAGTGTTACGGCGGCGATATCTCCCGTAAGAAGAAGCTTCTGGAAAAGCAGAAGGAAGGCAAGAAGCGGATGCGCCAGGTAGGAAACGTGGAGATCCCGCAGAAGGCCTTCATGAGCGTCCTGAAGCTGGACGATGAGTAGGAATAACGATTACGGAGTGGCGTATGAAGCTGACAACGCTGTGCTATCTGGAACAGGATGAGAGGTATCTCATGCTGCACCGGATCAGTAAGAAAAATGATGAGAATAAGGATAAATGGATCGGAATCGGAGGCAAGTTCGAGAAAGGCGAGAGCCCGGAGGACTGCCTCCTTCGTGAAGCAAGAGAAGAAACGGGGTACCGGCTTACGGACTACCGGCTTCGGGGGATCGTGACGTTTGTCCTCAATGACGAGGAAGCCGAGTATATGTTCCTTTATACGGCCTGCGGATTTGAGGGCGATCCGGTACTCTGCGATGAGGGGACGTTAGAATGGATCCCGAAGCGGGAGATCGGCAGACTGAATCTCTGGGAGGGCGACCGGATCTTCTTCCGGCTTCTCGAGGAGGAGGCGCCGTTCTTCTCCCTGAAACTGTGTTACCGCGGTGACCGGTTGATTCAGGCAGTCCTTGACGGAACGCCCATGGAGCTGCCTTATGATGCATGAAACGATCCGGAGTGTTGAGAATGAAGAAACAAATGGAACTTTATGTGCACATCCCGTTCTGCGAGCGGAAATGTGCGTACTGTGATTTTCTGTCCTTTCCTGCCGATGAGGCGGTAAAAAGGCGGTATACAGAGATACTGATCGGAGAGATCGAAATGGCAGGTGCCGCTTACCGGGATACGACTGTGACTTCCGTATTCGTGGGAGGCGGCACTCCGTCTGTTTTGGATTCGGGTCTGATGGTGAAGATCTTCGAGGCGCTCCACAGGAGTTTTCAGATAAACGGGGAGGCCGAGATCTCCATGGAGGCGAACCCGGGGACGGTAACGGAGAAGAAGCTTCTTGATTACCGGTCTGTGGGGATCAACCGACTGAGCTTTGGCCTGCAGTCAGCCGATAACAGAGAACTTCGCCTCCTGGGCAGGATCCATACGTTTGAAGATTTTGTTGAAAGCTTCCGTCTGGCCCGGTCGTGCGGGTTCGGGAATATCAATGTGGATCTCATGTCGGCGCTCCCGGGTCAGACGACGGAAAGCTGGCTTTCGACGCTGAGGACCGTGGCGTCGATGGAGCCGGAGCATATCTCGGCGTACAGTCTGATCATCGAGGAGGGAACGCCCTTTTTTGACCGTTACGGAGAGGGGAGAGGGGAAGGCCTTCTTCCTGATGAGGATTCTGACCGGGAAATGTACCACAGAACGAAGGAGATCCTGGCCGGATACGGCTATGAACGGTATGAGATCTCCAACTACGCGAAAAGTGGGCGGGAGTGCCGCCATAATATCGGATACTGGACCGGAGTTCCGTATCTGGGGCTGGGACTGGGCGCTTCCTCCTATGTGGACGGGAAGCGGTTTCAGGTAACGGACAATATGAGCGAGTATCTGAACGGAGAACCTGGAAAGTGCGCGGAGGAGCAGATCCTCACGAAAAGAGATATGGAGGAGGAATTCTTTTTTCTGGGACTTCGCATGGTTCAGGGTGTTTCTCTGTGCGAGTTTGAACGGCGGTTCGGGCTTTCGGCGGAGCAGGTGTATCCGGGACTTCTGGAAAAGCTTATCAGGGAAGGCGTGGCAGAACAGATCGGGGATCGTTTTTTTCTGACGGAGTATGGTCTGGATGTAAGTAATTGCGTTATGGCGGAATTTCTTCAGGATTAGACAGGAAAAATTTAATATTTTACACAAAAAGTCTATCAGTTTTTCGGGAAATGTGGTAATATTTACATAACCGATTATTTATTCAGGGGGAATTATTATGGCAAAAGAAATGATTGCAATGCTCCTTGCCGGTGGTCAGGGTTCCCGTCTGTATGCCCTGACACAGAAGCTGGCAAAACCGGCAGTTCCTTTTGGCGGAAAATATCGGATTATCGATTTCCCGCTGTCAAACTGCGTGAACTCCGGAATTGATACCGTTGGTATTCTGACACAGTATCAGCCCATGGTATTAAACGAATACATAGGAAATGGACAGCCGTGGGATCTGGACCGCCTTTACGGAGGAGTTCATGTACTGCCGCCGTATCAGCAGGCTTCCGGCTCGGACTGGTACAAGGGAACTGCCAATGCGATTTACCAGAATATTCCGTTTATTGAGCGATATAATCCGGAATATGTGATCATCCTTTCCGGAGACCAGATCTGCAAACAGGATTACAGTGATTTCCTGCGGTTCCATAAAGAGAAAAATGCTGAATTCAGCGTTGCGGTCATGGAGGTTCCGTGGGAGGAGGCTTCCCGCTTCGGTCTGATGGTGGCTGACGAAAATGACAAGATCACGGAATTCCAAGAGAAACCGAAGAATCCGAAGTCCAATCTTGCTTCCATGGGTATCTATATCTTCAACTGGGATATTCTGAAGAAGTATCTGATTGAAGATGAAGCCGATCCGAATTCGGAAAACGACTTCGGCAACAATATTATTCCGAATCTTTTAAAGGATGGCCGCAATATGTATGCGTACCATTTCGACGGATATTGGAAAGATGTAGGAACCATTTCCTCCTTATGGGAGGCCAATATGGAGGTGATGGATCCGGAGCACAGCGGTATCGACCTGTTTGACGAGAACTGGAAGATCTACAGCCGAAACAGCGGTATGACCGGACATAAGATCGGTGCCAACGCAGTTGTGGAGAATTCCATGATCACAGACGGCTGCCGCGTATACGGCAATGTGAAGCACTCCATCCTTTTCGCCGGCGTTAAGGTGGAAGAGGGCGCTGAAGTGGAAGACGCCGTTGTGATGGGCGGAACCGTGATTAAGAGCGGTGCGGTTGTCAAGCACTGTATTGTAGCGGAGAATGTTGTGATTGGAAAGAACGCCGTTGTGGGCGCAATGCCGTCCGGTGAAGAGAAGGGCGTAGCGACGATCGGATCCGGTGTCGTAATCGGTGACAATGCGAAGATCGGCCCCAAAGCCATGGTGAATAATAATGTAGAAGGTGGTGGAGAACAATGGTAAATTCCAATGCAAATGCGATGGGAATTATTTTCCCGAACAGTTATGACAGTCTTGTACCGGAATTAGTCAATGAGCGTCTGATGGCATCCATTCCGTTCGGCGGCCGTTATCGTCTGGTGGACTTTATTCTGTCCAGCATGGTCAACAGCGGAATTGACAATATCAATGTTTTGGTCCGCAATAATTACCATTCTCTTATGGACCACCTCGGTTCCGGACGTGAGTGGGATCTGGCACGCAAGAACGGCGGCCTGAATATTTTCCCGCCGTATGCGGAGAAGAACATGAAGCCGTACAGCGGCCGTGTGGAAGCGATCTACAGCATTCTTCCCACGCTGGAGGAATCCAAGGAAAAATATGTGGTTCTCACAGATGCCAATATGGCTGTAAACTTTGATTTCAAGGCGTTAATGAATGCTCATATTGAGAGCGGCGCAGATGTTACCGTGGCTTACGCAAAGGAAGAAATTCCGGCAGGCCTGAAACGGATCGAGGGAACCGGAAACTTCTACTATACGTTAAAAGTGGATAACGGCCGGGTAACGAAATTCTATATCAACTCAAAGGCTGAGGGAATCCAGAATCTCAGCATGAATATCTTTATTCTGGAGAGAACGCTTCTGATCGACCTGATCAATACGGGATTCGTCCGCGGATCCGTTTACTTTGAGCGCGATGTTCTTGCCACAAAGACAGACAAGCTGAATATCCGGGGATATGAGTTTGATGGATACCATGCGAGAATCTGCGATATGAAGAGCTACTTTGAAGAGAATATGAAACTCCTGAACGATGAGAATCTGGATGCGTTATTCTACGGCAATCCGATCTATACAAAGATTCGTGATGACAACCCGACGAGATATATTCCGGGCGCGAAGGTAAAAAATGTGCTGGTTTCCGACGGTTGCGTGATTGAGGGCGAAGTTGAGAACAGTGTCCTGTTCCGTGGCGTAAAGATCGGCAAAGGCGCAAAGGTGAAGAACTGTGTGCTGATGCAGGATACCGTGATCAAAGACGGTTCCCAGGTGGAATATGTGATCACCGATAAGGATGTCACGATCACCGAGAATAAGGAACTCTGCGGTACGGACAGCTTCCAGGTATTTGTAGCAAAAGGACAGATCGTATAGAAGTTTGATCGTATCAGGACAGAAACGAAACAGAATCAGAAACATCAAAAAATGAACAAAGCGCTGACAGGAAAAACCTGCCGGCGCTTTGTTCTACAATAAGAAATTAGCGGGATATCAGGCGGATCTCCCGGATCTCAACGACCTGGAAGGGAGTTTCGGTCTCGGTGTACGTGAACGAGATCCTGTCTCCGGACTGGATAAACGGAAGCTTCTCGTGTTCAGTCACCTGTGCCGCAAAGACGGCTTCACTTCCCTTTAATGTGAAATAGTAGCAGGTGTTGCCGGAAATTACCACGTCAGCTACGGAATCGATGATCCCTGACTTCTCCAGTGTATCCACCGGGTCGCTGATCTCCACATCTTCCAGATTCAGGGCAGTCCGGTAATTCTTGCGGGCCTCGTCAATGGTCTGGCCGGTTCCCACGATCTGATACTGTTCCACATCGACGAACGCGTACATTTTCACCAGACCGGCATCATCTTTCAGGGACACGAAGTAGGTGGGACGCTCAGAGATGTTGAGCAGGAGCGGGAAGGTGGCTGAATATTTCAGGTGCTGGACCTGGCCCTGGGCGGACGCCATGGCGGAGGTCTCTGTAGCACCCGGCACCGTATAAAACTTCGTCGCTTTCGTCCGGAGGTTGACCAGCACAAAGCCGATGTTGGACTGATCGGCTGTTACAGAGGACATACCTGTATAGAGATACACATCGTCATTGATGGCCAGGTAATTGTATCCGTAGGTGGTCCTGCGCACATTTTTCTGACCGAAAATGGAGTTGATGTAACCATTCTGGAACAGTCCGTTATCGTCTAACTGTTCGATGATCATGCCGGAATCGTAGAGCTGATCGATCCACTGCGGCACTTCATCCTTCGCATACCACTGGGATTCTCCGGTGACGGCATTGACGAGAATGGCACCGTCGATATCTTTTCCATCCCACCAGCCGATACGGTAAGTGATCGTCGGGGCAACCCAGTATGGAGTTCCCTCATCGTCGATCTCGAAGGAAACATGGTCGAAGATCCTGGTCGGATAGTGGAAACGGAGATGGCGGTAAATATTGCGGAAGAAGTACTCGCTCGGCGAGTATTTCATTCCCTCTTCCAACCATACAAGATCCGTCTGCTGTGTCACCATATTGACAGTCAGATATGCCGGGAGGCCTTTCTTCCTATTATAAAACCATTTGAAGACGTCGGCGTAGGCGAGAGGAGTGACGCGATAAGGGCTTCCCTGATAGTTGATCTGGGTGTAGTCATCCTCGATCTCAAACTGGGAGACCAGCTCCGACATTTCGCCGAGCTTGCGGCTGCCGAGCCGTGTTGCTGTGTCGCGGTCGACCACAGGAATCTGGCTCATGCTGATTTCCGCCACGTCTTCCGCGAAATCACCGTTTTCCATCAGAATCAGATCGCGGTATCTCGTGGCGTTAAAGAATTTCATGCCGACTACGGAGGCGAGGATCATCAGAACCACGAGCAGTGCAATAAACGAAAATCCGAACTTCAGCGGCTTTCCGAGAGAACGCCACCCGGAAGCTTCGCTTTCCTCCGGATCATGGATGCCGAAACGGAACTGCCCTGTATAGGGATCGCGCTCCAGACGATAATTCCGTGTCCCGAGGGACGATAAGAATGACTTCATGCAGCTCAGAAAATTGACGGTCAGGATGATCAGTGTGCAGAGGATCAGGAAAACGATAAAATCTCTGCTCTTTAAATTCACCGGCGGCAGCATGACATAATATAGAAGAAAGATAGCTGCCGCGGAAATAAGAAGTCTGCCGATGGCAGAAGAAATGTGCTTTTTATTCATGCTGTTCTTTGTAACCCCTTTCCTTTCGATACAGACAGTATATCATTATTTGCCGTAATCTTCAATTTAACTCGGAATTCTTTTCAGAATGTTAAGAAAATGTTCAGAAAAGCCCGTTTCCTGCTCACATGTGAAACCGGAAACGGGCCGTGTTCTAATGATTTATAATACAGATTTACCGGATCAGGAATACTTCCGTGCTGCGAACACCGTGCTGCGTGGTCTCCGCGTGGGTGTTGAAGTAAATATCAATGTGGTTTCCTCTCACACCTCCGCCGATATCCTCAGCCACGTATTCCTGACCGTTGATCAGGAGGCGGCTGCCGATGGGAATGACACGGCGGTCCACAGCAACGGTGTGGTTCGCCGTAGCGAGCGCGCCGGAGCTGGTCTGACGGCCCCAGCCCTCCGAACACTGAAGGCAGGGACAGTATGCGGTGATCTTAAAGTTACCGAGGGAGACGAGGTCTCCGGAAACGCAGCCGTTCGAGTAGCTGAGTGTTCTGGATATCGTCTTGTCACCGGAGGACAGGCTTACCGTGTAGGAAGATTCCGGGAGGGAATCCCATTCGATCCCCACATGGAAGCCATAAGCGCCGGTTCCGACGCCTTTGTTTTTTAAATCATCCCGCTGTTCATCGGCCACAGTGGTTTCCTGCGCGGCAATGACGCCTGTCGCTTTGTCAGTCACAGTAACGGTTACCGTCTGTGCGGCATCCGGAGCCTGGGAATCCCAGAGCCAGCCAGCTACGGCATTTCCCTCGATGCTGTCCAGATGTCCGTCGATCCCGGTAGTATTTGCGAACGTGCAGGCGGCGTTCATGGTTATAAAGAGCATTAGAAAACAAACGCCGGCCAGTAGTCTTGTTTTTTTCATAAATTAATCCTTTCTGTTCCCTCTGCTGCGAATCAATACAACTGTTAAATAAATATGATTCAGATGTAACAAAAATGTAACAAATTGGAAACAAGTAGATATTTTACATGTTTTTGCGGATTTGTCAAGCCCTGATATGGAAAAGTGGGGGAAATCAGCCGGAAATCGACAAAAAAAGAGAGAAATGTGGTGTGGAACCGCAGAAAAAACAGAGGATAAGTGCAGATGCACCGGATCCTCTGTTGGTTTGAACGCTCTGTCTGTTTATCTGACGGAATAGACGGTGATGGACTGCAGGCCGAAAGCCAGAGCCTCATCATGAGTTTCAAAATAAATATCAAGACGGTTGTCCTCGATGCCGCTTCCCATATCCTCCACCGTATAGACGACTCCGTCGATAAAAAGACGCGTGCCGATGGGATAATAATCCAGATCGGCGGCGATGGTGTGCCGGGCTTTGGGCACCGTGCCGGAATAGGTCAGTGAGGAACCGCCGGAGCATTTTTTACAGTTGCAATATCCGCTGGCAATAAAGGTTCCGAGAAGCTCACCTGCTTCAGCGTGAGCTGCCGCTGTCCCTTCGGCGTACGATTGGACGGGTTCGCTCTTTTTATATTCCAGCGACTGAGACAGGGGCTGACGGACAGTTCCGGAAATGGCGGTGGCCATCACGGTAAATGTGTCTCCGGAAAGCTTTGACCAGTCGATGGTGCAGGAGAATGCGGAGTTTTCAGTACCGGATTCCGTTCCTCCGTCGCGCGGAAGAGAAGCTTCTGCAGTGAAGAGTGTGCAGGAACCGGGCCCTCCTTCCCCGTAGACTGCGATCTCTACAGTCACCTTCTCATCCGGGGCCAATCGGTTAAAAGCCCATCCGGTGACGGCGGTCTCCGTGACAGCTTCGAGGCTTCCGGAAAGCATGGGCGGATCAGCGGCAAAAGCCGGAAATGCGGCCATTGCGGAAAAAATCAGCGCGGCACCGGCTGTGAAAAGCCGGCAGAGTATGTTCTTTTTCATAAATCAGACCTCGTGTGCGGAATACCGGAGGCATTCCTGTCCATTATTAACAAAAAACAATAAAAACGTGTCATTTATTTCATTATATTTACAAATGTGTTAAATGTCAAGGAGAGCAAAGAAGCCTTCGGGTGAAAATAAGGAAAGAAAAAGAAATTCGTGAAAAAAATATGAAAAAAGAAAGAAAGGCTTGACAAATGGATCGGTAAGTAATATAGTATCAACTGTAAATGTTAGCACTCCACCGAAAAGAGTGCTAATAAACAGAGAGGGTGAGAACGTGGAGCTGGATGAACGTAAAGAAAAAATACTGAAGGCGATTATACAGACTTATCTGGAAACCGGAGAACCGGTGGGATCCAGAACGATTTCCAAGTATTCTGACCTGAAGCTGAGCTCCGCGACCATTCGAAATGAGATGTCTGATCTGGAGGAAATGGGATATATTATCCAGCCGCATACTTCGGCGGGACGGATTCCCTCCGATAAAGGATACCGCTTCTATGTCGACCAGATCATCAGGGAAAAAGACAGCCAGGTCAACGAGATGCAGGAGCTTATGATTCAGCGCGTGGACCGTGTGGAGCTTCTTCTGAAGCAGATGGCACAGATCCTCGCCAGCAATACCAACTATGCGACGATGGTCAGCGGCCCGAGCTATCACCAGACAAAGCTGAAATTTATCCAGCTTTCCCTGGTAGAAGAGAAAAAGCTTCTGATCGTGGTTGTGATGGAGGGAAATATTATCAGGAACTCCTTCACGGATCTGGAGGAGACGCTCACGCAGGAGGAAATCCTGAACCTGAATATCCTTCTGAACAACAGCCTCAACGGTCTGACGATTCAGGAGATCAATCTTGGAACCATCGCGAAGCTCAAGGAGCAGGCGGGACCGCACCGCCGGCTGGTGGAACTGGTACTGAACGAAGTATCGGAGGCTGTGCAGGCGCAGGACGAAGATCTTCAGATCTACACCAGCGGAGCCACCAATATCTTCAAGTACCCGGAGCTTTCCGATACGCAGAAAGCAAGTCAGTTACTCAGCACTCTGGAGCAGAAGGAACTGTTAAAAGGGCTTTTCGATGAAAGACAGCTGCCGGCGACGTCGGATTCCCAGATCCAGGTTTATATCGGAGATGAGACGCCGGTACAGACCATGAAAGACTGCAGCGTTGTCACTGCAAATTATGTTCTGGGCGACGGACTTCGCGGAACGATCGGAATCATCGGTCCGAAGCGGATGGATTATGAGAAGGTAGTGAATACTCTGCGGACACTGGTTTCGCAGTTAAATGAGACATTCAATAAATAGTTTGAAAGGTGAAGAGTCAAGTGGAAGATAAAGAACTGGAAAAGGAAATCCCCGTGGAGAGCGAGGAGCCGCAGGAAAAACCGGAGCCGCAGGAAAACGGTGAAGCGTCCGCGACAGAACACTCCGCATCGGAGGAAGTCTCCGGACAGCCGGACAGCGGGGACGGAAAAGATGATAAGAAAGAAAAGAAAGGATTTTTCGCGAAAAAGAAAGATCCGAAGGATACTCAGATCGAGGAGCTGACTGACAAGTTAAAGCGATCCATGGCTGAGTTTGATAACTACAGAAAACGGACCGAGAAAGAAAAATCGTCCATGTACGAGATCGGTGCGAAGGATGTGATCGAAAAGATCCTTCCGGTCGTGGATAATCTGGAGCGCGGACTTGCGTCGGTTCCGGAGGCTGAGAAGGCTTCTCCCATTGCCGAGGGAATGGAAAAAATTTACAAGCAGTTGATGAAGACGCTGGACGATCTGGGCGTTAAGCCCATCGAGGCAGTCGGAAAGGAATTTGATCCCGCCTTCCACAATGCGGTGATGCATGTGGAGGATGAAAACCTGGGTGAGAATATCGTGGCGGCAGAGCTTCAGAAAGGGTATATGTACCGCGATTCTGTCGTACGTCACAGCATGGTTCAGGTGGCCAACTAAAGCACCTGTAAATATATAGATCATTGATGTTTTATTGATAAATTCAGGAGGAAAAAACTATGAGCAAGATTATTGGTATTGACTTGGGTACAACAAACAGCTGCGTTGCAGTTATGGAGGGCGGCAAGCCAACGGTTATTGCCAACACAGAGGGCGTCAGAACAACTCCGTCCATCGTTGCTTTTACGAAAAACGGCGAAAGACTTGTCGGTGAGCCGGCAAAGCGTCAGGCTGTTACAAACGCCGACAGAACGATCTCTTCCATCAAGAGACATATGGGTACCGATTACAAAGTGACAATTGAAGATAAGAAGTATACACCGCAGGAGATCTCTGCTATGATCCTTCAGAAACTGAAAGCCGATGCAGAGAGCGACCTCGGCGAGCAGGTAACAGAGGCGGTTATTACCGTTCCGGCTTACTTCAACGATGCTCAGCGTCAGGCTACCAAGGATGCCGGAAAGATTGCCGGCCTCGATGTAAAACGTATCATCAACGAGCCGACAGCAGCAGCGCTGGCCTACGGCCTTGACAACGAAAAAGAGCAGAAGATCATGGTATACGATCTGGGCGGCGGCACCTTCGATGTTTCCATCATCGAGATCGGTGACGGCGTAATCGAAGTTCTGGCGACCAACGGCGATACCCATCTGGGCGGCGATGACTTCGATAACAGAATCACCCAGTGGATGATCGATGAGTTTAAGAAAGCTGAGGGCGTTGACCTTTCCGGAGACAAGATGGCTCTTCAGAGATTAAAAGAAGCTGCCGAGAAGGCGAAAAAAGAGCTGTCCACAGCGACCACAACAAACATCAACCTTCCGTTCATTACGGCAACTGCCGAGGGGCCGAAGCATCTCGATATGAACCTGTCCAGAGCAAAATTCGATGAACTGACAAGAGACCTGATCGAGAGAACTGCAATTCCGGTACAGAATGCGTTAAGAGACGCCGGACTGACAGCATCTGAGCTTTCCAAGGTGCTTCTCGTAGGCGGTTCCACACGTATGTTATCCGCACAGGAGAAGGTAAAACAGCTGACCGGCAAGGAACCGAGCAAATCCTTAAACCCGGACGAGTGCGTTGCGATCGGCGCGGCGATCCAGGGCGGCAAGCTGGCAGGCGATGCAGGCGCAGGCGATATCCTTCTTCTTGATGTTACCCCGCTTTCCCTTTCCATCGAGACTATGGGCGGCGTAGCAACCAAGCTGATTGAAAGAAATACAACCATCCCGACCAAGAAGAGCCAGATCTTCTCCACAGCTGCCGACAACCAGACCGCTGTTGATATCCATGTGGTACAGGGTGAGAGACAGTTTGCAAGAGACAACAAGACTCTGGGTCAGTTCCGTCTTGACGGTATCCTTCCGGCAAGAAGAGGTGTTCCGCAGATCGAGGTTACTTTCGATATCGATGCCAACGGTATTGTTAATGTATCTGCAAAGGATATGGGAACAGGCAAGGAGCAGCACATTACGATTACTTCCGGTTCCAACATGTCCGACGCGGATATCGAGAAGGCAGTAAAGGAAGCTGCCGAGTATGAGGCACAGGATAAGAAGAGAAAAGAAGCAATCGATGCGAGAAACGACGCAGACTCCATGGTATTCCAGACCGAGAAGGCTCTCGAGGAAGTAGGAGATAAGATCGACGCAAACGACAAGGCAGCCGTTGAGGCTGATCTGAATACGCTGAAAGAAGCCATCAATCGTGCTCCGATCGATCAGATGACAGACGCTCAGGTTGAGGACATCAAAGCCGGCAAGGAAAGACTGATGCAGAGTGCGCAGAAGCTGTTCACAAAGGTTTACGAGCAGGCTCAGGCTGCACAGGGCGCAGGCCAGCAGGCAGGTCCGAATGCACAGCAGGCAGGCTACGGCGATGACGTCGTGGACGGAGAATATAAGGAAGTGTAAGCTTTTAAATACACCGGGGAACGCCTTTCACAGGCGTTCTTTCGGTGCTTAAATACAGAGTTTGAAAGGTAAGACCTACAATGGCAGAGAGCAAGAGAGATTATTATGAAGTCCTTGGCGTGCCGAAAGATGCGGACGATGCCGCGTTGAAAAAGGCATACAGAGTGCTGGCCAAGAAATACCATCCGGATGCAAACCCGGGGGACGCGGAGGCGGAGGCAAAATTCAAAGAGGCTTCCGAAGCGTACAGTGTACTGAGTGATCCGGAGAAGAGAAGACAGTATGTCCAGTTCGGACACGCGGCGTTTGAAGGCGGAGCAGGCGGTCCCGGAGGATTCGGCGGCTTCGACTTTAACAGTGCAGATATGGGCGATATATTCGGTGATATATTCGGCGACATTTTCGGAGGCGGCAGAACATCCCGCGGCAGAAGCAACGGGCCGATGCGCGGCGCCAATCTGAGAACCGGAATCCGCATCACCTTCGAGGAGGCAATTTTCGGCTGCCAGAAGGAGATCGAGCTGACATTGAAAGATGAGTGCCAGAGCTGTCACGGCACAGGCGCGAAACCGGGAACCTCACCGGTGACATGCCCGAAGTGTAACGGCAAAGGCAAGATCGTATATACCCAGCAGTCTTTCTTCGGCCAGGTTCAGAATGTTCAGACATGTCCGGACTGTCGCGGAACCGGTACGATCATCAAGGAGAAATGCCCGGACTGCTACGGCACCGGCTATACCTCCAGCAAGAAAAAAATCCAGGTGACCGTTCCGGCCGGTATTGACAACGGTCAGAGCATCCGCATTGCCGGAAAAGGTGAGCCCGGCGTCAACGGAGGCGAACGCGGCGATCTTCTCGTGGAGGTTACGGTATCCAGACACCCCATCTTTAAACGGCAGGAAACCACGATCTTCTCCACTGTGCCGATCTCTTTTGCAACTGCAGCACTTGGCGGTACCATAAAGATCAAAACTGTGGACGGAGATGTGGATTATGAAGTGAAACCGGGCACGCAGACCGATACAAAAGTCCGGCTTCGCGGAAAAGGCGTACCCACCCTCCGGAATAAAAATATCCGCGGCGATCACTATGTAACGCTTGTCGTATCCGTTCCGGAAAAGCTGAACGAAGAGCAGAAAGAAGCTCTCCGCCGCTTCGATGACGCCATGAACGGAATCGCTCCGGAAGGCGGCAAGAAAAAGCGCGGATTATTCAAATAACTGAAATACAAACAGAATCGGAAATCATATACAGAAAAAGCACATGTCCTGCTTCGCAAAAAGAAGCGCGGAGATGTGCTTTTTTCATATGCGCAGATGGCAAAAGACAATATTTTTTTGTGGAAATCGAAAAATACT
>JALEWG010000102.1 GCA_022788065.1 Lachnospiraceae bacterium | reverse complement strand
GTATCCGCCCTGACACCGTCCCATCATGGCGCGGCATCTGTATTTGACGCCGGTCATGGTCTTTGCTCCCAGTGGTCCCCGGATGGCAGCCAGAACCTCCGCCTTTGTGATCGTCTCGCACCGGCAGATGATCTCCCCGTAATCCGGATTCTCCTCGATCAGGGCAGCCTTCTCCTCCGGCGTTTTATCCCGGAATGTGACGATCCGTTTCCGGATCGGATCAAAGTCAGTTTTCTCCTTCAGGTCCTCTTTCTCCGCGATCAGGCGAACGATCTCCTTCGAGATCGGAACTGCGCTCGTCAGTCCCGGAGATTCAATACCCACGAGATTGACGGCACGAGGTGCGATATCGTCTCTTCGCTCGATGACAAAATCATGGAAACCGCCCACGCCCTTCGGGTTCAGCTTCGGTCGGATACCCGCAAAGTTCCGGATAAAGGATTCCCGTTTCAGATACGGGAATATCCTGCTTCCGTCTGCGATCAGCATGTCCATAATCCCCTTTGTGGACGCGTAGTTGTCATTTTCCTCAATATATTCCGTGCTGGGGCCCACCATGATATTCCCGTCCAGCGTCGGCGTCAGATGGATCCCCAGACCGCCGGTCTTTATATTGGGAACGGGGTATGCCGGAAGCGGCAGCATGTCCCCCAGCTTTTTGTCAAGTATGTAATATTCTCCCCGGCACGGGTAGATCGTGTATTCATCAATTCCCAGCATGGCTGAGATCCTGTCAGACCCAAGGCCGGCACAGTTCACCACCCAGCGGGTTTTTATGACTCCGCTCCGCGTCTTTACGTGATAAATTCCGTCCGCGTCGGTCTCAATTCCGGTCACTTCGCTGTCGAAAAAGAAGTCCGCGCCGTTTGCCGCGGCATTCTCCGCCATTCCAAACGTAAACTGGAACGGACTTAAAATCGCTGTCGTCGGGGACCACATGGCGAAGTATCCACCCACCTTCGGCGCTTTCCTGTCGATGAAATCCCGGTCCACGATCTCGATTCCCCGGATCCCGTTGGCTTCTCCCTGCGCTTTCAGGCTGTAAAGCTTCTCCTTATCCTCCTCTGTGTAGCCGACCACCAGCTTCCCTGTCCGTTTATACGGGATGTCTAACTCCTTCGCGACCTGATCGAAGGTGCGATTGCCCTCCACACAGAATTTCGCCATCATTGATCCGGGCTTGTTATTGTATCCGGCATGGAGAACCGCGGAGTTTCTCGAGCTGGTCTCCATGCAAACATCGGGGCCCTTTTCCGCCACAGCGATGTTCAGCTGATATTTTGAAAGTTCTCTCGCCGCCGAACAGCCGATGATCCCGGCTCCGATAATCAGTACATCGTATTCCTGTCTCATAATCATTCTCCCCTCTGCGGATTCGCTTCTGTTTTTTTGAGATCCATAAATCCCAGGATCAGGATCGTCGCGATAATACATGCGAATCCCACAAGATCCATCGCCGCAAACGGCACCCTGAGCCAGACTGCCGAAAGGATCGTGGCCGCGATCGGCTCCACGCAGCTGTACAGGCTCGCTCTTGCCGGTCCGATCATTTTGACGCCCTGCATATAAAGAGAAAACGCGACGATCGTCCCCAGCACAATGATCGAACCGAGCGCCCCTAAAAGTCCCGCGTCAACGGTGCAGCTGTATTGCCACGGCCGGAAGATCAGCGCCAGCATGATACCTCCGATCACCATACCCCACGCGAGGATGTACGGAGTCGGATAAGTAAGAAGCAGTCTCCTGGGCTGCAGATTGTAGATTACGACTGTGCATGCTGAGATCAGTCCAACGATCAGCGCTTTTTTCGAGAGCACCATCTGCCTGATGTTTCCGTGGGTCGCGATCAGGAAAATGCCGAGAACAGCCAGCACCAGAGCGACCACCTCCATGATCTTCGGGAATCTCCGTTCAGCCGCACAGACCAGCACCATGATAATTACAGGAGCAATATACTGGATGACTGTCGCTGTTCCCGCATTTGATAGTTCGATCGTGTAAAAATATGTAAACTGGCACAGCATAAGTCCCGCGACGCCGTATACGATCACATCGACCGCATCCCGTTTTCTTTTCCAGATCCGGAATGCCCCCTTCTTCTCTTTCCAGATAAAATAACACAGCATGAGAAGCCCCGCAGTCACCAGACGGATGGGGACCATCCATTTGGCGGTCACGCCTTTCTGATTGAACAGATACTGACCGCAGGCTCCGGAAAATCCCCACAGGCATCCCCCGAGAATCGTGATCGCGACTCCGACTGCCTCCGGACTGATTTTCCTTCTTTTTATCACTGGCTCCATTTTCCGATTTCCTCTTTTCATTGTCTTTTCCGGTCTTATTTCACTCTCGTATATCCGCCTGAGGAAGTACAGGGAATCTCTGTCACAGTGACCTCATCTTCTCCCAGCACGATTTTAAAGAGCTCTGTCGACGGGATGCTGCTTCCAAACACAAAATTTCCCAGACTGTAGACAATGGGCTTCCCGTTATAGTATTCCATCGGCTGCAGCACATGGGGGTGGCTTCCGATCACCAGATCGGCTCCGGCGTCGATGTACTGGCGTCCCATGGTTCTCTGATACTCTTTGGGCGAGGTCTCCCTCTCCACTCCCCAGTGCACATAAACTACCAGATAGTCCACCTGCTCCTTCGCTTTCCGGATCTCCTCCAGAGCCAGCTTCGGATCGTAGGTGGAAAAAACGCCCGGATGAGAAGATGCCGCCGCCCAGTCAGCAGACATGTATACTCTTGATACTCCAAGGAATCCGATGGTCCTTCCGCAAAGCTCCACGGTTTCCGTCGCCTTCGCCTCGTCCAGGTTCTCTCCGGCTCCGACATGCAGGATCCCGGCCTCATCTAACGCGAGAATGCTGTCTGTAATCCCCTCCGGACCAAAATCAAGAATATGGTTGTTAGCCAGCGTCACAATATCGACTCCCATCTCCTTTAGGATATGGATCCGTTCCGGAGGAAGGCGAAACGTAAACTGCTTGTCTGCGGCTTTCGTTCCCCGGTCTGTGAACGGAAATTCCTGATTGACCATAAAAAGATCGGCATCCTCAATCTCCTTCCGGATCGTTTCATCGAGCACGCCTTCAATTCCGCCGGCCCGATCATAGGCATTCAAAACATGGTTGGAAAGGTAAAGATCGCCCGCAAACAGCAGTACACAATCTCTCTTTTCTTCCTCTTCAACATCCTGTTTCGCATCTGCTGCGGTTTTATCCGCCTCCGATGTGGCGTTTCTTCCCTCCGTCTCAAGCTCCAGGTGCAGGCGACTCTCCGGCTCGGCGCCGGGTTCCCCGGCTGCCTCTTCACTTACCGCGACCGCCGCCCGGCTCTCCTCAGGCCCTGCCGCCTGGCTTTTCCATACAAAAAAGCCGGAAGCTGCAAGCAGAACCGCAAGCACGGTTATGAGCATTCCCATCAGAATCTTTCTCCCTGTTCCCATGTCCGTTTTCTCCCACAAACGAAGAGCTGCCGTCACGGCAAGATCGTATCCGTCACAGCAGCTCCCCTCAATCTGCTTTTTATACTGCTTTTCTCATGATTTCAAGCTTCCGCTGATTACTGATTGGCCTCCAGCCAGTCCAGTGCAACCTTCACATATAAAGCGGAGGATAACGGAAGAGCATCCTCGTTGAATAAGATCTTCGGATTGTGCTGACCGGTCCATTTAGACTTATCCTCCACTCCGGCGCCGATCGCGCAGAACATGGACGGAACCATTTCGGAATATACAGCGAAATCCTCCGATCCCATCAGATGCATATCCGCACTCTGGGCAATCGTCGGATCCAGCTCTCTCAGGCTGTTTTCCACCATATGCATGAACGCTTCATCGCAGACAACCGTCGGAACATCGCTCAGAACCTCAATGGATACCGATGCGCGGTATGTCTTCGCTACAGACTCTGCGATCTCATGAATTCTGGAGATAATATACTTTCTCACATCAGGATCAAACGTTCTCAGTGTACCTTCGAGAATCGCTGAATCCGGAATGATGTTGGCAGCGCTGCCGGCGTCAAAATGACCGATCGTCAATGTCGCCTCCTGGCTTGCTGCGATTTCTCTGGAAATCAGCTCCTGCAGTCCAAGGTAGATATGTACGCCCACATTGATCGGATCCACACCCGTTTCCGGAGAAGATCCGTGGGTTCCCTTTCCCTGAATTCTGATCCGGAATCCGTAAACGGAAGCCATCTCGCGGATACCGTAAATAACCGTACCCGTCGGCAGGGACCCGAATACATGGGAGGCATACGCAGCGTCTACCTTCGGGTTCTCCATTACTCCGTGTTTTACGGCAGCTGCGGCACCCTCAAAGGTTTCCTCCGCAGACTGGAAGATAAACTTCACGGTTCCCTTTAATTCCTTTTCGCGGGCTTTCAGCATTTTCGCAGCTCCCAACAGGGAAGTCGCATGAAAATCATGACCGCAGGCATGCATGCAGCCGTTTACCGATGCGAACGGTTCGCCGGACTCTTCTCTGATCGGAAGTCCATCCATATCGCCGCGCAGCAGAATGCACTTTCCGCCGTTTCCGAGGGTCGCAGTCACGCAGGAGCAGTCCTCATATACTTCATACGGGATTCCCATTTCTTCCAGTCTTTCTGTGACAAATTCCACTGTTTTTGGAAGATGTGTTCCGATCTCCGGGATCTGGTGGAGCGCTCTTCTCCAGCCTACAAGCTCGTCCTTCATCTCTCTGGCTTCCTTCATTAAATCATTACCCATAACCATCTCTGCCACTCAAAAAGTGAATAAATATGCTCACATCGAGACAATGTAGACTCTCGCAAGTTCTACTTACTGCTTCAAAGTGTATGCTTTTGATTGACCGAAATCATATCTACTCACAAGTTCTTGTACACTCCACAGTCGTTAATTCCCGAATAAGCCTTCGGTACATACTTACGTTTGCGTTGGACTATGCAACTTCGTAAGTGATTGCATCTCTCAAATTAAGTGCAGCGTTTAAATCCCTGTCTTCAACATAACCGCATCCACATCTGTACATTCTATCCGAAAGTTTTAAATCTTTCTTAATGCATCCACAGCAGTGACACATTTTTGAAGATGGATACCATCTGTCTGCAATTCTTAATTCAATACCGTTTTCATTACATTTAGCCTGAAGCTTTGCTCTGAATTCATAAAATTTCTGTGATGCAACGGCTTTTGAAAGATGTCGGTTCTTCATCATCCCTTTTACATTTATATCCTCAATCGTTATATAAGATGGTTTGGTTTTCACTATCTCAGCGATGGTCTTATTCATGTAATCAGTTCGGATATTATCTATCTTATGATGAATTTTCTGCACTTTAAGCTTTTGTTTTTGCAGATTTGCTCTTTGAGTGGACTCTCCTTCCTTTAAATTTTTATACTTACGGGAAAGACTTCTCTGTTCCCGAATTAATTGTTTTTCCAGTTTCTTTAATCCTGCGGATTTGTTGATATTCTTGTATGTTTTACCATTAGACACAACGGCAAAATCCTTTAATCCAAGGTCAATACCAATTCCCTCATTTGAGTGATTGGCTGCCCTGACATCAGGCAATTCTACAAGAACAGAAACATAGTATCTTCCGGCTTTCATGGAAACCGTACCGCTTTTAATCACATATCCATCTTTCGTAGTAGGAATGTATCCTTTTTCTTTGATGCGCACCCACCCCAGTGATGGAATGTTGATTCTGTGCCTTTCGCAGCGGCAGTCCTTTGGATTATTCTTTACGAAGTACATGGTTACATCAGATTTCCCCTTTTTCTTATATTTGGGGAAAGCACTCTGATGCTTAAAGCATCTTGTAAATGCGGCTTGCCCGTTATTTACTGACTGGGTTACTGCTTTTGAATATACTTCTTTAATCCAGGAATATTCCGGATGCTGTGGAAGATACTCATTATTAAGCCAGAATCTAAATTTGCTGCTGCCCATAAACTTTTTACCATCTTCGTAGAGTTCTTTATTGTGGGCAAGATAGAAGTTGTAAATATACCTACAGGTTCCGATCGTCTTGCGAATCCTGACTTTCTGTTCTTCTGTCGGATTTATTTCCGTCTTGAAGCTCTTTAGCAATTATCCTATACCATAGATTCTGCCTTTTCTCTTTGATGTTTTGATTCTGATATTAAATTATATCGCATTTCTACCTGCATTGCAATCTTTCTCTGGGCCTGTTATAAAGAATCCGTCAGAAACCGTCAGAATTCCGGAATGTCCCGTCACGGCAGCCCGCATACGCTGGCCGCCAGTCTGATCGGTGCCGTCAATACCCCAAAAAAGGGGCGTCTTTCGACGCCCCTTTTTCTGTTTACCGACTCTCAGCAAGCTCTTTCGCCATGGCCAGCATTTCATCGGCGCTCAGATCATCGCCGAACATGAACAGACAGTACGTAATCCCGTTCTGCTGCCAGTACACGCTCTCAGAATTTTTTATTTCTACCTCTGAACTACCGTAAGCCACATTAAGCTTCCCTTCTTCCTGAAGCTTTTTCTCCTCCTCCGTGATCTCATAATCCGGCGGTACGAATTTGTTCATCAATTCGGAGAAATGGAGCTCCGTCCCATCCTCCAGTACAAGGACTGCGTCCGGTGTACCGCTCTCTCCCAGAGTGATCCGGCTTGCGAAAAGAGTAATCCCCTCCATTCCTTCCTTTTCATAAAAGAAAGACATCGCAGTCTCTTTCTCAATGGATTTTCCGTTTTTGTCATGCGACTCTTCGTATCTGGGAACTGCAGACCGGAACCGGTATCCGTTGGAAAATTCTTCCACAACCTTTACTTCCCGGTCCAGGTCCCTCTGCATGGCCTTTGCCTCTTCAAAAACCGTGACTTCTTCATTGTGATTACTGTGAGATGATACTGTCACGGCTTTCCCCAGCGCAAATGCAGTAATGCTTCCGAAAATGCAGATCGCCGCCGCCACGAGCACGATCTTCTTCATATTTTTCTGCTTCATACCGTTTACCTCCTTGATTTTCCTGTATACTTCTGTACGGATCCTCTCTTTTGCCAGCGCGTCCGCACAGACCTCCTCCGCCTTTTTTTCCAGCGTTTCCTTCAACCTTTTTTCTAAGATAAAATCGTCCACGGGGCGCCTCCTTTCTCATGATCCTCCAGCATGATCTTCAGTTTTTCTTTTCCGTGATATAATCTGGATTTTACAGTTCCTTCCATGCAGCCGCACACCTGTGCGATTTCTTTCACAGACATTTCATTATAATAGTAAAGAATGATCACCGTCCTCTGCTTAACAGGAAGCTTCCGGACAGCCTCGAAGAGAGCTGTTTCCTCCTCTTTCAGAACCACATGGTTCAGAATCCCGTCGTCTGAAATCCCGTCCTGAGTTTTTTTCTCCTCCTGAATCACTTCCTCTGACGGCTGTTCTCTTTTTGCCCTGCGGCAGATCCGCCACGCATTTCTGGACAGGATCTTATAAAACCAGCTCATAAAGGCGCCGGGGTTTTTTAACTTTTTTCTGTTTATATAGCAGTCCACAAAAGTTTCCTGAACTATGTCCTCACTGTCCGCAAAATTTCCCGAGATCAGATATGCCGCCCGGAGTGCCTTCGGCCGGTACTCATCCATCAGAGCTTCAAATGCCTCCAGGTTTCCGGATTTCATCTGTCTCGCCAGCTCTGTTTCGTCCATATGTCCCCTCCTTCCCATTTCCGTTTTATTCGGTGCACCTGTATTAAAGAGGCTCCCGGACGACAAAAGGTTCATTTCTTTTGATACAATTTTTTATACTTTGACCGGTGACTCCCCTCCACCGGTTCCTCCCTTTTTATTTTTTATTTTTTTGAATTTTTTGAAAAAAGTGCTTGCTTTTTTTCCAATTCAATGGTATTATAAACGAGTCGCTGATACAAAAGCGAAAACGAGGCGTGGCTCAGTTTGGTAGAGCGCTGCGTTCGGGACGCAGAGGTCGCAAGTTCGAATCTTGTCGCCTCGATTTTAAGGCCTGTTGGTCAAGCGGTCAAGACGACGCCCTCTCACGGCGTAAACCCGGGTTCGATTCCCGGACAGGTCACTTAAAAAGCTGTCTATCTGAAAAGGATAGACAGCTTTTTTTGCAATAGGAAATTGCCATCCTATTGCACAAAAATGCTCCGCATCGGAGGCGCACAGATGTATTAATAAGAATACTTCGACGCCGGACATACAACGTGTATGCCCTGACGTCTGAATTCCACAGGGGCAGGCTTTCTTTAAAGTCTGCTTCCGATCAAAGCCACAAGTTCCTCTAACGTTTCCACGGTATTGATGTCATTTCTCAGTGATGCAGAATTGGGATATCCGGCCGTGTACCAGGCTACATGCTTTCTCATTTCCCGCATACCGGCCATTTCTCCTTTAAATTCGATCATCATCCTTCCGTGTCTCAGGATCATCTCCTTCACTTCCTCCACCGAAGGCCTGTCCGGAATAACGCCCGTATCCAGGTATTCCGTGATCTCACGAAAAATCCATGGATTTCCTTTGGCTCCCCGCGCGACCATAATTCCGTCGCATCCGGTCTCATCCACCATGCGTTTCGCATCCTCCGGTGAAAATACATCGCCGTTTCCGATCACGGGGATCTTTACCGCCTCTTTCACCTGCCTGATCACAGCCCAGTCCGCTTTTCCCGAATAGTACTGCTCTCGCGTCCGTCCGTGAACAGCCACCGCGGAGACGCCGCAGCTTTCCGCGATCTTCGCGATCTCCACCGCATTGACTGACGCATCGTCGAAGCCTTTCCGGATTTTCACCGTCACCGGTTTCTTTACCGCTTTCACCATGGCGGACAGGATCTGTTCCACCAGCGCCGGATTTTTCATCAACGCCGATCCCTCTCCGTTTTTTACGATCTTCGGAACCGGACAGCCCATATTAATGTCGAATATATCATAAGGACCGTCTTCCAGACCGGCCGCGATCTCCGAGAGGATCTTCGGATCGGAACCGAACAACTGCAGGGAGACCGGCCGCTCCCTGTCGTCCACTTTCAAAAGTTCTTTCGTATTCTTGTTTTTATAGAGGATCGCTTTCGCGCTGACCATCTCCATGCAGACGAGGCCGCATCCCTGTTCCCGGCACAGAACCCGGTAGGGAAGGTCCGTCACACCGGCCATAGGCGCCAGGATCACATTATTTTCCAGTGTCACATTACCGATTTTTAGTTTCATCCGATCAGAACTCCTTCGGCATTCACATATCTTCCGTCGGGTGTATAGGTGTTGGTCAGCATTTCTCCCGTGGTAAGATCCAGGAAATACCATTTTCCCTCAGAATTGACCCAGCCGTACGCCATGGTCCCATTTGAATTCAGGAAATAATATTTCCCGTTCTTCAGAAGCCAACCCGTCTGCATGGCGCCCTTACTGTTAAAATAATACCAGTTGTCATTGACTCTCCGGAAACCGGTCAGCATGGTGCCGTACATGTCGATCAGGTAGTATTTTCCGTCCACCAGCGCCCATTCGCTGGATACATACTGGCCGTCCGTGCGCTTCAGTTTCCAGTTGCCGTCCTCCTGTGCCTCCCAGCTTCCGCCCTGATATACGTCATGAATGTAAAGCGTATTCTCGTACTCCTCCTGAAGCATCTTTCCTGCATCAGAGCCCGGACCGCCGCTTAAGATCTTATCCCGCGCCGCCGAACCGTCGCCCATGGGGTTTGTCCCCTCATAGCCGGGACCCACCGAGGACCAGTCAGGATAATATGCCGGATTTCCGTACTCTGAATAGCCGGGACCGCCGTAATACCCCGGTCCCACACTGCTTACATATCCCGAGCCACCCGGCCATACGTCTCCCGGACCTGCCAGGCTTACGAACGCAGCCGCGAGTGACATTGCCGCCGTCAGAACGGCTGCCGCATAACTTTTACTTTTCTTCATCGAATCCCTCCGGACTTTCTCCTAGGAACACCACCCGGTAATAGAGCTCCAGCGACTCCAGAAGTTCTCTCTTCTCCCTCTGGTACTGCCTGATCTTCAACCCGCTTCCGATCTCGTCAAACAGGTAATCACTGTCATCTGCCTGTACTTTAAACTCCAGCACTCCCTGCTCCGTAAACTCCAGAGTCAGGATTCCTCCGATGTCCTCCGTAAAGAGCACGCACATGATCTGAAGCTCCTTTTTTATATGCTCCGGCAGAGCTTTAAATTTCTGGTTAAAATAATATTTCTGCTCATAGGAATTGGCGCCGCAGAGCACCACGCGCTCCCCGTTTTCACTGACCTTCTTTATTTCTTCCATTCCATCATTCTCCTGTCGCGATTTTTACCGCTTCGTGCGGCACTTTACAGATACTCCAATATATCAGAGATCGTGCGGATCCGATAATCTGCCCGGCTCTGGTCAAATCCAAACCGGTCATCGATCAGCGCCGCGACCGTCATGCCTGCGGCCTTGCCTGCCTGAATTCCGACGGTGGAATCCTCCACCACAAAACATGCGCTTTCAGGAACGCCGAGGGTTGCCGCCGTATAGTGGTAAATCTCCGGGTCCGGCTTGCTGCGTTTAAACTGTCCTCCGCTGACGATCAAATGAAACCACGGGCGCATCCCGGTCACCTCCACGATCTTCGCGATCAGCTTCGGTCCTGTGGAGGAGGCCAGTGCCACCAGATACCCGCGCCGGTGGAGCTCCTTTACCGTTGTCAGCGCATCCGGTCGGAAGATCGCCTGATAATCCACGCGGCTGTAAATATCCAGTTTTCTGAATTCCGCCATCAGCTCCTCCCAGCTCTGCCCGTTGGAAACAGCGTCTGCCATGATCGACCAGCTGTCCTTCCGGCTCAGACCAACCATGGGATTCAGCTGTTCCATGACCACCGCCGGGTTTTTCGACCTGGCAAAATCGAGAAGATAATCCATGTAGACATATTCGCTGTCCACGATCACCCCGTCCATATCAAAAATAACGGCACGAATTCCGTTTGAATTCATTACTTTTCTCTCCTGTCGCTATATTTCTTTGAGTTAGTGATACCAACATCAATTGATTCTAGTATTATACACTACTTCCCGCCACAGCGCCAGTCCTCATTTTTTGTTCCTCAGAGCCTCAGAGATATCTCCGAAATTGATGAGGGGTGTAGCCTGTTAGCACGAGAGTCTATTTTACGACGCAGGGCCTGTTTTCTCCCGCGCGGCGCCTGTTTTCTCCACGCGGGTATCTATGCGCAGATATTATATTTTGAGATACCCGATGCGTCACATTTTTACATACTATACAAACCATTTGATATATTATGTTAACTAAAAGTATCTCACATGTTAAATGTCTGCTTTAGATACCGAAAAATGCCATTTGGGCGATTTTCTCCGCTTCCTAGGTACCCGGTTTTATAAAATATTTGTATGGATACCGGAAGGGCATATTAAGATTTGCAGACCGGAAGGGCTATTCAAAATTTGCCTATCGGAAGGGTGAAATGCATACAAAGAGCTGCCGCTTATCTGACGATTGAAAATCGTCACGCGACAGCTCCAGTAACCTACTATTGGTACTTACTCTTGTTTATCCTTCGATCAGTCCCCGGATCTTCAGATATTCCATGATGCTTTTTACGCATCCGTCCACACCAAGCTTCCCGGAATTAAGAAGGATGTCATAGTTTTCCAACCGCTCCCAGTCTTTTCCGGTGTAATAGCGGTGATAATCCCGACGCTCTCTGTCCATGCGCTTAATATTTTTCACGATATCCTCTTCCGCATAGTATCCTTTTTCCCGGATTCTGGCGGTTCTCGCTTCCATATCCGCATAGATAAAAACGCTCACAAGATTCTCTGTACCCGAAAGCACATACTCCGCGCATCGCCCGATAAAAATACAGGACTCTTCCTGCGCCAGCTTCCGGATCACAGACGACTGGAACCGGAACAGATTGTCGGAGGACACCAGATCCGCACCCAGAGACGGGGACGTGTCTTCCGGAATCATGGAATGAACAATTTTGTATAAAAGCCTGTTTCCCGCCCGTTCATCAGCAAGGTGGAAATAGCTCTCACGGATACCGCTTTCGTCCGAAGTCATTTTCAGGATTTCTTTATCATAGACTTCAAGACCAAGCGCTTTTCCGAGCTTTTTTCCCACTTCCGCTCCGCCGCTTCCGTACTGCCGGCCAATGGTGATGATCAATTTCTTCTCTTCCATAATGACGCCCCCTCTTCTGTTTTTGTCTGAAAAAATCACAGAGAATCTGTTCATTTTCACATTTATCATAGCACATTTTCGCCGTATTTTTAAGTCTTTTTGTTCCCATATTTTATTTTTTTGTATACCTGTACTATGTCCGCACAATCACCGTATTGAACCCCAGTTGTCTCAGAAGACGCTCACGCTCCACCGCGTTGGAAAGCTCCCGGAATGCGCCTGCACGCACATAGTAGAGGCCATCCTTCGCCACCAGAAATCCCGGGATTCCCTGCTCCTCCAGCTCCCTGAGCTCTTCCTCCGCGTTCTCCCGTCTTCTGTAAATTCCTGTCTGTACCATATAGAAACCAGGCTGTTCACCCGAGACGGCAGGCTGCTGTTCCAGTTCCTCGAAGGTTCTTAAGACTCCGTCTGCGATGGCATCCGCCGTGGCCGCCAGATTTGCATCAAAAAACGCATTGTCCTGCGGATTGTCAATAAAACCTGCCTCCACAAGAACCGCAGGCATACGGGTCCTTCTCAGTACGACCAGCCCGGGACGGTCGATCACCCCAAGATCCGTCCAGCCCACCGAGGCCAGTTCTCTGTTGATGTTCCGTGCCAGGAGTCCCGCAGTCCCCTCGTCCGAGTATACCAGACTCTCGATACCGGAAGCCGTCCCGGGCACAGGCATGGCATTCCGGTGGAGAGACAGAAACAGGTCGGCATCCGACCGGTTGGCTATGGCAGCTTTTTCATAAGGGGAATCGTACACGTCGCTTACCCTCGTATACTCTACCTGAATCCCACGCCGTTCCAGGGCGTTCCCCAGATCATAGGCGAGCTGCAGCGCATCATCTTTTTCTTTTCGTCCTTCATAAACGGCTCCCGGCTCCACACCGCCGTGTCCCGCATCAATAATCACTTTTCGAGCCAATGAAATTCCTCTTTTTTCATGGTTTTTGTAACTATTATATGGAAATCCAGCCCATTTGTGATATACTGAAAAAAACAGAATACATGACGAAAGAAGGTATTATATGACTAAGATCGGAGCAATCACCGTTGGCCAGTCCCCGCGGACCGACCTGATGCCAGACATGGAACGTATCCTTTCCAAATCGATCCAGGTGATCCAGATGGGCGGCCTGGACGGTCTCACCAGAGAGGAGATCGCGGCGTTCGTACCAGAACCGGACGACCATGTCCTTGTATCCCGCCTGACAGACGGAAGCAGCGTATGTTTCGGCGAATCCTACATTCTCCCCAGAATTCAGGAGTGCATCCACAGCCTGGAGGCTCAGGGCGTATCCCTGATCCTGTTCCTCTGTACAGGAGAATTTCCGGACAACTTTACTTCCTCCGTTCCGCTGATCTTCCCCAACCGGATCCTCACCTCTATGGTTCCTGCCATCATGCCCGACTGCCGTCTGACAGTGTTCACGCCGTCGGAGGCACAGATTCCGCAGGTCACAAGGAAATGGACCGCCTACTTTGACACCGTGCACGTGATCCCTGTCTCCCCCTACGACGGACTCGCCGCCGTGATGGAGGCCGCCGCCCTGGTAAACCCGGAAGAAACCGACATGATCGTCACAGACTGTATCGGCTATACGGTGGAGATGAAAGAAAGAATCCATGCACTGACTAACCGCCCGGTGATCCTCCCGAGGACGCTGGTGGCACGCATGATCAATGAGCTGGTGTAACGCTCCGGTAATGCAAAAAACATCGTCTCAGATCAATATCATTAGTTCATGTTTCATAAAACGAATTCCCGTCCATTCACGTTAATGGGCAGGAATTCGTTTTATACGTTAAATATGACTCCTGAATATCTACTATCAATAAAGCTTTCATAATCATTCTCCCGAAACAAATTCCGTTTCTTCTTTCTAATCCAGCAACCATGCGTTTATTATTGTCATCTGTTCATATAGGCAGATTCTCATCGCCCCAGGCTTTCATACAATCAAGAACGGATAAGAAGCTCTCGCCAAGTTCCGTCAATGTATACTCCACCCGTGGAGGAACCTCACAAAAGTCGTGACGAAGAATGAACCCATCTGTTTCCAGTTCCCGGAGCTGCTTTGTGAGAGAACTCTCAGTAATTTCTCCAATCTGACGGCGAAGTTGGCCGAACCGCCTGATATCGCACTTGCCGATATACCAGAGAAGCTCAATTCAAAAAAGAAGGTACTTCAAAAAAGTTCAGTACTTCTATTTTCAGCGTGTTTTGCTATAATGATGCCAACGAGTCAGTCATGTACAGGTTTGACCCGTTGCCTGTACATAATTCATTAGATAAGAGGTGTTTATCATGCATTACACAGGAACAATCTGCGTTTACCAGAAGATAAAGAACAATTACCGGATACACTTGACAGAATCATTTCTGAAGTCAGCGAAGAAGATCTCCGTCATTACAGGAAAAACCTCCGACATCTATGATAGACTATATTTCAGATAATACGAGTACACCCTGCGGTATCATAAAATATTCCGCAGGGTGGCTTCAGCATTTATACCGAGAATTAAAATTTGTCGAATCTGATCTTTCTTTAATTTGTTGTGCTTTTTTTCTGAAATTGCTTAACAAACGAATGATTCACTTGCGTCTCAGATACGGATTTTTGAATCCAGATATCCGGACGATGTTTTTTTTACTCCTGCACCTGCACGCCCCGCGGGCCCACATGAGTGGCAAATACGATCTGTGTGCTTGTCTTTCCGAACTTCTGCAGCTGTCCCAGGAAGGTATCAAGCTGCATCGTGCTCTCAAAGGCAACTTTCATCATGACAGAATACTCGCCGGTCACGCTGCTGCATTCCAGAATGTTCGGAATCGGCTCCGCATAGCTGTAAAACTTCTGTTTGTCCTCGGGAAGGACATTCAGATTGATAAATGCAATGATATGGTATCCCAGTTTCATAGGATTAACCTGAGCCTGATAACCGGTGATTACCTGATCCTTTTCCAGTTTTTCAATTCTGGCAGAAACGGCCGGGGAGGAAAGAAATGTCTTCTCCGCAATGGTCTTTAAAGAGGTCCTCGCGTTCTGCTGTAAGATCTTAAGTATCTCTCTGTCGATATGATCCATAGTGTTTCTCCTTTTATCCTTCGTGGATCCTTATATTTCTCCGTGGAACACCTCTTCCGCCGGTCCGGTCATATAAACCGTATCGCTCTCCCGATCCCACCGGATAAAGAGCGTTCCGCCCAAAAGCTCGACTTCCACTTCCGTCTCTGTTTTTCCGTTCAGGACACAGGCGACTGCCACCGCGCAGGCCCCCGTCCCGCAGGCCAGTGTCTCACCGGATCCCCGCTCCCAGACGCGCATTTTCACATGAGTTCTGTCCACAAGCTCCACAAACTCCGTGTTGGTGCGATCCGGAAACCGCTCATGATTCTCAAAACAAGGCCCGGTCTCTTCAATTTTAATATCCTCTGTACTGTCCACAAACACAACCGCATGAGGATTGCCCATGGAAACGCCTGTAAAACGATATTCTTTACCGGCCACGCAGATGGACTCCGCGATTTCGGAAGTCTGTACCGGACAGCCCATATCCACCGTCACAGTCCGTACTTTCCCGCCTTCCGTATGCAGACTCAGATGCCGGATCCCGGCCAGAGTCTCCACATCGATCTCCTCTTTCCTCACCATTCCGTGATCATACACGTATTTTCCCACACAGCGGATCCCGTTTCCGCACATGGCGCCTCTGGAACCATCCAGATTGTACATGTCCATCCGGCAGTCCGCCTTATCGGATGGCGCAATTAAAATCAGGCCGTCGGAACCGATCCCGAAATTCCGGTTGCTTACCCGGACTGCCGTCTCCGACGGATTCTCCACTGTCTCCTCAAAGCAGTTCACATAAACATAGTCGTTTCCGATTCCCTGCATCTTTGTAAATTTCATAACTCTATTCTCCGATGTGCTCCATCCCCTGAGCGAGGATCGTTTCTATATGGCTGTCCGCCAGGGAATACAGCACGCTTTTGCCGTCCCTGCGAAACTTCACCAGACGCATCTGTTTCAGGATCCGGAGCTGATGGGAAATCGCCGACTGTCCCATGCCCAGAAGACTTGCGATGTCACACACGCACAGCTCGGACTGGCTCAGTGCGTAGAGAATTCGGATTCTTGTGGAATCAGCGAATACCCGGAAGAATTCTGCCAGATCCTGCAGTTCCTCCTCCTCCGGCATGACTTCCATGACCTTTTCCACCACATGTTCATGGACATACATAAATTCGCAGCACGGAGCGATCTTCTCGTCTTCTTTTCTTCCCATTTACCTGCTCCTTTCCCGATGCGTTCCTAGCGGACGAGCAGCTTGCTGATCGTAAACTGTTCCTCCGGAATATCCTTCTTCATATTCAGTGCTTCCTGAATATCGTAGTCCACGAACTGACCATTCTTATATGCTACAATACGATTGCTCTTTCCCTCAGAGAGAAGCTCCGCCGCCTTCGCGCCCATGATGGATGCATAGACACGGTCCTTACAGGTCGGAGTACCGCCTCGCTGGATATGACCGATGATGGTCGCTCTCGTCTCAATTCCGGTGGCAGCCTCGATTCTTCTCGCCATAGAGGTGGAATGGCCGATACCTTCCGCGTTGATGATGATATGATGCTTTTTACCGCGTTTTCTGTTCTCGATAATGCGGTTGATCAGATACTGCTCGTTTCCGTCATAGCGCTCCGGAAGGAGAATATCCTCCGCACCGTTGGCGATACCGCACCACAGCGCAATGTATCCCGCGCGGCGTCCCATTACCTCGATGATACTGCAACGCTCATGGGAGGTGGACGTGTCACGCACCTTATCGATTGCTTCCATAGCCGTATTCACAGCCGTATCGAATCCGATCGTATAGTCGGTACAGGCGATATCCAGGTCGATGGTTCCCGGCAGACCGATGGTGTTCACACCGAGTGCGGAAAGCTTCCCCGCGCCGCGGAAAGAACCGTCTCCTCCGATCACGACCAGTCCGTCGATTCCGTGCTTTTTGCAGATCTCCGCACCTCTCTTTTGTCCTTCCTCTGTACGAAATTCTTCACAGCGCGCTGTATAAAGAATGGTACCGCCGCGGTTGATCGTCTCGGCAACGCTGACACTGTCCATATCCACGATCTCTTCCTGCAGCAGACCTGCGTATCCTCTCATGACACCTTTGACTTTGAGGCCTTTATTGATTGCTGTTCTTACCACTGCACGGATGGCTGCGTTCATTCCTGGCGCATCGCCGCCGCTTGTGAGTACTCCGATTGTCTTAACCTCTTTTTTTGTCATATCCGTTCCTCCATAAATCCCCTGTCAGACAGGAAAATGATTTAAACACATATACGCCTTTTATTCTAATTTATTTTGCCTTTCTTTTCAATGCTTTTTTGCACAACTTTGACATTTTTTTCACCAAGGATTTCATACAAAGCTTCCAAAAGCTGTCCGTCCGCATTGACTGCCCAGTTCTCGGAAAGCCTTCTTAGCTTTCTCTCCTCCTTCAGGTACATAACCACCCGGTCCTTCCCCTCGGAATTTCTAAGCACTGCCATCACATCGTCGATCTGGCCGTCATAATAATTCTGATTCCGGAACTGAAGCCACAGCTCCGACGGAACCGCATCAAAGGGAATCACTTCCTCACAGACCAGCTTTCCCACCGGATCATCGCCCACGGAGACCCGGCCTCTTAAAAACACCTTGGACTCCTCGGTGAGATGCTGCTTGTTCTTTTCATAGATCTTTGGGAAAATAAGTGCCTCCACGGTCCCGACCATATCCTCCAGAGACACAAACGCCATCAGCTGGTTTGTCTTAGTAGTCTTCACCTTTTTCGCGGTAATCATTCCGCCGATCACCACATAGGAACCATCCTCCGCCACAGACTTTCCATCCTCATCCACAATAAAGTCGGACGTTTTTGCCGTCACATTCTTCTGCCATATCTCCTGATATGCCTCCATCGGATGGCCGCTGACATAAATTCCCAGCGTCTCCTTTTCAAATGCCAGAAGATCCTCCTTGCCGAACTCTCCCACATCTGGAAATGCCACCTGGAAACTGCTCTTTTCCTCCTCAGGAGCCAGATCGAAGAAGCTGAGCTGTCCCTCCATGACGGATTTCTTCTCCTTCGACTTATTTTCGAGAAGCTCACCAGACACATAAAGTTTCTGCTTTCTCGTTCCGGGAAGGGAATCCAGCGCTCCGGATTTGATGAAGCTCTCCAGTGTTCTCTTGTTGACCTCCCGGTTGGACATTCGGCTCACAAAGTCCTCCAGCGTCCGGAACGGTCCATTGTTCTCACGCTCTTTTACGATGATATCCACCACGGAGCGGCCCACGCTCTTAATGGCGGAAAGCCCGTAGCGGATGCTGTCACCCGAAACGGAGAATCCGCCGTATCCCTCGTTGATATCCGGCGGAAGTATGGAGATTCCCATATTCCTGCAGGCCAGGATGTACTCGGAGATCTTTGAAACATTGTCCATCACCGAGGTCATGAGGGCGGCCATAAACTCTTTCGGATAATAGTATTTTAAAAATGCGGTCTGAAAAGCCACCACGGCATAGGCGGCCGCGTGAGACTTGTTGAACGCGTATTTCGCGAAATCTGTCATGTCATCGAAGATCTGGTTCGCGATCTTCTCGTCGATCCCGTTGGCAATACAGCCCCTGACGCCCTCTTCCTCATTGCCGTAGACAAAGTTCTGGCGCTCCTTTGCCATGACGGCCGCCTTCTTCTTGGACATGGCACGGCGCACCAGGTCGCTTCGGCCCCAGGTATATCCGGCCAGGTCGCGGACGATCTGCATAACCTGCTCCTGGTAGACGATGCATCCGTAGGTGGGACTTAAAATCGGCTCCAGCTGCGGGCACGTGTACGTGATGGACGAGGGGTCATTTTTTCCCTTCAGATATTTCGGAATAAAATCCATGGGACCGGGACGGTACAGGGAAATGCCGGCGATGATGTCCTCCAGACTGGTGGGTTTTAACTCCTTCATGAAGGCCTTGAAGCCGCCGCTCTCCAGCTGGAATACGCCCTCGTTTCTTCCGGTTCCCAGTGATTCCAGCACCTTTCTGTCATTGTAGTCAATATGCTCCAGATCCGGACGCACACCGCAGTCCTTTTCGATCATGTTCACAGCATCCTGGATCACGGTCAGCGTCCTGAGTCCGAGGAAATCCATCTTCAAAAGTCCCAGTTCCTCAAGTGTCGTCATGGTAAACTGGGTCGTGATGGTGCCGTCGGCGCCTCTGGAAAGCGGCACATATTCATCGATGGACGTACGGCTGATCACGACTCCGGCAGCATGCATGGACGTATGTCTCGGAAGCCCCTCCAGGCGCATGGACATGTCGATCAGCTTGTGCACCTGCTCATCCGTATCATAGAGAGTCTTTAACTCCGGATTTTTCTTAAGCGCCAGTTCCAGCGTGATATTTAACTCAGCAGGCACCATCTTCGATACCTGATCACACAGACTGTATGGCAGATCCATGACGCGCCCTACGTCACGGATCACTCCGCGGGCCGCCAGTGTACCGAAGGTGACGATCTGAGCCACCTGATCCTTTCCGTATTTTTCCACCACGTAGTCGATCACTTCCTGCCGTCTCTCATAACAGAAATCCACGTCGATATCGGGCATGGAAACACGTTCCGGGTTCAGGAACCGCTCAAAGATCAGCTGGTACTGGATGGGGTTGATGTCCGTGATCCTGAGACAGTAGGTGACAATACTGCCCACCGCGGATCCGCGCCCCGGACCTACGGCGATCCCGTGGGATTTGGCAAAGTTGATAAAATCCCACACGATCAGGAAATAATCCACGTATCCCATGCTCTTAATAACACCGAGCTCATATTCCATGCGGTCACGAAGTTCTTTTCCTCCCTCTGGATAACGCTCCTTAAAACCTTTCTCACAGAGATAGTTTAAGTATCCCCAGGAATCATACCCCTCAGGAACTTCATATCGCGGCAGCTTGGTGTGTCCGAATTCGATCTCCACATTACAGCGGTCCGCGATCTTCTGTGTGTTGTCAATGGCTTCGGGAATGTAGGAAAAGAGCGTGCGCATCTCCTCCTCGGATTTCACATAATACTGACCACCCTCATAGCGCATGCGGTTCTCATCAGAGACCTTCTTTCCCGTCTGGATACAGAGCAGGATATCATGGGCCTCCCAGTCCTCCGCGTTGATATAATGGCAGTCATTGGTCGCCACCAGCGGGATATCCAGTTCTCTCGAAAGCCGGATCACGCCCTGATTTACCTGACGCTGCATGGGAATCCCGTGGTCCTGCAGTTCCAGAAAGAAATTGCCCTCACCGAAAAGGTTCCTGTATTTTTTCGTGGCCTCCTTCGCTTCCTCGTAAAGCCCCCGCTCTAAATATCTTGGAATCTCGCCGGCGAGACAGGCGCTCAGGGCAATGATTCCCTCATGATATTGCTCCAGAACTTCCATATCCACTCTGGGCTTATAATAGAAGCCATCCACATATCCTTTTGAGACGATCTTCATCAGGTTCTGGTATCCCTCATTGTTTTCTGCCAGAAGCACCAGATGGTAATAACGATCTTCGCCATGCACCGTCTCTCTGTCAAACCGCGAGCCGGGCGTCACGTAGACCTCGCAGCCCAGAATGGGCTTGATTCCGTTCTCTCTGGCCGCTCGGTAGAATTCGATGACGCCGAACATGGCTCCGTGGTCCGTAATGGCCATGCTGTTCATGCCAAGTTCCTTCGCCCGCGCTGCCAGCTCTTTAATTTTACTGGAACCGTCCAGCAGACTGTACTCCGTATGGACGTGCAGATGTGTAAATGCCATGGATATCCCCTTTATCGAATGAAAAAGGAGCCGTTTCGATCAAAAACAGCTCCCCGGACTACTTAGTTATTGCTCAGATATTTTTCAATATCGCTAATCGCTTTTTCTTCATCTACTCCGTCCGCCGTCACGACTACCTGCTCGCCGACCGGAAGATCAAGAGTCATCATTCCCATGATGCTCTTTGCATTCACTTTTTTGTTGTCGCTCTGAACATAAATCTTACTTTCGTAGCTGCTCGCAAGCTGTACCAGCATTGCAATCGGCCGGGCTTCCAGACCGGAGGCCAGCTCGATCGTTACTGTCCTTTTCGTCATATTATTCCTCCTCATAGCAAGAGCGCAAATAACGCCGCTCATTCCCCCGTCCCCTGTTCTCTCAGGCTTTCCGCCATTTCACAGAGTTTTCTCAGTCGGTGGTTGACACCCGACTTTCCGACGGGCGGTTCCAGCTCCTCCCCCAACTCTTTTAAAGTCGCCTCCGGCTTTTCCAGACGCACTCTGGCGATCTCGGCAAGACCGGCGGGAAGGCTCTCGAACCCGACGGTATCCCGAATGAAGATGATATCATTGATCTGCTTGACTGCAGCTGATACCGTCTTATTGATGTTGGCTGTCTCGCAGTTCACCTGACGGTTCACATTGCCGCGCATTTCTTTCAGGATCCGGATATTCTCCAGTTCCATTAAAGAAAGGTGCGCCTCCATCACATTCAGCATATCGACAATCTGGTTTCCTTCTTTAATATATACCACAAAATACTTCTTGCGGATGACAATTTTTGCCTCAACATTGAACGTTGCCATAATGGACTGGATCTGCTTCGCCTTTGGCTCCGTCGCACACACGATTTCAAAATGGTAGAATTTCTCGGGATCACTGACAGAACCGGAAGCAAGAAACGCCCCCCGCAAAAACGCGCGGCGGCAACAGGGATTCTGCACCACCACGTTTCCTACGACGGAAAGATTTTCACCGATCTCTCCGTCCTCGGTGAGAAGTTTTGTGGCTTTCAATACGCGGAGCGCATCCTCATGCTGCTTGACACAGACAGAATAGATCCTGTTTTTTCCGAGGTGAGCATTCCGGCGTATCGATATATCCGTAACTATATTAAATGTTTTTTTCAATAATGTAAAGCACTTTCTTGCAACAGTCACATTTTCTGTGTGGAATTTAATACTGTAGCGATCGTCTCCGGATATCTGGATCCGACCGCAAAGGCTGAGAATTGCCGCGATTTCCGCGATCTGGCAGTGCCTCGCCGGGCTGACCTGCCTCGATAATTCCTCTTTGATCCGGGAAGAAAACGACATCTGACCTATCTCCTTCCATCCATCTTCGCATCTCTGTGCTCCAGACGCACTTCGTACCGCTCCAGCTTTTTTAAACAATCATAGACCGCGCCTGCGACCGTAACCGACCGGTGCTTTCCCCCGGTACAGCCGATGGCGATCACCAGCTGGTTTTTTCCTTCCTGTTCGTATTTCGGAATCAGGAATGTCAGAAGGTCCTCCAGCTTCCGGACAAATTCCGGGCCGGTCTGCCCCTGCATGACATACTCCTGCACCGCACGCTCCGCGCCCGTATGGGAACGCAGTTCTTCTATATAATATGGATTCGGGAGAAAACGGACGTCAAACACCAGATCCGCATCGGCAGGAATTCCGTATTTGAATCCGAAGCTTAACACCGTGATAAACAGACTGCTTGTCTGCCTGTCCCCGCAGAACAGATCCTCCAGTTCCTTCCTGAGCTCCTTCGTCAGAAAACGGCTGGTATCCAGAATGTAATCTGCCTTCTCCTTGAGAAACGCCAGACGCTCCCGCTCCATATGGATTCCCCTCTCGATCCTCCCGGTCCGGGAGAGCGGATGACTTCTCCTCGTTTCCTTATACCGTTTGATCAGAACTTCATCGGAGGAATCCAGAAACAGGATGGAGAACGGGTATGCCTTCTCCCTCCACCTGTTTATGATCGTCTCCAGTTCCGGAAGCTCCTCACCGCTTCGGATATCAATGCCCAGGGCGATATCCCTGTGCTCATTCTGGTCTCTCAGGGTCAGTTCGGCAAATTTTTCGATCAGCGGAATCGGAAGATTGTCCACACAGTAAAATCCCATATCCTCCAGATTTTTCAGAGCCGTCGTTTTTCCCGCACCTGACATTCCCGTCACAATGACCAGCCTCATGTCCTATTCCTCCTCAAATTTTCCCAGGAGCTTTACTTCCAGCTCCAGGGACACCCCGAAGGTCTCAAACACCTTTCTCCTGACCTCTTTGCAGAGTTTGTAAATATCGGACGCCGTGGCGTCTCCCCGGTTGATAACAAAGCCGGCATGCTTCTCCGAGACGGAAGCACCGCCCACGGAAAATCCTTTCAAACCGGCATCCTCGATGAGCTTTCCGGCAAAGTATCCCTCCGGACGCTTGAACGTACTTCCGGCGCTGGGATATTCAAGCGGCTGCTTTTCCCGGCGTCTCGCCGCCAGATCATCCATGCGCGCGCGGATTTCCGACGGATCTCCCTTTTTTAAAGAAAACTCCGCTTCCAGAACGATCCAGCCGCATTTTGCTATGGCGCTGGTCCGGTAGCCCAGTTCAAGCTCTTCTGCCGGTATCTTTTCCACTCTGCGGTCCTCTGTGAGAACCGTAACGCTTTTTAACACATCCTTTATTTCCGATCCGTAGGCTCCGGCGTTCATTACGACCGCCCCGCCTGTACTTCCCGGAATTCCGGCAGCAAACTCCAGCCCTGTAAGCCCTGCCTTAAGAGCCTCCGCTGCCGCTTTCGAAAGCAGCACACCGGCTCCGGCTGTCAGCGAATCTTCACTCACCTCCAGGCGGTTCAGTCTGCAGGTGTTTATGATCAGACCGTCAAAACCGCTGTCGCTTACAAGAAGGTTGCTTCCGTTTCCCACCACATACCATGATGCCCCGGTCTTTTTACAGGCAACAGTCAGTGCACTCAGTTCGCCGGCCGTTTCCGGCTGAGCAAACCAGGCCGCTGTCCCTCCTGCCTTAAAAGACGTGTGCCGACTCATCGGCTCATTGATCCGTACTTCCATGTATCTGTCCGCCTCTCCGTTTCCGGTTTATTCGCTCTTTCTGGCGATATTGGCCTGCACCCGGTTGTAAAGCTCCCGGGCAGCGTTGTATCCCATTTTTTTCTGCCGGTAATTGACCGCGGCTGACTCCACGATGATGGCCAGGTTCCGTCCCGGACGGACCGGGATCTTGTGACAGACCACTTTATTTCCGAGGAATTCCGTATACTGTTCCTCCAGCCCGAGGCGGTCATACTCTCTGTCCTTGTCCCACTCTTCCAGCTGGATCACCATATCGATGGACTGGGTATCCTTGACGCTCTCCACACCGAACAACGTCTTGACGTCAATGATGCCGATGCCGCGAAGCTCAATAAAATATCTCGTGATCTCAGGTGCAGATCCCACCAGCGTTTCATCACTGACCTTTCGGATCTCCACCACATCGTCGCTGACAAGACGGTGTCCGCGCTTAATCAGCTCCAGGGCCGCCTCACTCTTACCGATCCCGCTCTCGCCGGTGATCAGCACGCCTTCGCCGAACACATCGACGAGAACGCCGTGAATGCTGATGCAGGGAGCCAGTTTTGCTTTTAACCAGCGGATGATCTCCGCCATGGTGTCCGACGTCGTCTTTCCGGACTTCAGGCACGGTACTCCGTAATAATTACAGAGCGCCAGAACATCCGGCTCCGGCTGTTGATCCCGGCAGAACACAATACACGGAATCTTGCTGGAGATCAGTTTATCATACATGGCCAGCCTGCGTTCTTTTGTCAGACCCGCGAGGTATGCCAGCTCCACATTTCCGATCATCTGAACGCGCTCATTGTCAAAATGGTCGTAAAAACCCGTAAGCTGCAGTGCCGGACGGTTCACCTCCGGATGGGAAAGAACGATCTTCTCCGTATCCAGCTCCGGTGTCAGATTTTTTAAATCCATTTTGGAAATCAGTTCCGTTATCGTAATCCCGTACATATTATTCTCCTTTCCGGCATTTCATGCCGCCGAATCCCTTTCATGGTATCATATATTTCCCCGGTTGTCATCCATTTTCCCGACTCTGCTCCATGTCGCTGCACCGTCTGAAGATCCGCCTCAGCATGATCACAGCGGCAATGGCCAGCACAAACTCCGCGCACGGCTGCGCGTAAGGCAGGCCGTACAGCGGGAACAGCGTATTTAAGATGACAAGTGCCGGTATTTCCAGAATGATCTTTCTCATGATCGCGAAGATCAGGGCATTCTTTCCAAAGCCCAGCGCCTGGAATACACCCACGGCAAGGAAATCCAGATAAATAAACGGCATCGCAAGGCAGAAGCCTCTGAGGAATCTGGTTCCGTAAGCGATCACCTGCACGTTTTCCATAAACAGGCGGATCAGAGTTCCGGCTCCCGCGTAATACCCCGTCATCACCACCAGCATGGCGGGGAGCATCAGCCGTATGGCGAAGAGAATGGTGTCCTTCATGCGCCGGAAATTGCGGCTGGCATAGTTGTAGCTCACAAGCGGCATGATTCCCTGGGAAAATCCCAGTGCGATCTGGAACGGGATCATGTAAAGCTTGTAGGAGATCCCCATGGCGGCCACTGCATCCGCACCGTAGACCGAGGTGAAATTGTTTAAGATCGTGGAGCCGGTCACGTTCAGAAGGTTCTGGATGGACGCCGGAACACCGACCATACAGACGCCGGCAACGATGGCTTTCTCAAATGTGAACTTCTTCGGATTCACGCTGACGAAGGTGTTGCGTCTCCGGAACCATAACAGTGCAAAGAAGTAGGCGCATGCAAAGCAGTTGGAAAGAAATGTGGCGAATCCCGCACCGGCGGCGCCCATATTCAGGCCCTGCGGCAGGATAAAAACAGGATCCAGGATCATATTGAGAATGCAGCCGCTCATGGTTCCGATGCTGGCGTGCAGCGAAGATCCCTCGGAGCGAACCAGATAAGCCATCACCACATTGACAATAGCCGGCGCCGCGCCGCAGGTCACCGTCCAGAACATGTAGTTTCCAGTCGCTTTCCATGTCACATCGTCAGCTCCCAGAAGTGTAAGCAGCGGGCTTTTGAACACGGTACAGAGGAGAGAAAACACAAGTCCGCAGAACAGCGCGCAGTAAAACGCGAATGCGGAGCTCTTTTTTACAGTCTCGTAATCTTTTCTTCCGAGCGCACGGCTCATCATACTGGAGCCGCCCACGCCGAACAGATTGTTCACTGCGTTAAACGCCAGGAGTACCGGGTAGGACAGCGTCACCGCCGCATTCTGTACCGGATCATTGAGCATGCCAACAAAATATGTGTCCGCCAGATTGTAAAACACCATGACCAGAGAGCTTAAAACCGTCGGGATCGCAAGCTTTGCGATGGCTCTCGGGATGGGGGTCTGTTCAAACAGAATTATTTTCTGATTATTATCCAATTTCTATCGCACTCCTTCTGTAGTATCTGTCTGCTGTCATTCCCTGTCTATTGTACGGTCTGTCTGCTTCGTATCCGAATGAAAAAAGGCGTACACGCTCTCCGCCGCCTTCCGGTTCATCCCGTCCGCCGTCAGGAGCTCCTCTACAGACGCATCGCGGATGGCCTCCAGCGACTGAAACCGCCGCATTAACGCTTTTCTGCGTGACGGACCGATACCCTCAATATCGTCCAGAACAGACTTTACCTGTCCCTTGCTCCGCAGGCTCCGATGGTACTCGATCGCAAACCGGTGAGCCTCATCCTGGATCCTCGTGATCAGCTTGAAGCCTTCGCTGTAGCGGTCGATGGAGATCTCCACATTCTGATAGTACAGGCCTCTTGTTCTGTGATTATCATCCTTCACCATACCGCAGACCGGAATCGAAAGCTTCAGTCCCTCCAGCACACGGAGCGCCACATTCACCTGCCCGCGGCCTCCGTCCATCATGATCAGGTCCGGAAATCTCGTAAAGCTCCCAAGACTCCTGTCGGAATCCTGCTCTAACTCCTCCATGCCGTGGGTGAACCGCCTGGTGAGAACCTCTTCCATGGACGCGTAATCATTTGGACCCTGAACCGTCCGGATCCGGAATTTTCTGTAATCGTTGCGCTTCGGTCTTCCGTCCTCGTATACGACCATGGAACCGACGGACTCAAACCCGCTGATATTGGAAATATCGAATGCCTCGATCCGTTTCACCCGGCCGATACCGAGCCACTCTCCGATCTGGTTCATGGCGCCTGTGGTTCTCAGTTCTTCCCGCTTGATCTTTTCTTTGTCCTGGGAGAGGACTAACAGCGCGTTTTTTGCGGCCAGCTCCACCAGCCGCTCCTTCTGTCCTTTTTTGGGGATCACGAATCTGACGCTCTGCCCGCGCTGCTTCGTGAGCCACTCACGCATCAGCGCCATCTCCTCAAATTCCTGCTGCACCCAAATCTCCCTCGGGATAAACGGGGTTCCTGTGTAGAACTGTTTCACAAAGCTTCCGATGATCTGGCTGTCGTCCCCGGCCGTTTTCGCGGACACGTGGAAATGTTCTCTTCCGATCAGCTTTCCGTCACGCACGAAGAACACCTGTACCACCGCATCCTCGTCGTCTCTGGCCATGGCGATAATGTCCCGGTCCTCCATACTCTGGCTCGTGATTTTCTGCTTCTGAGCCACCTGTTTGACACTGTTAATCAATTCCCGGTATTCGATGGCTTTTTCAAACTCCATTTCCTCCGACGCCGCAAGCATTTTCTTCTCCAGCATGGAGAGAACGGGGCCATAGTTCCCGTTTAAGAACTCAACGGCCTGGGCCACGGACTCCCGGTATTCCTCCTTGGAAACGTACCCCTGACACGGGGCCATGCACTGCCTGATGTGGTAGTTGAGACATGGACGCTCTTTTCCGATATCCTTCGGCAGATTTCTCGTGCACGTCCGGATCTTCCAGAGCTTGTGAATCAGATCGATGGTGTCACTCACGGCTCCGGCACTGGTGTAGGGACCGAAGTACCGGCATTTGTCCTTCTTCATGGTCCGTGAGAACAGAACTCGGGGATATTCTTCGTCCATTGTCACCTTGATATACGGATAGGTCTTGTCGTCCTTCAGCATGGTGTTATACCGCGGACGGTGCTCCTTGATCAGGTTGCACTCCAGAACGAGAGCCTCCAGCTCTGAATCCGTAATGATATACTCAAACCGGGCGATCCGCGAGACCATTTTTTCTATCTTCGCGGTCTTGTTGCGGCTGCTCTGGAAATACTGCCGCACGCGGTTTTTCAGGCTGACCGCTTTTCCCACGTATATGATCTCATCGTACTTGTCATGCATGATATAAACTCCCGGAGAGGCCGGGAGTTTTTTTAATTCTTCTTCAATATTAAAGCTTCCGAATGTACTTTCTCTCTCTGTCAACGCAATCTGTCTCCATCAAATTTTTTTAACATCAGGATATGCCGTCGGATATCGGCGATCTGCTCCGGGATAGAAACGCCCACCGTTTTCATGTCGAGGACCACGCAGATATCGTCGATTTCCTTCTGGGTGGCATGTCCCGCCAG
>JALEWG010000056.1 GCA_022788065.1 Lachnospiraceae bacterium | reverse complement strand
CTATGGCATGATTGACGGTGTGATCAACAATGGCAAAGCTCCGGCGCTGGAAGCCAGAGAGTCTGTTTTGGAAAAGCTCAAGGAACAGCCTTGCGCCGATGTCACTCGTAAACCTCCCCGTCATCCGCAGGAAAGAGAGATGGAATAATGGATTTTTCAAAAGATGAAATGATTATGATGATGCTTTACAGCCCCGGCAATCGTCCGGGGCTGATTTCGACATTAGAGGATATGAAAGGACAGCTCACCGGCGATGATGCAGAGCTTTCGGTTCTGGTTGATTCGATTCTTCCCAAACTGAATGCCATGACCGATGAAGAATTCAATGGAATGAGCATTTGCCCTGATATTTAAGGAAACGGAGGTTAAACATGAACGCTAAAGAGCGATTTTATTCGGCTATGGCAAGAGAAACGATTCATCGTATCACTGCCAATAAAGATAACTGGACTTCCTTTCTGTCCACTGTGGGACGCAATTATGAGTTCGCCTATCCCGAACAGGTTATGATCTTTGCGCAGCGTCCCGGAGCGAGCTTTTGTAAGCCCTATGAAGATTGGAATACCGATCAGTTCAGAAGATATGTGCGCCGTGGCTCTAAGGGTATTGCCCTGTTTGCATATAATGGCGATAAGCCGTATTTGCGCTATGTCTTTGATGTAGCGGATACCGGCAGACGCAGAACGGCTCCTGATCTGACCCCATGGTCTGTTAAAGATGAATATCGTGAGCCTGTTCAGGATGCACTGGAAAAAACTTTTGGCGTAAAAGCAGACGGCGGTTTGGAGTATCAGCTGGAACAGGTTGCGGCATCTCTTGCGGGGGATTATTGGGGACAGTATAAAAATCAGATACTCGACATCGTTGAGAATAGCTTTCTGGAGGAGTATGATAATTATAACATCGAAGTGTCCTTCAAGAAGGCGGTAACAGCCAGCGTTACCTACGCAATGTACACTCGCTGCGACGTGAATCCGGACGATTATTTCGAGCATGAAGATTTCATGAATGTCTTTGATTTCAATACCAGGCAGACAGTCAATGCCCTTGGTACAGCAGTCAGCACGATTGCATCTCAGATGTTCACGGAGATCGAGAGAACGATTACGGCATTTGAACAAAGCAGACAGGCAGAAAGGAGCCAGAACTATGATGAACGAATTGACTTACACGCAGAACGGGGATTACCTTATCCCGGACCTGAAACTGGAGCATACCGAGACGAAGCCCCTGGGCAAGTACGGCAGGATGCGCAGAGCGTTCCTGCAGGAGAACAATCCGATGCTGTTGAACGATCTGATTCTGACGGAACAGTTATTCCCGCACCTGCAGGCGATCGACGAGACAGCGCACCGGAGAGTGGAACAGCTGATGAATCAGTACCTGCAGAAGAACCCGGCACCGGACAAAGAAACCAATCAGTTGAGCTGGGTTCAGCACATGAACGCATTGAAAGCCCAGGCCGAGGAAGTAGTGATGACGGAGCTTATCAACAGCTGACCCTTAATCTTTTTCTCCCCGAAGAAGAACAAATCAGAATCATTGATGAAGCAGAGAGCAAACAGTTCTCTGCTTTTTCTTTTTCTCAGGAAGAAATTGACCATGCCCTGATTCTGGGAAGTAATGCGGATCATGCCCGTATGCTGGTGGTCAATGAATTTGCAAAGCAAAAGTCTGTTGATGAAATCGCAGACACTTTGCAGAGCATTTATAAAGGCGGATTTGGCTTTAAGGAAAACGGAAAAAGTATCTCCTGCTGGTATGCCGAAGATGGGATTCACATGGCGATTGGCCGCTCTGCACGATATACGCAGACAGCTCAGATTATTTCCTGGGCAGAGGCTGCTGACCGTATCGGACACCTTCTGGAAGATGGAAAATTTGCAACGAATGTTGAACTTGCAGAAGCGCAGGGGCATGAACGAAAACTCTTTGCAGATTCTCTCTGGTATATGTATAGAGATTTTACCGATGAAGCCAAAGACAGGGGATTCCTCTCTGTTTTGCAGGATGTGCGTGGGGTGAACGGCGGCTTTCCGGAGGAAACAACGTATCTGACCAATCTTTTGACTGACGAGGGGTTCCGAAATATTCTCAAAGCAGAATATAAAGAGTTTCTTGAAGCCTACCATAATGGTGAACCACTCCTCCGTTTCCGATTTTATAAACCGGATGAGATTTCCCGGAAACTGAACGATTTGGATTTACCCCGCAGGGAATATCAGACCGATATGATGGATTTGCCTGTGGTCGGATACTTTATCACGGACGACGAGATCAACGCAGATATTGCAGGTGGCAGCGATTTTTCCGGTGGAAAGGGGCGAATTTATGATTACTTTGTCGAGCCGCACTCCCAGAAAGAAAAGGCAGAGTTCCTGAAAAAGGAATATGGAATCGGTGGGCATTCCCATGCCTTGTCCGATTCCTCCGGCAGCTCTCAGGATCACGATGCAAAAGGGCTGCGATATAAAAAGGCCGGCTGTGAAGAAGTAAAGCTGTCCTGGACGCAGGTTGCTGCCCGTGTGGACGATCTTGTAAAGCATGGGCGCTACTTCTCAGAGGAAGTTCTGGCTCAAAAGCAGGCGCAGCAGGAAGAAAAAGAGCTGGCGGAACAGGATGCAATCCGTCAGGAACAGGCGCAGATCAGCGAGTTGGTTGGCACCGATGAGCGTTTTGCTGTCATTGATACAGAAGATGGAGAATATGCCATCTGGGATGAAAAGACAGGCGCATACTATGTAGATCCGGAAGGTGTAACAGAGTATTTTGACGATGAATGGCTTGCAAATGACTATCTGGAGCAAGTTCGTCAGGATATTGCTGCTATGGAATCGCTGGAACCGGCTGAACCTGTAACGGAGCCTGATGTCAGCGGTGAAACCTGGCATTATCAGGTCGGTGATACCGTGTATCTTGATGATACGGCGTTCCTTGTGGAGCAGGTTACTGACCGTGAAGTACAGCTGAGAGACCCCTCCCTCCTTTACCCTATTTTCCGTGCAGAAAATCGTGACCGCTTTGAACAGATGCTGAGTGCAGACGAGAGAAATCACGCTCTCCGCAGCAATGAGAATGTTGAAGCACGGGATTACAGTTTTGAGTATCAGCTGTTAGATCGTTTGCGTACCGATTGTGAATACTTCTTAGGAGAAGGTCAGCGCAGCGAAAAAAATCTTTGGGCCGGTAATGTTCATGCACAAATTGCCAAGATGCGAGAGTTGTATGATATGCTTCCTGAGCCGCCGGAATGGCTGACAAAGAATGCAATTGACAGCTATGCGGAACGTATGGCACCTCGATACCTGGTTGCGGCCTATCATCATTTTGAAAATGGATTTGATGATAAGCTTGACTATCAGACCTTGGAGGAAGCAGAACGAGCTGCCCAGGGGTATGTTGATGGCACTATGGAGCCTGATGGCTTCCAATACGATGGTGTCGCTGTCTATGACCAGCTGGAGAAGAAGTGTGTCCGTATTTACGGAGATTACCCGGACGAAAAAGCTCACGCACAGGTGGAAGAACTTAACTTCGCCGCAAATAGCGGCGAAGTTGCAACCGATCACTTCATTGACCACTTTTATGTAGTGGAGGATCTTCAGAAACAGGGCGCTCTTGACATTAAGGAATATGGCTCATTTGAAGATGCGATGAGTGCCTACCGGGAACTTCCCTCCACACGAAAAAAGGCACTGGGCGCTATGAATACCATGCGTCCGCTCCCCGGAAGTCTTGATCTCCTTCAGTGTATTGATGGTCAAGACACTGTTATCGAGGATTACGCAAAGGTAGCCGGTTGGGATAATGCCGAGGTGCATGAGACCCTTGACAAAATCGAAGCTGCTCTCAGGGAGAAAGTTCAGGAAATTCCGGCGCAGAACTTCCGCATTACGGATGACAATTTGGGCGAAGGAAGTCCACGACAGAAATACGCCAG
>JALEWG010000041.1 GCA_022788065.1 Lachnospiraceae bacterium | reverse complement strand
GCCGTTTATGGCCGAAATGGACTTCCACATTACTGCTGAATAAAGTAGTCGACGGCGAGTAAACGAATCGCCCTTGTTCCAGCCCATAAGGGCAAAAACGAGGGCATATACATAGGTTTTGATCCAAGAATCGGCTATACGTCCAGTAAAATCAAGGGATTTTAGGGACTGGCACAGTAAATCGAATTTCACGATCTTACATAGCAGTCATGCACTACGGTGTGTGGCTGCTATATAAGATCTTTCTGGTTTTTACCTCATCAATTCTACCTCCGCCAGAAAGTTCCTAGAATAATTGACCCGGAAGTTTCAATTTATCTTTAACCGGGAACTCCTTGTCGAATGCTTCCACCTCTGCTTCTTCCACAAAATATCCCTGTGGTGTTGCATACTCACCTGTAATACCCTCTAAATATCCCGGAACCAATTCCTTACACAAAAAGAATGATGCGTCTTCGCCTTCCGGCAAGCCATGATAACGAATTCCGAAGGTACTTGCGCATACAAATCCACTCTTTCCATAAAAGCCAATATTTCCTTCTAAACAAACAGCACCACAGCCAAGTTCCTTTGCTTTTTCTAAGGAGTAGTCCAATAGCATTTTCCCATACCCCATTCGCTTTCGTTCAGGCGCAATGCAGATCGGTCCCATCACCATGATGGGGATCGTTCTGCCATCGTCCGCCTTGATACTTGCTCTCATAAACATGTTCTGACCGATCAGCCTGCCATCCTGTTCTATAACAAAATCAAGTTCCGGCACAAATGCCGGATCATCTCGAAGCTGATTTAATACATAATGCTCCAGGCAGCCCGGACGATACACATTCCAAAAGCTTTCTCTTACCAAATTTTCTACTTCCCGATATTCTTCTTTTCTCTCTAATCGAATGTTAATATTGTTTGTATTCATTTTTTCTCTATCTTTCCTGCATACTTTTTCACTCTTACCTGAAAAAGAATACCACCAATGCAAAGGTTGGTGGTAAAGTGGAGGGTTTATAAATTTAATTCCGGACTAAGAACCTTTGCTCTCTTTACAATTCTTTCATTTTTTTCAGCATAGTCATAATTGTTCCTGCATTTGTTTCTGCTTTCGATAGTGACAAAAGCAATCTGTCACAGGCTGAAATAATATCATCATTTTGTTCAGGCGTATCAAGGATTTCCCGAATATCTGCCTCCGGATTCTCTGAGAGCTGCTGCATCATCCGTCTGATTGCTTCGAGAGAATAATTTGCACACCGTAATACCCGGATAATTTTTAATTGCCTGATATCCGCATCTGTGTGTAAATGCGATACCCATTTTTCTTTCTTTTAATCGTGATAAGTCCATTCATTTCCCAATTACGGAGCGCATCTACAGGAATATCTAAATACTTGGATACTTCTTTTCTCTTCAGGGATAACTGATTTTCATGTATTTCTCCATGCAGCATTTCCTGCACGATCTTTATCGCTTCTTCCGCACTCGCTCGTTCTTTCTCAAGCTGAATCCGATACTCTTCTGTCTGCCTGATGGCTCCGTCAAAATCGCATTTTGCACATGTTTTAATCATATCTACGATCTTCTTTCTCAAGCCATTTTGCAGTATCTCAATTTCAAATCCAAGACGTGCTACTTGTATTTGATAGATGTGCAGGTCATTAAATACACGGTACCCGTTTTCTTTCCGAACTGGTTTCGTAATCAATCCCCACTTCTCATAAAAACGCACTGTATTTGGATGTATTCCCATCATCTCTGCAACTTCTGACGTTCTGTATTGCTTCAATGAATCTCCTCCTATTCTTCAAAAACAAAAAAGCCCGTAAAACAACCGTTTACGAACTTTTCTGCCGAATACGATATCATATTCATAAAAAGCGGAGACGATGGGATTCGAACCCATGTGCCGGGTATTAGCCGACAAACGCATTTCGAGTGCGCCGCGTTACGACCGCTTCGCTACGTCTCCGAATCCTGCTGCCCGGTTCTCCCGGACAGCTATCCTCTATTATACATGATTTTTTCAATTTGTGTAGTAGGAAAATGAAATTTTTTTATTTTAATTTCCCTCAGAAAAATAGGAATCCACCGCATCTGCAATTCCCAGCGTAATTTTCCCCTGATAGTCCTCACTCTGAAGCCATCTATCTTCATCGGGGTTGCTTAAAAACCCCATCTCCACCACAGACACGGGAATCTTACACCAGTTAATGGCGCTTGAATTGTCCGCTTTCTGGACGCCCCGGTTTTTCGTTCCGGTCCTGGAGCAGATATTGTCAATAATCTTTTTGGAAAGTATATAGCTTTGGGAATAGAGTTCTGCATTATAGGGATTCTGTTCCGTCATACACATGGCAAGCGCACCATAGACGCCGGAGTTTTCCATGGAATTCGCATGCAGCCGGATAAAGATATCAGCCCCGCTCTCATTGGCGATCTCCGAACGCTCCGCGTTGCTTAAGTTCACATCATGGCCGGTTCGGATCATCACCACGCGGTACCCGCGGTTCTTAAGCTCCTCCTCCAGCTTCTTTGCCACGGTCAGCGTCAGTTCATATTCCTTCACGCCGGTGGCTGCTCCCACTGCGCCCTCCGGCATCTTGGCCTTCATCGTCTGCGATCCCGGTCCGATGGGCTCCTTTTCTGCGTTGGCCTTGGCCTGATGGCCGGCATCAATGGCGACCACATGTCCGTTGAGCGGAATCTGACTTTCTGTTTCCTGCCCGCTCTCAGCCTGTACCGCCGCAGTTTCCGCTGCCGCCGGCTGATCATCTTCCGCCACCGCGATCATATCCGACATCACGTAGGCGGTCTTTCCCTCATAAAGGACACGGCTCCACCTGCTGTTATATCCTGTTCGCGAAAGCTGCTCCCCGTTCTTTAACTGAACGAGGATCCTGGCGTCCGTGCTGTCCGTTTCCCTCACATTCAGAAGATCCGCCGTGACGACAACTCGATCCTCTGTCTCCAGGTACTCGTCGGCCGTGTCAGGATCCGTCTCCGTTTCTTCCGCCTGGGACCCTCCTGATTCTGTTTCCGGCTCACTCTCCGGAATTACGCGATTTTCCGGTACTGCCGCACGTTCTCCGCTTTCCGCAGAACCGGAAAGCGCCCCAATGGAGACCACCTCGGCTGCAGTCGTTTCCTCCGCCGCAGTCGTTTCCAGATCGATCGCCTCATACTTCTGAGCCGTACATCCGGAAGTCACCAGTGCGACCAGAAAAAAAATAGTCAGTAATATAAGAAGCCGGAGGGGCTTCTGTCCTGTCCTGTGCGTTCTCATAGGATAGTCCCCCCTCCGAATACATGGTCGTCCTCATAAAATACAACTGCCTGTCCCGGCGTGATCGCTCTCTGGGGCGTCTCAAACCGGCACTCCACTGTACCGTCCCCGCGCTCTCGGATCACACACGGAGCTCCTTTATGGCTGTAACGGATCTTTGCCATCACGGCATGTTCTTTTCCGTTAAGCCCCTCCACCGCCATCCAGTTTAAGTTGGTGCAGATCAGCCGGTCAGAAAACACGTCGTCGTTGTCACCGATCACCACTTCATTTGTCTCCGGGCGGATCTCCGTCACGAAGACCGGCTTGCCCATGGACAGATTAAGTCCCTTTCTCTGCCCCACCGTATAGTGAGTGATCCCTTTGTGACGTCCCAAAACAGTTCCGTTCTTATCCACAAAATTTCCGGGGCCCGGAACATGCTCCACCGTCTTTTCGATAAATCCGGCATAATCATTATCCGGGATAAAACAGATCTCCATACTGTCCTTTTTCTTCGCCACCGCAAGCCCGCGCTCCCCGGCGATCTTACGGATCTCATCCTTTGTATAATCTCCTACAGGCATCAGCGTCCGGCTGAGCTGTTCCTGCGTCAGATTATAAAGAGCGTATGTCTGGTCTTTTGCCGCCGTGACAGAATTCCGGATCGTATATCTTCCGTTGGGCAGTTTCATAATTCTCGCATAATGGCCGGTTGCGATATAATCCGCCCCGATCTCCAGACTTCGCGAAAGCAGCGCCTCCCATTTAACAAAACGGTTGCACGCGATACACGGGTTTGGCGTTCTCCCATGGAGATATTCCGACATGAAGTAGTCCATAACGGCCTGTTTGAACTCCCTCCGGAAGTTCATGACATAATAGGGGATCCCCAGCGACCATGCCACCCGTCTGGCATCGTCCACAGCGCTGAGGCCGCAGCATCCGCCGTTCTCCTCAACCTTCTCCGGCTCTTCTTCCTGCCAGATCTGCATGGTGACGCCGATGACATCGTATCCCTGTTCCTTTAAAAGGCAGGCGGCGACCGAAGAATCGACGCCGCCGGACATACCTACTACAACCTTTTTTCCCATAAACTAATATTCCTCGTCCTCATCATGCTCGCTGATATCAGACTTCGGTTTTTCCAGACCTTCGATCTGGATTCCATGCTTTTCTGCGTAATCCCACAGAGCTGCATGAATCGCCTCCTCCGCAAGCAGCGAGCAGTGTACCTTAACCGGCGGAAGTCCGTCAAGCGCTTCCATTACCGCCTTATTTGTAACCTGCATTGCCTCTTCAATGGTTTTGCCTTTTACCATCTCGGTTGCCATGCTGCTTGTAGCGACGGCCGCTCCGCAGCCGAAGGTCTTGAATTTACAGTCTTTGATTACATGGGTATCATCGTCGATATCGAGGTAAATTCTCATAATATCGCCGCATTTTGCATTTCCCACAGTACCTACGCCGCTGGCATCCTCGATCTCACCCACATTTCTCGGATGCTGAAAGTGATCCATAACTTTATCTGAATACATGATACTTGATTCTCCTTTTATCTGTACTGATCTTTTTAAGCCCGGCTGTCCTTTTTCTCTCTGCTCTTTACGAAATCCTCGTAAAGCGGGGACATGGAACGCAGCCGTTCCACAATTTTCTTAAGATTATCCACGGTATAGTCAATTTCCTCCTTTGTCGTCTCATCGCTGAGCGTCAGACGCAGGGAACCGTGCGCGATCTCATGCGGCAGTCCGATTGCCAGAAGCACATGAGACGGATCCAATGATCCGGATGTGCACGCGGATCCGGAGGAACCGCAGATACCTGCCATATCCAGCATGATCAGCAGGGATTCCCCCTCCACAAACTGGAACGCAAAGTTCGCGTTATTAGAAAGCCGTCTGGTACGATGCCCGTTTACTCTTGTATACGGGATCTCGCTCATAACACGCTCGATAAGGTAGTCGCGCAGTTCTGTCTCTTTCTTCCGCGTTTCTTCCATATTGGCAACCGCGATCTCAACAGCTTTGCCAAGCCCAACAATACCCGGAACGTTCTCTGTACCGGCACGGCGTTTTCTCTCCTGGGCGCCTCCGTGGATAAAAGAGCGGAGCTTCAGCCCTTTTCTGATATAAAGAAAGCCGATTCCCTTTGGCGCGTGGAGCTTATGGCCGCTGGCACTGAGCATATCGATATGGCACTCATCCACATTGATCGGTTCATGTCCGAATGCCTGAACCGCGTCAGTGTGGAACAGAATTCCATGCTCCTTCGCGATTTCGCCGATCTCCCTGATCGGTTCAATGGTTCCGATCTCATTATTGGCAAACATCACGGAAATCAGGATCGTATCCGGTCGGATCGCTTTCTTTAAATCCTCCGTTTTTACCAGTCCGGTCTCATCCACCGGAAGGTAAGTTACTTCAAATCCGTGTTTCTCCAGATACTCACAGGTATGAAGAATCGCATGATGTTCGATCTTTGTCGTAATAATATGTTTACCTTTGGAAGCATACGCCTCGGCTGTCGCTTTTAACGCCCAGTTGTCCGACTCACTTCCGCCATTCGTAAAATAGATTTCCTCAGGTTTTGCTCCCAGAGCATTTGCAATCACTTCTCTGGTATGGGCCATTGCCTTTTTGCACGGTGCTGAGAACTCATACACCGAAGAGGGATTTCCGTAATACTCCGTATAATAGGGGAGCATCGCTTCCACAACCTCCGGACGCACCTTTGTCGTGGCTGCATTGTCAAGATAAATTACCTTTTTCATAAATCCGCCTTTCTGTAAATACAGGTTAAAAGCCTCATCTACTATATAATTTATGTCCTCTTTTTCGAAGACTATCCTACATTATATATGATATCCCACTCAGATTTCAACCACAAATCGAAATTTTAGAAAAATATAAGGATACCGGACTGTCGTATGGCATATAGTATGGTAATTTTACCTCTCCCGGAGCTTCCATGACTGAACAGATCCGAAAACACTCTCTGCTTTTTGGCACCTTATTTCTCACTGCCACCGGTTTTCTTTCAAGAATTCTCGGATTTTTTTACAGGATCTTTCTGTCCCGGACCATCGGAGCCGAAGGCCTCGGCATCTATCAGATGATCTTTCCGATTTACGGGATCTGCTTTTCCATTTGCGCCGGTTCCATACAGACGGCGATCTCCAGGTTTACGGCCGCTGACCGGGAACATGCGAAACAGACGCTGCTGACCGGCTTTGTTATTTCGTTTTCTCTCTCCGTATTCCTGGCTGCACTGATCTGGAACCGGTCAGAATTTATCGCTGTACATATTTTAATGGAACCGCGCTGCGCGCCTCTTCTTCCTTCCCTGGCTCTGGCGATTCCATGTACCTCTGTACACGCCTGCATCAGCGGATATTACTACGGAAAAGAAAAAGTTCAGATCCCCGCCCTCGCCCAGCTGGTGGAGCAGTGCGTCCGGATCTTCTCTGTATTCCTTGCCGCGGATATCTGCGGAGAACAGGGGATTCCGGTTACCGTCCGGATCGCCGTGCTGGGACTGGCTGCCGGAGAAGCCGGATCTGCTCTGTTTTCTGCTGCTGCCTTCTTTATTCTGTCCGCTCCTGCCACGGACACATTGAGCATACGCAGGAAAACCGACCGTTCCTTTTCTTCCGCTGCGATTCCGCTCATGACTCTCGCCGCGCCTCTCATGGCAAACCGGCTTATCATGAACCTTCTTCAAAGTGCTGAGGCGATCATGATTCCCAACCGTTTATCCGCATACGGACTCACCCAGTCCCAGGCTCTCAGCATATACGGCGTTCTCACCGGAATGGCCATGCCCTTTATTATGTTTCCGTCAGCCATTGTCAACTCTCTGGCCGTGGTTCTCCTTCCCTCCGTTGCGAGACACCAGTCCTCCGGAAACAGTCAGGGAATCGAAAAAAGCATCTATATGTCATTCCGATACAGTCTCTACATGGGAATTCTGTGTATCGGAATCTTTACGCTGTTCGGAGAGGCGTTAGGGTTAGCCGTCTTTGAAAATCGTGATGCGGGAACCTTCATGTCCATCCTGGCATGGCTCTGTCCGTTTCTTTACCTTGCGACAACCATGGGCAGCATCCTGAACGGACTCGGAAAAACGGCTGTCACTTTTGCACACAATATCGTCTCCCTCTCCGTCCGCCTTCTTTTCGTCTTCTTCGGGATCCCGCGCATGGGCATTCTGGCGTGTCTCTGGGGAATGCTTGCAGGAGAAATCCTTCTGGCACTGCTGCACCTGGGCACACTGCGGCGCCTTGTGCCATTCACGCCGAATGCCTGGGAGGTTCTTGTGAAACCGGCTTTCTGCCTGTTCGTTGCTCTGGGTATTTTCCGTCTGTTTCCGTCGCCGCTCCCGGTTTCGGAATCAGTTCCGTCCTTCTTCTCCACCTCACTCCAGATTTTTCTGGTCTGCGCCGGATACGGACTGATACTCCTTCTGTTCCATCGCCCAAAGCAGCATTAGTCGGGAGGGAACGGCAGATTCTGCCTCGTCAGAAATCTGTCATTCCTTCCACTCTGCCCGGCTCCCCGCGAGTGTCCTCGTCACAACCAGCTTCTTTTCGATATTCTCCTTCAGCGTACTGACATGGGAAATGATTCCCACAAGTCTGCTGTCGCCCGCCAGATCATTCAGCACCCGGATCGCCTGATCCCTCGCCGCATCATCGAGTGCCCCGAAGCCCTCATCCACAAACATAGATTCCAGGCACACTGCCCCGGCCTGACTCTGTACCACGTCGGACAGCCCCAGCGCCAGTGCTAAAGACGCCAGAAATGATTCTCCGCCGGAAAGTGTCTTCACGTCCCGTTCTTTTCCGGTTGCCATTACATATACGTTCAGTTCCAGACCGGCGGCGCCCACAAGGCCTGTTTCCTCCAGCGGACGGCTCTTTAATTTCATCTTACCGTCAGTAAAAGTAAGAAATCTCCGGTTGGCAGCAGCAAGGATCTTTTCAAAATATATCCTCTGTACATACGTCTCGAAGTCCATTCGGATCCGGCCCTTCATTTTTCCGCCCGCGGCCTGCCAGAGGCTGTCGTACAAAAGAAACTGTTCCCTGAGCGACCGGTATCTCCTACCTTCATCTCGCAATTTTCCAAGGATCTCCTCATTCTTTCTCAGTCTCGAAAAGACAGCCTCTCTCTCTCGTCTCATCCGATCCAGGCGCTCTTTTTTCTCTCCCAGGCATTCCTCCATTTCCGTAAGATCCTCATACTGTTTGCCTTCCGTCTGGCGCCTGAGTGTAAGTACTGCGGTCCGGATCCCGGAAAGCTCCGTGAAAAACTGCTCGTTTTTCTTTTTACAGATCTCCAGCTCCTTTTCCGACCTCCACCGGGTCACCGCATTTCGGAAGGAGTCCTCCGACGTGAAACCGGCGCGGGATCGTTCCGCCGCAAATTCTTCCGCCGCCTCCAGATATGCAGCCTGCGACCGTCTCTTCTCTTCCGCTGCTTTTTCATAATACAGGCGCGCTCTTTCCAGTTCCTCCGCCGATGCGATCGCCGCCTTCAGGTCCCTCAACCGTGCCCCCGGATTTTCGGGAAGCTCTTTCTTTGCCTCAGCAAGCTGTCTCTCCGCTTCTTCGATCCGAGACCTCTCTCCCTGAATTTTTACCGCCAGTTGTCCGCATTCCTCTCTCATACTCTCCCATCGGTCTCTGGCTTCCGAAACCTGCGCTTCCGTCACCGCATCCGGAGCGAGGACTGCCGGAGCCGGGTGAACCGTCGATCCGCAGACCGGGCACGGCTCTCCGGGCCTGAGCCGTTCTTTTGCGAGGATTCCTGCCTGTTCCAGGAAAAACCGCTCCTGAAGGATTCCATAACGCTCCCGGGCGTCAGAAAGCTCCGCCGTTTTCTTTTCCAGCGCTTTCTTTTCCTTCTCACACGCCTGTTTTTCCCGTTCCAGCATATTCCGTTTTTTCCCAATCTCCGCCAATTTTTCTCCGGCGGCCTCCAGCATGCTCATTTCTGCCTTCCAGTCGGTGATCACAGCAGAAAGCTCCCGGTCACTTCCGGATATTTCTTCTGTCAGATGCATGATCCCCAGACATGCGGCGGCATGCTCCAGTCTGTCTTCCTCCGTAAGCACACGATCCGCAGACAGTTTTCTGCTCTCCTCAGCTTTCCGGACCCTTTCCCGGGCACGATCCGCCCGATCCGCAGACAACCGGATCCCACAGGCACGCTCCGTTTCCAGAATTTCTTCCTTCTGTTTCTCATATTCCGGTTCCAGAAGTTTTCTCTCCTCCAACTCTCCTTCTCTCTGTTTCAGGGAGTCAAACATTGCGTTCACACTTTCCGCCTGCCCTTTTTTTCGGAGCAGGTCCCCGTATTCCGCCTCTGCCGCTTCCATCGGAGCTTCCAGCTCTTTTAATATCGTTCTGTCTGACTCCAGAAGCCGGCCGACGACAATACCGGCACCGTCAATATCCGGAGCTTCCCCGTCCCGCAGTGCCCGAAGCCGTTCCGCTTCGGGTTCCGGTAAAGCTTCCGGACTCTGAATCCCGTCCACATAAACCCGGATCCGCTCCGAAACACCGGAAATCTCGCTTTTGATCTGTTTCTGTTTTTCTCCAAGCCTCTCCTCGATTCTTCTGTAAAGATCTGTGTGAAAGATCGTGGAAAAGATACGTTTTCTGTCCTCCGATTTTGCATGGAGAAGGCGCAGGAAGTCGCCCTGGGCAATCATCGCGATCTGTGTAAACTGCTCCCTGTCGATTCCCATGATCTCACAGAGCTTCCGGTCTGTCTCCTTCGCTTTCCCCCGGAAAGCCGTCCCGTCCGGCATCGTCAGGTCCACCGAGGCTGCCGCCCTGACGATACCGCTTCCCCTCTTCTTCTCTCTCATATATTCCGGACTGCGGCGAACCGTGTAGACCTCTCCCCGGTAGGCAAATGTGAGCTCCACATACGTCTCATCCGATGGCTTTGCGTACTGGCTTCGCATCATTTTTCCATCCCGCTTTCCGCCGCTTGTCTCACCGTAGATCGCGAATGTGATCCCGTCAAAAATCGTTGTCTTACCGGATCCCGTGTCTCCCGTAATCAGAAACAGTCCGTGATCCGCCCTCGTAAAATCGATAACCGTTGTCTTTCCATAGGAGCCAAACGCGCACATGGTCAGTTTTAAAGGCTTCATTCCCGGTCACCTCCCGCTTCTCTTACAATTTCCTCCATCACAGCCCTCTGCTCCTCTGTCATGGGGACTCCCCGCATCAGTTCATAGAAATCGCCAAACAATTCCAATGCGCCTTTTTTTACATCCGCATTTCCCGACTCCTGCATTTCATATCTTGTCCTGGAATTTTCCACGCGCCATTCCAAAAGTCTCGGATAAACTCTGGAGAGAGCCTGTCCCGGTTCATATAATTCCTCCTCGTCCGTCAGAACGGCACTCACGTAATCCTCCGGGTCCGCCTGAGCCAGCGTTTCCGGATCCGTCAAAACACCAAGCTTTCCCTGAATCCTTCTCACGTCATGGAGCGGAACGAGCGGAATATTCTCTGTCTGAATCTCTCCCTTTTTCCCGAGCGTCACCTCAGTCAGCGTCTTTACGTGGCCGGCCTCCGATACCGAATATTTAAGCGGCGAACCACAGTAGCGTACATGCCCGCATCCCACGTTCTGCGGCCGGTGGATATGTCCCGCCGCCACATAATCAAAGCCGGAAACCACAGAAACATCGATATTATCCTGTCCTCCGACGTTTACCGTCTCCGAATCAGACCGCTCCGGCGCCTTTCCTCCGGCCGTAAAAAACTGGTGGCAAAGCAGCACATTCCTTCCGGAGAAATCGGGAGCCGTAATGTTTATCAGCGCCTCCATCGCTTCCTCATACGTCTTCACGTTCTCAAGTCCCGGAATCTCCCTCACGTACGACGGTCGGAAAAAGGGAAGAAGATACAGGTTTACATCTCCCTCCCCGTCTTTCAATACCAGTTTTGCGATTTTCGGATTCTCACGATCCGGCGCTCTTCCGACAATGTGGATCCCGTGTCGGGAAAACAGGCGGCTCCCGAAAGAGATCCTTTCCTGGGAATCATGATTCCCGCTTACAATGCAGACGACCGGTCTGTCCGGGATCCCGGAAAGCCCCGTCAGGAAACGGTCAAACACAGCCACCGCATCGCCTGCGGGGGCGGATTTATCATAAATATCTCCCGCAATCAGAACCGCATCCGGCTTTCTCTCACGGATCAGTTCCAGGATCCGGTCCAGAATGTAGATCTGGTCCCCGATCAGAGAAAAGCCGTGGAGCTGTTTTCCTATGTGCAGATCAGAAAGATGGAAAAACTTCATTCGAATCCTCCTTACTCATCAAATTCAACCGTCACATAATATCCGCGTTCATTCTGTATAATCGATTTCACAACCCCCTGGCGGCTTTTCAGGCGTTCATTGAATTTAAACAGCCCCGACATCGCAACTGCCGGTTCGATCATATAGTTCACGTTCACAGGCGTCACGGATTCGCTCACTTCCACAGTCTGTCCTTCCTCCACAAGACCGGGACGTTCCATTTTAAAAACAATTTCTCTCATATTTCTGTCTCCTCCTTAACCGTGCCTCTATTATATACGAACATATGTTCTTTGTAAAGCAGAAAATAATACCGGCCCAAGCTTCTTATCCGGGCCGGTATTGAGGATTTACTTTCCCTCGTAGACAATTTCAGCTTCCACATCATATCCGGCAAGCTTTTTCCTGCCCTCAAGTCCTGCAAGCTCCATGACAAAGCAGATCTTCACAACCTGCCCGCCTAACTCCTCCACAAGCTTCGCGATGGCTTCAACGGTACCGCCCGTAGCGATCAGGTCATCGATAATCACAACCTTCTGCCCCGGCTTGATGGCGTCCTTATGCATCTCGATCGTTCCGGTTCCGTACTCCAGAGCATATTCTCTCGATACGGTCTCTCTCGGAAGCTTGCCCGGCTTTCTCGCAAGGACAAAAGCCTTGTGAAGCTCGTAGGCAACCGGTGTGCCGAAAATGAAACCGCGGGATTCCGCTCCCACCACAACGTCAAAATCAATATCCTTCACCATATTGATCAGGCCTTCAACCGCCATATGCAGACCGTCCGGGTCCTGTAAAATGGAAGTTACATCACGGAAAATAATGCCCGGTTCCGGAAAATCCGGGATACTTACAACATACTCTTCCAGTTTTTTCATAGATCAAATCCGTCCTTTCCAATAGATATCCTAATCATAGCACAAAATGTGTCTGATGTCCACAAAAGACCCGGACATAAATCTTCGCCTGTCCGCATATATTTTGGAAGGTGCGCGGAATCCCGCGGCGCCGGCAGGAAATTTTTTAAGCATACAGGAGTGGATCTTATGCCGCACTTTCAATTATCCAAACAGACTCTTCTCATCATAATCCAGCTTGCCGTACTGCTTCTTCTCACATGCTCCCTCTGCATAAAAAGCAGGCAGGCCGCAGCAAAAAGCGCTTTCATCTCCGATCAGACGGAAACGACTGAGGCGGATCGCGGCGGGAAAAAAGATTACATACACTGGGTTGATTTCACAGTCCCCGCCTTCGTTATGGAAAAGGCATTGAAGCTCGACGTCGACTCGTGCCGGAATGAGGTCCACATGGACTGGATCGAACTTCTTGCATGGCTGGGCGCCCGATACGGAGGAGATTTCTCCGGATTCCGTCAGGCTGATCTGGACAGCCTGACCACAAAGCTTCTGAACGGAGAGACCATGGAAAGCATCACCGATGACATGAAATACTATTCCTACTATCACGAAGCCTATTCTGCCGTCCTTGGCGGCATGGTGGGGTATTTTGAGCAGGAGACGGATTCTGAGGAGGTCCCAGGTGAAAAAATATGGGTCACAAAATACGGATTAAAAGCGTATTCTCCCATTGCAAAAGGCTTTCCGTACAGCGACTATGACGATTTCGGGGTGTCCCGCTCCTATGGTTACCGGAGGCGGCATCTGGGACATGACATGATGGGGCAGGTGGGAACACCGGTCATTGCTGTGGAAAGCGGCTATGTGGAGGCGCTTGGCTGGAACCAGTACGGCGGGTGGCGGATCGGTATCCGGAGCTTCGATAAAAAACGGTACTACTATTACGCCCATCTCAGGAAAAACTATCCCTATCAGAGCAGCCTGAAAGAGGGAAGCATCGTCACGGCCGGCGATGTGATCGGATATCTCGGCCGCACCGGATACAGCACGACAGAAAATACCAACAATATTGACACGCCTCATCTGCATTTCGGGCTTCAGCTGATCTTCGACGAATCTCAGAAGGAGGGAAACAATGAAATCTGGATCGACTGCTACGAACTGACTCAGTTTCTCCGCAAAAACCAGAGTCAGACCGTGAAAGTAGAGGGCACAAAGGAATGGACACGGGTCTACGATCAGAAGGAGCCGGAAACTGAATCAGCAGCCGGCTCCCCGTTTCATTCTCTTCACTTCTTCCACAACAAGTTTCACATATTCCCCAAGGGAAAGCTCTTCACAGCCAACCACGAAATTCTGGCAGCGGTTGACAGGAATCAGAAGCTTTTTTGCACGGCTCTGACCGATGGCCACAGCCATATTCGGAGTGATCTCTCCGAGCAGAGAATCGGCAATGACGATGCCGATCGGCCCGATAATCACATCCGCAGTCCGGCTGCCGACGATGGCGGGATTCTCTCCTGTCGCTCCCTCGTCGGCGCCGGCTTTCAGCATGGCCGCTGTGGCGATGCTGTTTGTTCCAATAGCCAGAATCTCATCTTCCGGGAGGCAGCTCTTTAACTGCTCCACGACGCTCTTTCCCATTCTGCCGCCCTGGCCGTCGATTACCATGATTTTCATTTCCAGTCTCCTCGTATGTCACTGATTATTGTATGATCCATCTAGCGGAATTTTCTACCGCCTCCGCCGTGAACACGGCCGCTGCTGCTCCTGTGAGTGGTGGTCCGGCCGCCGGAAGAGAGACTCCGTCCGCTTCCTCCCCCGCCTCCGCTCCTGTTCTGGGAAGCGATGACCGTATGCGTCACATAGCTCCCGATCAGAATATCCGCCAGAGCACGTCCGGGCATAAAGGAACTGTCCTTCCGGTAGGAAAGCTTAAAATTGGCCGCCAGCCGTTCCGCATCGTTTTTCATTCCGTATTCTCTAATTACGGACAGAACTGCACCGCCTGCCGCTGCCGCTGCGACGACAAGGGCAAACAGGCATTCATACCACTGAATGGAGTGGTACCGGTCCACCTTTCCGGTCTCAATATCCTGATTGTACTGGTTCGAAGCGATTCCGTTGTCATAGCAGATCTCCAGATCGTCCAGAAATACCTCCGCCGCCTCAGCGAATCGTCCGTCATAGGCATACTCGATCGCATCATCCAGAATGGCTTCGATCCGGCCGTCCGTCAGATAACGCAGCATCTTACCTTCGGTCGATATATAAAGTTCCCCGTTTTCAATATCGATGAGAAACAGGGCGCCGTCATGGTCATCTCCGACTCCAAGTCCCTGCTTTTCATAAAATTCATCGGCAAATTTCTCTGCGGACCGGCTGTTTTCTTCCACTGTCACAACTGCCGCATCCATATTCATCTTCTTTCGCAGCGCGTCTATTTTTTCAGAGAGTTCCTTTTCCTCACTGTCGTCGAACAGATCCGCCATGTCGAAGACCCTCGCGGCACTGTCAGCACCGAATGCAGATCCCGCGAACAGTACGGACATCATGAGAAAAACGGCCGCCCCGAGAGCATATTTTTTACATTTTTTCATCACAGAAACCAGCCTCCAATCATGAGAAATGCAAACAGCGGGAAAAAGATCCCCGCAAAAAGTCCTGCCAGTTTTCCCTTGTCCACGGGAAGCTTTCCGCAGATCTTACCTGTCTGGCCGTTCATGGCAAAATAGTATACTTTCCCGTTTTCTTTATGACGGTAGGTCATGACCCAGACGGGAAGCAGCGCATACTGCCATTTTGCATCGCGAATGCTGGCCTCGCTGTTCTGGACACGGACCGAATTGTAACCGCTCACCGTGGAGGTAAGGTTCTGGACCGCATAATCCTTTACCTCCTTCTCTGCCTCCGGTGTAAATTCCGAGCTTTCCATATTCCGCTTTTCTGCCAGAAAACCTGAGAGATACCCGGTCTGAAACGGCACCATTTTATCGGAATCGAAGGGAAGCACGCCCTCTACCAGTTCCCGGTTGCTCCCTGAAAGCGCATTTCTCGTCAGATTTTTTACATCCAGACATCCGGACCGTTCTACCTGATACCGGTTATGCTCCGTATAGCGGGTATTTCCTGTGACCCAGGTTCTGTCCTTCTCCGCTTCAGCCCTTATCTGACCGTCCACCTTACAGCTGTACATCAGATAAGGGAAATAAACGCCCGACAGTTTTTCTATCTGCTTTTCTGTGTAGAAGGAAGTGGGTACGAATTTCTTTTTCCGGATCCATGACAAAAACATTTCCTCCGCCTGTTTCCGTTCTATGGAGAAAGGCAGGATCCGATCCGGAAGAAACTCCCCGGATACACGTCCCGAAAGGACGATCGGGTTATGGCAGTAATAGCAGAACGAAGCCGCTGTCGTCTCCTCCGTCACGATTTCCGCTCCGCAGCTCGGACATATGTAACTCACCGTGCCGGCGGATTTCTGTTCCTCTGCTGTCTCCTCCGCCTCTTTCACAGCTTCCTGCTTTGTCTCCGGAACCTTCAGTTCTTTTTCTGAAAACTCCGAAAGACAGTATTCACATACCAGCTTCTGCTTCTTCGGGTCAAAGATGAGACCTCCTCCGCAGTTTGGACATTTATAAGAAAGTACACCCATGCCTGATACTCCCTCCAAAATCTGAAATTGCTCGATGTATTAACGTTTCATTCTATAACCGCTTTGATTTCAGCAGTTCGATCTCCCACGCGTAACCGTCCAGTTCATTTGGAGTTTCCAGACAGAACGGGAGGTTCCGTAATGCCGGGTGATTGATCACACGCTCCATGGCAGCCAGACCGATATGGCCCTCACCGATCCTCGCATGCCGGTCTTTATGAGCTCCCAGCGGATTCATGCTGTCATTCAGATGAACCGCCTTCAGCCGGTCCAGTCCGATGATCCGGTCGAACTCTGTCAGCACTCCGTCCAGGTCCCCGACGATATCATAACCGCCATCCCAGACATGGCAGGTGTCAAGACAGACGCCCATGTGATCCGAAAGCTCCACCCGGTCCAGAATCTCCTTCAGTTCCTCAAACCGTCCTCCGACCTCACTTCCCTTGCCCGCCATCGTTTCCAGAAGGACGGTCGTGGACTGCTCCGGCTTCAGGATTCCGTTTAACATTTCCGCAATCAGACGGATTCCCGTTTCCGTTCCCTGCTTCACATGGCTTCCGGGATGGAAGTTGTAGACGACGCCCGGAATATATTCCAGACGTTCCAGATCCTCCGCCATGGTCCTCCACGCGAAGTCTCTCACTTTTTTATCTGCTGAGCAGCCGTTTAACGTATAGGGCGCATGGGCAATCAGCGTGCCGAGTCCCAGCTCCTCCCGCCGTTTTAAAAAGGCCGCGATATCCGCTTCATCCAATGCTCTTGCACTGCCGCCTCGCGGGTTTCTCGTAAAAAACTGAAACGTCGTCGCTCCGATCGTTTCCGCGTCCTTTGCCATCGGGACATACCCTTTCGCACAGGACAAATGACATCCGATATAAAACATGACGATCACCTGCTATCTTTTCTCATTCTTCACCGGGTTTAAAAAATACACAGCCCCGCGGATCATACCTGCGGAAACCGCAAACTGGACCGCAAGGCTGACCGGGATCCAGTATGACGCCAGAAGGCACCCGGAATTGCCTCCAAAAAACTGGCGTACGGAAAAATTCCCTGCTCCCCCTGTCACCTGGTTGCCGAGGATCTCCGCAAACGTGATCACCGGGTTCAAAAGCAGAAGATAAACGGCCGCGCCTGTGTCTGCCACAGGTCTCACCTCTCCCGGCTGCAGATGCATGTTGTTGATCTGCATCTGCGACATGCTGAGCAGGAAAGCATTGAGCATATAGGTTCCCGCCGTTACGAACAGAAGAAGACCGTATGTACACGCATTGGAAAACGTCGATCTTCTGAGCATCGA
>JALEWG010000019.1 GCA_022788065.1 Lachnospiraceae bacterium | reverse complement strand
GTGGCGTTTACGACCCAGTTCGGCGGCGGATTCGCGTCCGGCGCGCAGATCTACCAGTATTTCATCAACTACGGCATCTGGTGCCTGATCCTTCCGGCATTTGCCCAGGGCCTGTACGCGATCTTTTTCTGGTACGGCATGCGTTATGCCTATAAGCATAAAAAGTACGATTACAGAAGCTTTTCCGACAGCATCTACGGCAGCACCCGCCCGGTCATGTCAAACCTCTATGAGATCTGTTACCTGATCATGATCGGAACAGCCTCCGCGGCGGCTTTCGCCACCGGCGGTTCTACGATCGCCACACTGACAGGCCTTCCGTATCTGGTATGTACGATCATCGTCGGCGTATTTATTTTCTTCATTGCGCTGTACGGAACCGCCATGGTCCGCAAATGCGCCTCCACGCTGAGCGTTCTGATCATCGTCGGCCTTGTGCTGGTTCTTGTGCCGAATATCGCGGCGCAGTCCGGTGCGATCGCGGAGACGATCAGCCGCATGAGCGCAGGAGAAATGTGCGTCCTGTCCAAAGAGACCGGCGCGTTCGGCCCGGCGCTCTACTCCGCATTCCTGTACTTCCTGTTCCAGCTGGCGTCGGTTTCCGTTATGTACCAGCACATGGAAGCCATCACCAGTGAGAAGCAGATCAATAAGGCGGCCATCTGGATCTTTATCTGCAACTTCTTCGCCATGGAGCTTGCGATCATCGGTCTTCTGGCAGTCAGCTTCGTGGCCGACCTCGCCAAAGCGTCCGTTCCGATGCTTGTCCTGGTACAGAACGGCGTCGGCGCCGGAATCCTGACCCCGATCATCTCCCTGTTAATCATCATGGGTGCGATCTCCACAGCCGTCAATATGATCTCCGGTATCGTGACCCGCTGCGTCAATGCTCTTGAGCGCAGAATGGACAGCGAGGAGAAGCGGGCAGAAGGACACCTCCGCCGCAACGCCATTTTCACACTGATCTTCACGCTGATCGCGTTCGGCATTGCCCAGTTCGGTTTGATGGCAGTGGTAAAGAAAGGCTATGCATACCTCGGATACGCGGCATTCATCACTCTGTTTGTTCCGTTTGTGATCCATGCAGTCAGGACAAAGGGAAAAGAGATTTAAGAAAAGCGATAAAAAAGTCCCGGGCCGGCGTCAGAAAAACGCCTCCCGGGATTTTTTGTAAAAGAACATTATTTCTCGAAAACGATCGTTCCGCCGAGTACAGTCATGGAGCAGTCAAGAAGAGCGTGGATGTCGTCTAACGGATTCTTTTCGAATACAGCAAAGTTGGCCTTTTTGCCGACTGTGATGGAGCCGTGAGTATCGGATACGGATAACAGTTCGGCCGCGTTCACGGTGCCGCATTTGATGGCTTCCATCGGCGTCATGCCGTTTTCTACCATGAGAACCGCCTCGAAGCAGGTCTTGTCATACTTGTTGAACGGGGTGCCCGCGTCGGTGCCCAGGGCGATCTTGACGCCTGCCTTGTGGGCGCGGCGGAAGGTATCCTTGTGGGCCTCGATGGTGTTCTCCACTTTTCTTACCATGAAATCCGGAATCCCCGCAGCGGTGCCGTAGTGCTTGATCCAGTACGGAGCGGCCAGAGTCGGAACGAAGAATACATTGTGCTCTTTCATGAAATCAAAGCACCAGTCATCCATGTAGAAGCCGTGCTCGATGGAGTCAACGCCTGCGCGGAGCGCGTTCTTGATGCCTTCCATGCCCTGTGCGTGGGTGAAGGTCTTTGCGCCTGCCTTGTGGGCTTCCTCGATGGCTGCGCGGAGTTCATCCTCTGTTAACTGCGGGGAACCCGGCTCCACACCTTTCGTCATAACGCCGCCGGTGGCCATAACCTTGATCCAGTTGGCGCCTGCCTTCAACTGCTCTCTGGCAGCCTTTCTGCAGTCATCGGGACCGTCGGCCTCACGGCCGGTCGCATGGCCGTGTCCTCCGGTCATACAGATGCATTTGCAGGCGGTCTGCATTTCCGGAGCCACGATATCGCCCTTTAACTGTGCCTCATGGAGGTCCACGTCAATGTAGTTGGGAGCGCCCGCGTCACGGATATAGGTAACGCCGGAGTTCAAAAGCGTTCTCAGATTTTTCAGCGCGCGGACGGTCGTTGCGGCGTCGGAGATCTTTTCACGGTTGCCGTTGCCTGCGTCGGAACACATATGTACATGGCAGTTAAAAAGGCCCGGGAGCATGGTCTTTCCGCCAAGATCCACAACCTTTGCGTCCGCCGGGGAAGCGAAGCCGGTTCCCACTTCTTTAATGATCCCGTCTTCTACAAGTACACAGCCGTTTTCAATCACAGTCTCACCGATCACGTCGATGATATTTGCGTTTTTGAATAATGTTGTCATGGTACGTCTCCTTTTTCATCGGTTGATGCGGGCAGTTCATGGACCGCCCGAAATCCGTATTTTCTTATCATTATAACCATTTCCCGGAGAAACGGCAAGCGTTTGCGCGCGCATTTCCGCCGTGCATGGAGCTATATGTGGATGAGTTCCAGAAAGCGCCCGGCAAGAGGAGAGAGGATGACGTCCTTTTTCTGGATCCATCCGATAAACATCGCTTCTCCGTCCTTTAACGGAAAGCTTCGTACCAGAGAAGTTCCGGGTTCCTCCGACAAGATTCCGCTTCCGATGGAATAGGCGTCTGTCTGTTCCAGAAGCCGGTAGCAGGTGCTGCGGTCCTGAATGTAAATGACCTGGTCTTTCCCTGAGGCGGAGACGATCTCCTCCAGAAAGTTATTGGAACTGTCACTCCCCTGATTGTAGGCGATAAACGGGTAAGGAGTCAGATCCTCCAGCGCGATCTCAGGCCTGTCCGCCAGAGGGTGATCTGCCCGCAGGAATACATGGGGTCTGGCAGAAAAAAGCAGGTGGAACACCAAAGCATGGTTTTTCAGTTCGCGAAGGATCACGGATTCATTGCTTTTGGAGTAATAGAGAATGCCTAGGTCGCTGAGGCCGGAGGCCGTATTCCGGATCACTTCCAGCGTTGTCGTTTCAAGAAAGCGGAGGGTATACAGAGAGCCGGATTCCCGGACCAGCCGGAGAAACGCGTCCGCCGCAAAGTTGTAATGCTGGGCGCTGACGGAGAGCGTCTGGCGCTCTGCTGCCGCAGCGGAAAATTTCTCCTCCATGCTGTCCACGGCTTCCAGCACGGTCTTCATCTGCCGGATCAGCTCCCGGCCCTTCGGCGTGATCTCCACACCGCTGCGGCTACGGACAAAGATGGGAAATCCCAGCTCGGTCTCCAGCTGATGGATGGCGCTTGTGAGGCTGGGCTGAGTGAGGTAAAGCTTTTTGGCGGCTTCGCTGATGGAAGCGTATCGGGCGACCGCGGTCACATAGCGCATCTGCTTTAATGTCATGGGAATTCCTCCTGAAACATCGGACGTTCAGTCCCGTTTTGTATAACTATCATAGCAGGCAAAGCCTGGATTTGCAATGAAAAACATAGATTTTATTTATGGATAACGGAAAATTATAAATATTATTCTATGGATAAAATTCATGATATACTTCTGGTATATAAATCAGGCCGCAAAAAATGGAGCGGCCGGGCAGATGCGGGAGGCGGAAACAATGTCGGAGAAGATTAAGAGAGAGCTGATTGCGGTCGGTTTTATGCTGATCGGAAATGTAATCTTTGCGCTGGGGGTGAATCTGTTTGTGGTGCCCTGCGGCCTTGTGCTGGGCGGTGTGACGGGAGGATCCGTCGTGCTCAATAAACTGACAGGAATGTCCGTGGGCGCGGCGACGATCGCTCTGAACATTCCGATCATGCTGATCGGGTGGAAAGTTCTCGGCTGGAAATTTATCGCGAGATCGTGGATCACATCGACGGTGCTGGGAGTCATGATCGACGCGCTGGCATGGGTTCAGATCCCGGATGTGGATCCGATCCTTTCTGCCCTCTACGGAGGAATCTGCATCGGAGGCGCCATCGGAATCTTTTATCAGTACAACTGGGCCAGCGGCGGATCGGATATCCTGGCAAAATGCTGGGTCACCGCGACAAAACGCGGAACCATGGGGCAGACGCTGGCCGTTATGGACGGAATCGTAGTCGTGATCGGTAATCTGCTGCTCGGCGAACCGACCAACATGCTTTTGGCGCTGATCACGATCTTTGTCGCATCGAAGACCACGGATATTGTGATCTCCGGATACGACAAAGGCATCCAGTTCTTTATCATCACGGATAAGGGAGAGGAGCTGTACCGGCTGGTGCAGACAAAGTATCAGCGCGGAATGACCTGCCTGACCGGAAAAGGAATGTACACGGGCCATACCTATCAGGTCATGATGACGGTCGTGAAGCCGGCGCAGGTCGCGGACTACAAGAAATTTATCCGGAAAGTGGATCCGGAAGCATTTGTCATTGTAAATGAAACACATGATGTACTGGGACGCGGGTTTAAAGAGATGTAACCCGGCTCCGAAACCTGTTATACATTCCCGTCATTTTTTCGCCATTCCAGAATTTTTTCCAGCCTTTCTTTCTGCCGGAGCTCCTGCCCGGATTCTGTGGGAACATAGTAGCGCGTTCCTTTCAGAGATTCCGGCAGGCACTCCATGCGGGCGATCTTTTCCTCGGTATCGTGGGCATAGACGTAGCCTTTTCCGTAATTCAGGTCTTTCATCAGAGAGGTGGGCGCGTTGCGGATCACAAGCGGGACCGGCTCCGAGAGCATGGTGAGCGCGTCCTTTTTCGCGTGTTCGTAGGCAGTGTAGACGGAGTTGGACCGCGGCGCCAGGGAGAGATAGATCACAGCCTGCGTCAGGTGGATATTGCACTCAGGCATCCCGAGAAAATGACATGCCTGATAGACCGACACGGCGAGCGGCAGAGCCTGGTTGTCGGCCAGTCCCACGTCCTCCGCGGCAAAGCGGATCAGACGCCTTGCAATGTAGAGCGGATCCTCGCCTGCCTCCAGCATGCGCGCCAGCCAGTAGACGGCTGCGTCCGGGTCACTGTTTCGCATGGATTTGTGGAGGGCGGAGATCAGGTTGTAATGCTCCTCGCCGTTCTTATCATAGAGCAGGGATTTCTTGCTGATGCACTGCTCCAGCACTTCTTTTGTCACGACGGTTTTATCCGGGTGGATCTCCCCGTTGGTCACGGCCATTTCCAGCACATTGAGCGCGGTTCTGGCGTCGCCGTTTGCGAAGACGGCGATCGCATGGACCAGCTCGTCCGAAATTTCAATATTCAGATATCCGAAGCCTTTTGGGTTTGTGAGCGCGTTCTTAACAAGCTCTGTCAGATCGTCCTCCGTCAGTGCCTGAAGAACGAACACACGGCAGCGGGAGAGAAGCGCGGCGTTGATCTCGAAGGACGGATTTTCCGTTGTAGCTCCGATGAGAATGATGCTGCCCTTTTCCACATAGGGGAGGAAGGCGTCCTGTTGGGCCTTGTTGAAGCGGTGGATCTCGTCCACAAAGACCAGTGTGCGAAGGCCCACCTGACGTCCCAGTTCCGCCTTTGCCATCACTTCCTTAATTTCTTTAATGCCGCTGGTGACAGCACTGAAATTGATGAATTCCGCGTTTGTCTTTCTTGCGATGATGCTGGCGAGCGTGGTCTTTCCGACGCCGGGGGGTCCCCAGAAGATCATGGACGGGATATTGTCCTGATCGATTAACTGCCTTAACAGCTTTCCTTTTCCGAGCAGATGCTTCTGTCCCACGAAGGTGTCCAGACTTTCCGGGCGCAGGCGGCTGGCCAGAGGAGCTGCCGTTTCTTTATAATCAAACATGGATAACTGTTCCATAAAATCACCTCATATCATGGATTATACAGGAAAAGGCTCTGGTTGGAAAGCCTTTAAAAATCACATGAAAAATGCTATACTGATACCATACGGCAGAATGTGGTCCCAACGGACATTGATACGAGGCCGGAAGAAGGAGCAAAAGCATATGAAAAAAATGATATCCTGGAATGTAAACGGCCTGAGAGCCTGCCTTGGAAAAGGATTTTTAGAATACGTGAAAGAATCGGATGCGGATATTTTCTGTATCCAGGAGAGCAAACTGCAGGCCGGACAGGCAGAGATCGAGCTGCCGGGGTACTGCCAGTACTGGAACTACGCGGAGAAAAAGGGGTATTCCGGAACCGCTATGTTTACGAAAGAAGAGCCCATCGCCGTTACATACGGGCTGGGGATCGAAGAGCATGACAAAGAGGGACGCGTCATCACGGCAGAATTCCCGGACTATTTCGTGATCACCTGCTACACGCCCAACTCGCAGGATGAGTTAAAGCGGCTGGATTACCGCATGCAGTGGGAGGACGCGTTCCGCGCCTACTTAAAAAAGCTGGAAGAGAAAAAGCCGGTGATCGTCTGCGGAGACCTGAATGTGGCTCATAAGGAAATCGATTTGAAGAATCCGAAGACCAACCGGAAAAATGCCGGCTTTACAGATGAGGAGCGCGGAAAATTTACGGAGCTTCTGGACGCCGGTTTCATTGACACCTACCGGTATTTTAACCCGGACAAAGAGGGAATCTATTCCTGGTGGTCCTACCGGTTTTCCGCGAGGGCCAAGAACGCCGGATGGCGCATCGACTATTTTGTTGTGTCGGAAAGCCTGAAGGAACGTCTGGTGAGCGCGGATATCCACACGGAGATCATGGGCAGCGACCATTGTCCAGTGGAACTGGTAATCGACTGATGCGGGAAATGTGAGGGAACACAGGACATGAATTTGGTAACGGCAGAACATCTGACAAAATCCTACACGGAACGTCTGCTTTTTGATGATACGGATTTTTCCATCAACGAGGGCGACAAGATCGGCCTGATCGGCGTCAACGGAACCGGAAAATCCACGCTCTTAAAGCTGGTGGCGGGGCTGGAGGAACCGGATTCCGGGACGATCATCTGCGGGAGAAATCTGGATATCCGCTATCTTCCGCAGAATCCGTCCTTCAAGAGCGGAGAGACGGTGCTTGAGAGCATCGTGCGGGAAAACGAGGGACATGAGCACGTCTGGGATCTGGAAAGCCAGGCGAAGACCATGTTAAATAAGCTCGGGATCACGGATCACGGGGAAGCGGTGGATCATTTGTCCGGCGGTCAGAAAAAACGGGTGGCACTGGCGTCGGTGCTGCTTTCCACAGCAGACCTCCTGATCCTGGACGAGCCGACGAACCATCTGGACAGCGAGATGTCGGAGTGGCTGGAAGACTACTTAAAACGGTTTAAGGGCGCGCTTTTAATGATCACCCATGACCGGTATTTTCTGGACAGCGTAACAAACCGGATCGTGGAGCTGGACAACGGAAAGCTGTACAGCTACCAGACCAACTATGAGGGATTTCTGGAGCGAAAGGCAGAGCGACTGGACATGGAGCGGGCGTCCGAGCGGAAACGCCAGTCCATTCTGCGCGGGGAGCTGGCCTGGATCCGCAGAGGCGCGCAGGCCCGCACGACGAAGCAGAAAGGAAGGATCCAGAGATACGAGGAGCTGAGAGACAGAAAGGGCCCGGCGGCGGAGGAACAGGTGGAGATGGAATCTGTTTCCAGCCGTTTGGGACGGACGACCGTGGAGCTTTCCGATATCTGTAAATCCTACGGAGACCGGGTCCTGATCCGCGATTATACGTATTTCTTCCTTAAAGATGACAGGATCGGCTATATTGGTCCCAACGGAAGCGGAAAATCCACGCTGATGAAAATCATCGCAGGCTGGGAACAGCCGGATTCCGGTACCGTGGAGATCGGACAGACCGTGAAGATCGGATATTTTTCGCAGGAAAATGAGGACATGGACACGAGCCTTAAGGTCATCGACTACATCCGGAATGTGGCAGAGTACGTGAAGACAAAGGACGGCAGCATCAGCGCTTCACAGATGCTTGAGCGGTTTCTGTTTCCGCCGTCTGTACAGTACACGGTGATTGAGAAGCTTTCCGGCGGAGAGAGACGGCGCCTGTACCTGTTAAAGATCCTCATGAGTGCGCCCAATGTGCTGATTCTGGACGAGCCCACCAATGATCTGGACATCCGGACGCTGATGATCCTGGAGGATTATCTGGACAGCTTTCAGGGAATCGTCATCACCGTGTCCCACGACCGGTATTTTCTGGACCGCGTGGTGCGCCGGATCTTCGCCTTCGAGGGG
>JALEWG010000260.1 GCA_022788065.1 Lachnospiraceae bacterium | reverse complement strand
ACCTTTACAGACTTAACGTTAGCTTTCCAGATTTTGTTGGATCTTCTATGGGAATGGCTTACTCCATTACCAAAGTGAGCAGCTTTTTCACAAATAGCGCATTTAGCCATGATTGCACCTCCTTAACACTTCTTTGGACTTAAGAAAAATCCATAACACAAGTATGATAGCAGAAAGTGGCGGAATTTGCAAGCAGAAAATGAAAAAATATAACTATTTTTAAGAAAAAATTTTGATATCAATAGACAGGATTTCAAGGATATGATATATTATTCTAAGTAAAGCCGTTTTACGATTGCGCACACGCGATACTGTCCGGTTCGTCCGGCGCTAAATTATAACGGAAATGGAGGCAGAAGTATGAAGGGATGTATTAATAATAAAATGGGTCAGATCCAGATCGATACCGATGTGATCGCTCTTTATGCGGGAACAACGGCTGTGGAATGCTTCGGGATCGTCGGAATGGCTGCCGTCAGCATGAAAGACGGTCTGGTAAAGCTCTTAAAACGGGAGAGTCTGACACATGGTATTAATGTGACCATAAATGATGAAAATGAAATCAGCATAGACTTCCATGTAATCGTATCCTACGGCGTCAGCATTTCAACGGTTGCGGACAATCTGATCGAGAATGTCAAGTATAAAGTCGAGGAATTTACCGGAATGACGGTTGAAAAAATCAACATTTTTGTTGAAGGCGTTAGAGTGATAGATTAAGGAGGAAATAATCCATGGGAATTAAATCCGCAGACGCCGAGGTCCTGAAAACGGCAATTCTTGCTGCCGCGAAGGAGCTTGAGGCGAAAAAGGAATGGATTAATGAACTGAACGTATTCCCGGTACCGGATGGCGATACCGGAACCAATATGACAATGACAATTATGGCTGCCGCGAAGGAAGTGGCAGCAATTACCGAACCGACGTTAAGCTCCATTGCGAAGGCACTCTCTTCCGGGTCCCTCCGCGGTGCCCGCGGTAATTCCGGCGTGATCCTTTCCCAGCTGTTCCGGGGATTCGGTAAGGAGATCGGAGAAGCGGAGAAGATCACGGTTCCGGTGCTGGCAGGCTCTTTCACAAGAGCTACGGAGACGGCTTATAAAGCGGTCATGAAGCCGAAGGAAGGCACGATCCTCACAGTCGCAAGGGGAATGGCTGACAAGGCAGCGGAGCTTGCGGCACAGACGGAGGACGTGGCAGAGTTCCTGGAGAAGGTAATTGAGCACGGCGACTTTGTCTTAAGCCAGACGCCGGAGATGCTTCCGGTGTTAAAACAGGCCGGAGTGGTGGATTCCGGCGGACAGGGTCTGATGCAGGTGATGAAAGGCGCATTAGATGGAATTCTGGGAAGAGGAATTCCGTTTGATGCAGAAATTGCACAGTCGAAAAGCGCAGGTACAGCAGCTGCCGGAAGCAGCGAGCTGGAGACTGCTGATATTAAATTCGGGTACTGCACAGAATTTATCATCAACGTGGAAAAAGCTTATGATGAGAAGGAAGAACTGAAGTTCAAGGCATTCCTGGAGTCCATCGGCGATTCGATCGTTGTGGTATCCGATGACGATGTGGTAAAGGTCCATGTCCATACGAACAATCCGGGACTTGCCATTGAGCGGGCTCTGACATACGGTTCTCTTTCCCGCATGAAGATCGATAATATGCGCGAGGAGCATAACGAGCGCCTGATCATGAACGCATCAAAGCAATCGGATGCAGAGAAGAATACGGCCCCTGTAAAAGAAGAACCGAGAAAGCAGTACGGCTTTATTGCCGTATCCATAGGAGAAGGTCTCGGAGAGATCTTCCGCGGAATCGGAGCGGACTATCTGATTGAGGGCGGCCAGACCATGAATCCCAGTACTGAGGATATGCTGAACGCCATCGACAAGGTCAACGCGGACGTAATCTACATCTTACCGAACAACAAAAACATTATTCTGGCAGCGGAACAGGCGAAGAGCCTTGTGGAGGACAAAAAAATCTACGTGGTTCCGTCCAAAACGGTTCCTCAGGGAATCGCGGCGCTGATCAATTTCATGCCGGATGCGGATCCGGAGGATAATCTGGAAAGTATGATCGGCGAGATGCAGCAGATCCGCACCGGACAGATCACTTATGCGGTCCGCAATACAAGTATCGACGGCATGGAGATCAATGAGGGAGATATCATGGGGATCGGCGACAGCGGTATGCTGGCAGTCGGAAAAGATATTGAGGCTACAGCCATTGAGACGGTCGGACGCATGGTTGACGAGGATTCTGAGCTTATCAGCATCTATTACGGCGAGGATGTCACCGTGGAACAGGCAGAAGTCCTGACAGAAAAGCTTCAGGAAAAATATCCGCACTGCGAAGTGGAATTAAATGACGGAGGACAGCCGATCTACTACTATCTGCTGTCCGTAGAATAAAAATCAGAACAAGCTGCCGCTGCGGCCCGGTCGGGTATGCGCGGCGGCTTGTTCTGTTCCACAGCAACATTCTAGTCCTGTGGAACCAACACTCAGGGGAGGACAGGATGGAACACACAAAGTCAGTCGAATCGCTGAAAGGAATCGGAGAAAAGACGGCGAAGCTTTTCGAAAAGATCGGCGTAATGACGGTCGACGACCTTATCCACTATTATCCGAGAGGATATGAGAGCTACACGGAGCCATGTGCCATCGGAGAACTGAAGGAAGACGGGGTGGGAGCCGTCGACGGCTATTTAAAGAGCGGAGCTGTCGGACGGCATTTCGGCGGCATTTCCATGGTGACAGCCCAGATCAGTGATATGACGGGGAAGTTAAAACTGGTGTGGTACCATATGCCGTATTTAAAGAATACGCTCCGGCCCGACAGTCGCTTTATCTTCCGGGGGAAGGTCACCAGAAAAAAGAGCGGTCTCACAATGGAACAGCCTCAGATGTTTTCACCTGAGATGTATGAGACCATGCGCTCACGCATGCAGCCAGTATACGGGCAGACAAAGGGCCTCGGCAATAAGACGATCGTTTCTGCCGTGGAGCAGGCGCTTTCCATCCGCGAGATGGAGCGTGATTATCTCCCGCCGGAGTTCAGGAAAAAACATGAGCTTGCCGAGTACAATTTTGCAATCGAGCACATCCATTTTCCGCAGGATGAGACCGACCTTATGTTTGCCAGAAAACGGCTTGTGTACGATGAATTTTTTCTGTTCCTTCTGGAGGTAAGGAACCTGAAGGAAAAACGAAAAGATATGTTAAGCTGCTGGCAGATGAAGGACGATACACTCTGCCGAAGACTGGAACGGGAGCTTCCCTATGCGCTCACAGGAGCGCAGAAACGTACGCTGGAGGAAGTATATGAAGATCTTCAGGACGGATCGGTCATGAACCGACTTGTACAGGGGGATGTGGGATCAGGAAAGACGATCATCGCAGTGCTGGCGCTTCTTCGCGCCGCGGAAAACGGATATCAGGGTGCTCTGATGGTCCCGACAGAAGTACTCGCAAAGCAGCATTTCGAGTCAGTGACATCTCTGTTTGAGGAGCACGGAATCGATAAAACGGTCGTTCTGGTGACCGGATCCATGACCGCGAAGGAGAAACGGATCGCGTATGAAAAAATCGCCTCCCACAAGGCTGATATCATAATCGGGACCCACGCGCTTATCCAGGAAAAGGTCGTTTACGACAAACTTGCACTCGTAATCACCGATGAACAGCACCGGTTTGGCGTGGCCCAGCGGGAAACGCTGGGAAACAAGGGGACGCTCCCCCATGTCCTGGTCATGAGCGCGACTCCGATCCCGAGAACACTTGCGATTATACTGTACGGTGATCTGGACATTTCCGTGATCGATGAACTTCCAGCAAACCGTCTGCCTGTTAAAAACTGTGTAGTGGATACGGGGTACCGGGAACGCGCCTATCGTTTTATCGGGAAAGAGGTCCAAAAAGGAAGACAGGCATATGTGATCTGTCCCATGGTGGAAGAGAGCGAGATGATCGACGCGGAAAACGTGCTGGATTATACGAAGGTGCTCCGAAAAAATCTTCCCGGAATCCGGGTGGAATTCCTGCACGGCAAGATGAAGGCAAAGGAGAAAAATGCCATCATGGAGGAATTTGCCGCCGGGAAGATCCAGGTACTCGTGTCCACTACCGTGATTGAAGTCGGCGTCAACGTGCCGAATGCTACAGTCATGATGATCGAAAATGCCGAGCGGTTCGGTCTTGCGCAGCTTCACCAGCTTCGCGGACGCGTCGGCCGGGGAAACGAGCAGTCCTATTGTATTATGGTAAATGCCTCCGGAGACAGCGAAAAGAACCGGAGACTTGAGGTTTTAAATAAGTCCAACGACGGTTTCTTTATAGCCTCAGAGGACCTGCGGCTTCGCGGTCCGGGAGATATTTTCGGTCTGAGACAGAGCGGCGAAATGGAATTCCGGCTTGCCGATATCTATACGGATGCTGTGACGTTAAAGGAAGTGTCAGAGGATGTGGACGAGCTCCTTTCAGGGGATAAAAACCTGGAACTGCCGGAGCACGCGGAACTTAAGCGGAAGCTTATGAGGTATCTGGAATTTTGCTTGTAGCATCCTGATGTTTGCTGTATAATAAGTACAGTCTTAAAAATGTATGGGAAAAGGGGTAAAGGTATATGTTGGAAGAAAACAGAAAGTATGTGGATTACATGGTGGAGCAGGCGAGAAACCTGATCTCCATCGACAGCCCGTCCGGCTACGGACACCATGTCACGGAATATCTTCTCGGGGAATTTGAGAAACTCGGCTTTCGGGCGTACCGGACCGTAAAAGGCGGTGTGATCGCGGAGCTTGGCGGTGAGAACGCAGACAACGCGATCCTTCTGGAAGCGCACTGCGATACGCTTGGCGCCATGGTCCATGAGATAAAGCCGAACGGACATTTAAAGATGACCAATATCGGCGGCATGCTCCCTGCAAATGCGGAGACCGAGAATGTGCGCGTTGTGACGAAGTTCAACGGAATCTATGAGGGAACATGCCAGCTGGTGAATCCGTCCAAACACGTAAATCTGGAATATACAAAGATCGAACGCAGCTGGGATACGGTGGAGATCGTCCTTGACGAGGATGTGAAGTCGAAGGCTGACGTCGAGGCGTTAGGGATCATGCCAGGCGATTACGTATGCTTTGAACCGCGTTTCCGCGTGACAAATTCCGGTTATATTAAGAGCCGTTTCCTGGATGACAAGCTCTCCTCCTCGATCCTTTTAGGATACGCGAAGTATTTGAAGGATGAGCAGATCACGACAAAGAGAAAGGTATTCCTGCACTTTACGATTTATGAGGAGGTCGGCCACGGCGGTTCCGCTCCGGTGCCTGCAGGTGTGACGGAGGCATGGTCTGTGGACATGGGATGTGTAGGGACCGGTCTTCAGTGTACGGAGCGTCAGGTCTCTATCTGCGCAAAGGATTCCGGCGGACCTTACAACTACGATGTGGTGAAGCGCCAGATCGAGCTTGCAAAAGAAAACGGAATCGATTTTGCGGTCGATATCTATCCGGCATACGGTTCTGACGTGGAAGCAACACTCCGTGCGGGCAACGATATCCGTCACGGTCTAATCGGACCGGGC
>JALEWG010000032.1 GCA_022788065.1 Lachnospiraceae bacterium | reverse complement strand
CCATTCCAGCTTTGGAAAGACCTTTAAAACAGTGGCAAAAGAGACTGGTGTGGATCTCTACAAGCTGATCGTGGAAGTGAGCAAAAAGAACCGGAAGAACCCGTCAGAAGAACTGATGAGACAGGTGGCGGAAGAGATCCGATAACCCGTGAGAACCGGAAACAAAAGGAAATCCGGTAACAGGAAGGAGAAAATCAGATGAAGGTTGCAATTGTCGGAACGTATCCGGAGGGGACGTTTGAGGCATTTCAGAAAGCGCTTGCGAAAAGAGCGGATCTGGAACTGTTAAAAGTTGATACACAGGAAAAATTTGATGCGTTAGAGGATGCGGATGCCATCGTTCTCAGAATTTTCAAGATGCCGAAGGAAGTGGTGGCGCGGTTTCCGAGCCTTAAAATGATTATGCGCTGGGGCGCAGGATTTGACTCGGTGGATATTGAAGAAGCCGGTAAACGCGGAATCCGCGTCTGCAACACGCCTGGAGCCAATGCCTATGCGGTCGCGGAGCTTACAGTGGCGCTGATGCTGGCAGTGGGCAGAAAGCTGATCTGTCATGACCGTTCCATCCGTCAGGGCGTGTGGAGCAAGAATACGTTCTTAAATGAGACAGTGACCTTAAATAACAAGCAGGTCGGAATTGTCGGAGGCGGAAATATCGGCCGTCAGGTGGCTGCGAGAGTACAGGCGTTCGGAGCGTCTGTCCAGTATTATGACCCGTTCCGTCTGCCTGAGGAAATGGAAGAGAAGCTCCATATGAAATATGTGGAGCTCAATGAGCTGATCCGCACCAGCGATGTGATCACTCTCCATGTGCCGCTTATGGAATCCACACGTCATATGATCGGAGCGGCGGAGATCGAAACCATGAAAGACGGTGCGATTCTGATCAACGTGGCCAGAGGCGGTCTGATGGACGATGACGCGGTGGTGAAAGCGGTGGAATCCGGAAAACTTGCCGGAGCCGGGATCGATTGCGTGGAGAAAGAACCGGCACAGCCGGGCGATGCGATCCTTGAAAATCCCAACATCATCGTGACGCCGCACGTGGGTGGCGGATCGGCTGACATTGCCGACGTGATCCTGCCCATGATTGCGGAGAATGTGGAATTGCTTGCTGACGGGAAAGATCTGAAGTATGTGGTCAATGAGAGCTGTCTGCAGAGGAAATAGCCGGCATGTCAACAAAAAAACGTTGTGATTTATCAAAAATATCATTGTTTGAATTTGTGAAGTGAGTTTGTTATTATAAATTCATAAAGAACGTCTTAAAAATTGAATGGGATTCGTAAAAAAAACACAAAAAAGGAGAGAAAAAAATGAGAAAGAAAAATCTTGTATGCGCACTGCTAGCAGGCGCGATGGCACTGTCCTTAACGGCATGTTCCGGTAACAGCGGCGCGGCCTCCACAACCGCAGCAGCGAAGACAGAGGCAAAGACAGAGGCTGCAAAGGCAGAAGAAAAGACAGAAGCAGCGAAGGCTGATGCGGCAGCTGCTGAGACAGACTGGCCGAAGAGCACAGTCACTGTTACACTTCCGTACAACGCAGGCGGTGACACTGATACATACTGCCGCTTAATGTGCCAGAAATTAAGCGACAAGTTCGGTCAGAACTTCGTTGTTGTAAACATGACAGGCGGAAGCGGAATCGTAGCTGCAAAGAGCGTTATGGCTATGAAGCCGGACGGATACAATCTTCTGTTTAACCACACCGGCGCTTCCCTGGTTCAGGAAGCCACAGGCGTAGCGGATTTCTCCTATACCGATAACTTTACAAACGTTGCAACGATCGCGGAAGACAACACCTATGTTGTTGTAGTGAAAAAGGGAACTGAGTGGGACAGTACTGAGAAATTTGTTGAATACGGAAAGGCAAATCCCGGAAAGCTTCGTTTCTCCAACGTATTCGGAAGCGCAACTCATCATGTAGGCCTTCAGATGGAGAAATCCATGGGTATTGACATGAATGAGCTTGATGTGGGAACCGGCAGCGCTGAGCGTCTTGCAGCATTCATGGGCGACCAGGTTGATGTTCTTGCAGCAAACTACATGAACGTAAGAGACTATGTTGAAAAAGGTGATTTCGTAATCCTCGGTGTTTGCGCTCATGACAGAATCCCGGGCGCTGAGGACTTCCCGACCTTTGAGGAGCAGGGCTATGAGGTAATCACCCGCAAGAACTATGAGGTGAAATTCCCGAAGGGTGCGGATCCGGCAATCGTAGCAAAGCTTTCCGCAGCAATCAAGGAAATCTCCGAGGATCCGGAATTTGCTGAGACACTTGCAAAATACTATGCAGCTCCGTACTATCGTGATGCAGAGACCATGACCCAGGAAGATGTGGCAGAAGTTGCAGAGTTAAAGGAATACTTCGCAGGAGTAGAACTTAAATAATAAGGAAGAAAAAGGAGATAGCCATGACAGATAAAAAGAGAGATCTTCTCTGTTCCGTCATCTTCCTCGCATTCGGTATCTTCATGTTTGTCCAGTCAGCGGCGATCAAGCCGCTGATGGGCAGCAAGGATCTGGGATCCGGCTTCGTGCCGAAGATCATCGCCGGCTGTATCATCGTGATCGCCGGTGTGAAACTTATCATGACACTTACCAGCAAGAAGGAAGAGAAAAAGATTGAAAACGATGAAGATAAGGTGGGCGGACTGCTTACGATCGCACTGCTCCTTATTTATTCGGTACTTTTCAATACACTCGGTTTCATCCTGTCCACTGTACTCTATCTGTTTGCGCAGATGCTGATCTTAAGTGATGAGAGAAACCGAAAGATCCCGCTGTTTGCCGTAATTGCAGTTGTCGCACCGGTGGTCATCTATGCACTGTTCGTTTATGTGATTAAGATGCCTCTTCCGGCCGGACTGTTAAGCTTTTAGGAAAGGAGAGAAAATATGGTATTAGAAGCATTTTCCCTGATTTTTAATCCGGCATGCCTGGTACTGATTCTGATCGGTGTTATCGTAGGAATCATTTTCGGCTCCATTCCGGGACTTTCCGCGACAATGGCGATCGTACTGTTCCTTCCGATGTCCTTCGGCATGACTCCGATGAACGGAATTGCTCTTCTGGTAGGACTTTACCTCGGCGGTATTTCCGGCGGCCTGATCTCCGCGATCCTGTTAAAGATCCCGGGAACCCCGTCCTCCATCTCGACCGTATTTGACGGCGGCCCCATGGCAGAAAAAGGCGAGGCAGGAAGAGCCCTCGGCGTAGGTATCCTGTTTTCCTTCCTCGGCGGTCTCATCAGTATTTTTGCCCTGATGTTTATTTCCCCGTATCTGGCTGCGGTTACCCTGAAGTTTACTCCGGTTGAGTATTTCGCAATCGCCGTATTCTCCTTAACCATTATTGCCAGCCTGTCCGGAAATTCTCTGATCAACGGCCTGATTTCCGGTTTCTTCGGAATCGCTCTTTCCATGGTCGGCATGGCTCCGATCGATGCCGTTACAAGATTTACCTTCGGTTCCTTCCAGCTGCTGTCCGGTTTTGACATCGTCGTGATCCTGATCGGTGTGTTCGCCGTGACCGATATCATCATGGCAGGCTTCGGAAGAAAGCATCTTGCTGACAAGATGCAGAAGACAGAATTCCAGTTAAAGGGATTCGGTCTCACCTTACAGGAATTCAAAGGTCAGATCGTGAACCTGATCCGCTCCTCCCTGATCGGTATCGGAATCGGTATCCTTCCGGGAATCGGCGGTTCCACGGCAGGTCTTCTGGCGTATACTGCGGAAAAGAACTCCTCCAAGTATCCGGAGAAGTTCGGTACCGGTATCATCGACGGCGTTATCGCCTCCGAAACCTCCAACAACGCGGTTATCGGCGGATCCCTGATCCCGCTTCTGACCATGGGTATTCCCGGAAACACCGTTACAGCGATCTTCCTCGGCGGTCTCACGATCCACGGAATTTCTCCGGGACCGTTGATCTTTGAAAAGAGCGGCCAGTATGTGTACGGTATCTTCCTGGCACTGATCGTTGCCAACGTGTTCATGCTGATCTTTGAGAGAGCCGGCCTTCGCGTGTTCGTTAAACTTCTGGACATTCCGAAGCACATTCTGCTCCCGATTATCATGGTATGCTGTGCCGTAGGCGCCTACTCCAGCAACAGCCGTATCTTTGACGTATGGTGCGTGATGGCGTTCGGCCTGATGGGTGTTCTGTTCAAGAAGTTAAAGATCCCGTCCACACCGCTTATTATCGGATTTATTTTAGGATCCATGGCAGAGGAAAACCTTCGCCGTGCCCTGATGGCAAGTGAGGGAAGCTGGGCAGTATTTGTGACCCGTCCGATCTCTCTGGCATTCCTGATCGTGGCATTTGTTTCTGTGGCAATGACGTTAAAGAAACAGATCGCCGGGAAAAAAGCATAACACTTATTTCGCAAAGCCTTAATTCATATAGAAAAAGATCTGATGCGCGCAATGCTGTCAGGTCTTTTTTTTATAAAAAGTTGCTGAATCGGTTGCCATTTGGCCGGAATTTTCTTATAATGATAGCTAGACCAGAAGAGAAAGGAAGTGAACATGTCCTCTGTTTGTTCAAACAGAAACAGGGGAGGGAAATCATGGCAAATGAAGCGATGGAAACCATCGATTTTGAGGAACTGTTAAAACTGGCGGATGAGAAAAAGTACCGTCAGCTGAAAGAAACTCTTCTGGAGCTGAATGAGGTAGATATCGCCCAGTTTATAGAGGAACTGGATTCAGAGAAGACGGTGATCGTTTTCCGCATGCTTCCCAAGGCGATGGCGGCCGATGTTTTCGCGGAGCTGCCTGTGGAGGAGCAGACTCATATTATCAACAGCATTACGGATAAGGAGCTCTCTGACATCGTGGAAGACCTTTACGTAGATGATGCGGTTGACATGCTGGAGGAGCTCCCGGCGACGGTGGTCCGCCGTGTTCTGGAGAATACGAAGCCGGATACGAGAAAGCTGATCAACCAGTTTTTGAAATACCCGGATAACAGCGCCGGAAGTATTATGACTGCCGAATATATCGGCTTAAAGAAGAATATGACGGTCGAGCAGAGTTTCGCGTATATCCGGAAACACGGAATCGACTCGGAGACGATTTACACCTGCTATGTGATGGATGAAAAAAGGCATCTGGAAGGCGTTGTCACGGTCAAGGATCTTTTAATGAACCCGTACGAGAAGCTGGTTGGCGAGATCATGGATACATACGTGATCAAGGTGACGACCAGCGTCGACCAGGAGGAGGCTGTGGAGACGCTCAACAAGTATGGTCTTCTGAGCCTGCCGGTCGTTGACAGTGAAGACCGCCTTGTGGGTATTATCACGGTTGATGACGTGATGGAGGTTATGGAGGAGGAGGCTACCGAGGACTTCGAGAAGATGGCCGGCATGCTCCCGAGCGAAAAGCCGTACCTGAAGACCGGCGTATTTCAGCTTGCGAAGAACAGGATCCCGTGGCTTTTGTTCCTGATGCTTTCCAGTACGATCACCGGCGGAATTCTTGTGCGGTATGAAAACGCATTTGCGGTGATTCCGCTGCTGGTGAGTTTTACGCCGATGCTCATGAACACCGGCGGTAACTGCGGAAGCCAGAGCAGCGCCATGATCATCCGCGGCATGGCTGTGGGTGAGATCGAACCGTCGGATATTCTGAAGGTGATCTGGAAGGAAGCCCGGGTCGGCGTTGTGGTCGGAGCAGTGTTAGCGGTGGCCAATTTTATCCGCCTGATGATCCAGTATCCCGGGAATACCATGATCTGTGTGGTCGTTGTGCTTAGTGTGTTCGTGACGGTTATCGTCGCAAAAGCCATCGGATGCATCCTTCCGATCGGCGCCAGGGTCCTGGGAATGGATCCGGCTATTATGGCGTCCCCGATGATTACGACGATCGTCGATGCGGTGAGCCTCATGGTATACTTCCAGCTGGCGTGCTGGCTTCTGGACATGTCCGTCTGACGGAGCCTGCCGCGCGATATCATAAAAGTGCAGAAAACACAGGAATACCATTGCGTACCTGGAACAGAATATTAATTATGTAAGTAAAACAGGAGAATAATTATGGAAAAAGTAAGAACAAGATTTGCGCCGAGCCCGACCGGCCGTATGCATGTGGGCAATTTGAGAACCGCTCTTTACACATACCTGATCGCGAAGCATGAAGGCGGTGATTTTATCCTCCGTATTGAGGACACGGATCAGGAGCGCTATGTAGAGGGCGCGGTCGATATTATTTACCGTACACTTGAAAAAACCGGACTGATCCATGACGAAGGACCGGACAAGGACCGCGGATATGGCCCCTATGTCCAGAGTGAGCGCCAGAAAGCCGGAATCTATATGGAATATGCGAAAAAGCTGGTGGAGAAAGGGGAAGCCTATTACTGCTTCTGTACCCAGGAACGCCTGGATTCGCTGAAAACGACCGTAAACGGTGAGGAGATCATGGTTTACGACAAGCACTGCCTGAGCCTTTCGAAAGAGGAAGTGGAGGCAAACCTTGCAGCCGGCATGCCGTTTGTGATCCGTCAGAACAACCCGAAGGAGGGAACCACCACGTTCCACGATGAGATCTACGGGGATATCACAGTTGACAACGCCGAGTTGGATGATATGGTTTTAATCAAGTCCGACGGTTATCCCACCTATAATTTCGCGAACGTTGTGGATGATCATCTGATGGGAATCACTCATGTGGTGAGAGGAAACGAATATCTGTCCTCCTCCCCTAAATATAACCGTCTTTACGAGGCGTTCGGATGGGAGGTTCCGATTTATGTGCATTGTCCGACGATCACAAACGAGGAGCATAAGAAATTAAGCAAGAGAAGCGGTCATTCCTCCTTTGAGGACCTGATCGAGCAGGGATTCTTAACAGAGGCTGTTGTGAACTTTGTGGCGCTTCTCGGCTGGTCCCCGGCAGGAAACCAGGAGTTCTTTACACTGGAAGAGCTGGTGAAGGAATTTGACTACCACAATATGAGCAAGTCGCCGGCTGTCTTCGATATGACGAAGCTCCGCTGGATGAATGGCGAGTATATGAAGAAGATGGACTTCGACGCGTTCTATGAGCTGGCGGAGCCGTATCTTAAAAAGGCGATCACCAAGCCGCTGGATCTTAAGAAGATCGCGGCTATGGTCAAGACGAGGATCGAGGTGTTCCCGGATATTGCCGGACAGGTGGACTTCTTCGAGACGCTGCCGGAGTATGATTCGGAAATGTACACGCACAAGAAGATGAAGACAACGAAGGAAACTTCCCTGCAGACCTTAAAGGAAGTGCTTCCGATCCTGGAGGCACAGGAGGATTACTCCAACGACGCCCTGTATACAGCACTTTCCGCTTATGTGGCGGAGAAAGGCGTTAAGACAGGATTTGTCATGTGGCCGATCCGTACAGCGGTTTCCGGCAAACAGATGACCCCGGCGGGCGCCACAGAGATCATGGAGGTTCTCGGAAAAGAAGAATCCATCGACAGAATCAGGAAAGGCATCGCGCTTCTGGAGGCGGCTCTTGCATAGAAGAGGAAAATACGGGCGTCGCATGCCTGATCGGATTGGGATATATGAAGTTCAGTGAAGCACAGAAAGAAGCGCTTTTCCATAAGGACGGGCCGATGATGGTTCTGGCCGGTCCCGGATCAGGAAAAACGACGGTAATTACACACAGAATTTTAAGATTGCTGGAGCAGGGCGTAAGCCCCTCCGGCATTCTTGTCATTACGTTCACAAAAGCAGCCGCCATGGAGATGAAGGAGCGGTTTTATATGCTGGTGTCCGAAAGCGGAAGAGCGGAGGGAGCTGCAGGGGCGGTGAGCTTCGGAACCTTCCATTCGGTCTTCTATCAGATCCTGAAGCTGGCCTACCGGTTTCCACCCGGAAGTGTGCTCCCGGAAGAGGAGAAGCGGGCGTTCTTTCAGGAATATCTGAATTCCTCAGAGCTTGATGTGGATGATGAGGGGGAATTCATCACGTCTCTGATCAGTGAGATCAGCTATGTGAAAGGCGGCAGAATCGATCTGAACTGCTATTATTCGCAGAACTGCCCGGAAGAATGGTTCAAAAAGCTCTATGGCGGATATGAGGACATGCTCCGTCGAACGGGTAAAATCGATTTTGACGATATGCTCCTCATGTGTCATGAACTGTTTACGGAGAGAAAAGATATTCTGTCGGCATGGCAGAAAAAATATAAGTATATCCTGGTGGACGAATTTCAGGATATTAACCGGCTCCAGTATGAGATCGTGCAGATGCTGGCGCTGCCGGAGAACAACCTGTTTATTGTGGGGGACGACGACCAGTCTATCTACCGGTTCCGAGGTGCGAAGCCGGAGATCATGCTGGGATTTATGAAGGATTATCCGGCTGCAAAGCGTGTGCTGTTAGCCGAAAACTACCGTTCAAGCCGGGAAATCGTGGAGGCATCCATGCACCTGATCAGTCACAACCGTGTCCGGTATGAGAAGGCGCTGGTTCCGGTCGGAGGCGCCGGAAGGCCGGTGGATGCGGCAGTCTATGAGAATCCGTTAAAGGAGATGGATGCGGTCGCCAGAAAGATCCGCATGTACGCGGAAGCCGGCTACGAGTACCGGGACATGGCGATCCTGTTCCGGATGGGAAGCAGCTCCGGGCTTCTGTCGGAAAAACTGATGGAATACAATGTGCCGTTTGTTCTTAGGGATGGAATCCCAAATCTATACAGCCACTGGATCGCGAAGGATATTCTCGCCTATCTGGCGTTGGGAGAGGGAAGCCGGAAACGGAGTGATTTCTTAAGGATCATGAACCGCCCCAACCGGTATCTGAGCCGGGAAGCGTTTGAGACGCCGGAGGTATCGTTTGATGCACTGAGAGCCTTCTACAGGGACAGGGACTGGATGGAAGAGCGGATCATGGATCTGGAAAGTGATCTCAGGACCATACCCCGTCTGAAACCGGCTGCCGCCGTGAATTATGTCCGAAAGACCGTGGGATACGATGATTATCTCAAGGAGTATGCAAAGTTTCGAAAAATCCGCCCGGAGGAGCTTCTGGAGGTTGCTGACCGGCTTTCGGAGAGTGCTTCGGCATTTTCTGAGACTGTCGAATGGTTTGAACACATCAACCGGTATGAGGAGACCATGCGGAAGAAACGGCTGGAAGAGCAGAGGGTACGCGGCGCCGGCACAAGGGAAAATGGTGTGACGCTGTCCACCATGCACAGCGCGAAGGGACTGGAGTACCGGATCGTCTTTGTGATCGACGCCAACGAGGGGATCATGCCCCATCACCGGGCTGCTCTTCCGGCAGATGTGGAGGAGGAGCGGAGACTTTTTTACGTGGCGATGACGAGGGCAAAGGAGAGGCTGCATATTATGGCGGTTCGTGAACGGTACCATAAAAAGCAGGAACTGTCCCGGTTTGTGAGAGAATGTGCGGATGATGCCGGGAGTATGGGATGCGCATCAACTGCGGCGTCCGGTAAGTGAGCAAGAATCAGACGACGGAGGGATCGATATGGGACTTGTCCATATATACTGCGGAGACGGAAAAGGGAAAACAAGCGCAGCCACGGGACTGGCTGTCCGGGCGGCCGGACAGGGCATAACAGTCGTTGTGGTAAGATTTTTAAAGACGGATGCTTCGGGAGAAGTTTCGGTACTGAACAAAATTCCGCAAATTACGGTGCTTCCCTGTGAGAAAACGTTCGGATTTGTTTCTTCCATGGACGAAGCGACACGGGAAGCTGCTGCCGCATACCAGAGAGAACAGTTTGAGAAGGCGGTTTCTCTGGCTGCCAGAAGCGGGGCCGGCCTTTTGATTCTCGATGAGATCATGGCGGCCATGAAGTACGGCATGATCCCGGAGTCGGTGGTGCTGGAATTCTTAAAAAACCGGCCGGACAGTTTGGAGGTGGTTCTCACCGGCAGGGATCCATCCTGCGCGATTCTGGAAGCGGCGGACTATATTTCGGAAATAAAAAAGATCCGACATCCGTATGATCGCGGAATTTCCGCCAGAAAAGGAATTGAGTATTGATTTTTATGTGGTTTATTGATATGCTTATGGAAACCGGCGAATAAGACCGGAAAAAGAGAGGAATTGAGCTATGGCAAAAGACAAGAAGCAGAATGTTTCTGATGGCCTGGATATGGCAGATGAGGAAGAGATGACCGTAACCCTGACTCTGGATGACGGAACAGAACTGGAATGTGTGGTTCTTACGATTTTTGAGGCAGGCGGAAAAGACTATATCGCCCTGCTTCCGCTGGACGGACAGGAAGCGGAAGACGGAGAGGTTTACCTGTACCGTTACACAGAAGATGCAAACGGAACTCCGGACCTGGAAAATATCGTAAGTGATGAGGAATACGAGATCGTCGTAGACGCATTTGACGAGCTCCTTGACACAGAAGAGTACGATGAGCTGGTCAGCGAGGACGAGCTGGAACAGTAGGAAAACCGAAAAAAGCAGATAAAAGAGGGAATGCCTGGAAGTTGCGGCATTCCCTCTTTTGTCACCGATTATACATTGAAGCGGAAAAGGACCACATCGCCATCCTTGATCACATACTCTTTTCCTTCAATACGGACAAGTCCTTTTTCCTTGGCTGCCGTGTAGGAGCCGCAGTCCAGAAGATCCTGATAGTTTACAACTTCAGCCTTGATAAAGCCGCGCTCGAAATCCGAGTGGATCTTTCCGGCAGCCTGCGGAGCCTTTGTGCCGATCTTGATCGTCCATGCGCGGGTCTCTTTTTCACCTGCAGTCAGATAGCTGTGGAGGCCGAGGATCCGGTAGCTTGCCGCGATCAGCTTGTCCAGTCCTGATTCTTTTAATCCCAGCTCTTCCAGGAAAAGCTTCTTTTCATCGTCATCAAGCTCTGCGATCTCCTGCTCGATCTGAGCACAGATCACGAACACTTCACAGTCGTTTTCAGCGGCGAATTTCTTAACATCCTGTACGTACGGGTTATTTGCTCCGTCATCTGCCAGGTCATCCTCGCCCACGTTGGCAGCAAAGATCACGGGCTTCCATGTGAGAAGGTTGAGGGAGTTGATAAACGCGAGGGCGTCCTCGTCTTCGCATGCGAAGCTTCTCGCGAGTTTTCCTTCCTCCAGATGAGCCTTCATGGCCTTTGTGATCTCAAGCTCCTTTGCGAGCGCTTTGTTGTTTGCGGCGCCGCGGCTTCCTTTCGCGATTCTTCTGTCCAGAATTTCAATATCGGAGAAGATCAGTTCCAGATTGATCGTTTCGATGTCGCGGAGCGGATTTACACTTCCGTCCACATGGATCACGTTGGGATCCTCGAAGCAGCGGACAACATGGACGATTGCATCTACCTCACGGATATTGGAAAGGAACTGGTTTCCGAGCCCCTCTCCCTTGGAGGCTCCTTTTACGAGTCCGGCAATGTCGACGAATTCCACGACAGCGGGAGTGATTTTTTCAGAATTATAAAGGTCTGCAAGAAGTTTTAAACGGAAATCCGGAACCGGAACGATTCCCACATTGGGATCGATCGTACAGAAAGGATAGTTTGCGGATTCCGCGCCGGCCTTTGTCAGAGAGTTAAACAGTGTACTTTTACCTACATTTGGAAGACCAACGATACCTAATTTCATATATATCTATTCTCCTTTGTTAATCCTTCTTCTACGCTGTAATTATAACAGATGCTGTTCTTTTTTCAAGCGTTAAATTGCAATCAGGTCTATATACAGAAATTCTTGTTTAAAAATGAAGAAACCATCGCCTTGGATACCCATTTTTCTTTTTTTGAGTATCCTGGCGATGGTTTTTTTATGAATCGGGTATCCTGGCGATGGTTTTCTCACATAGATACTTTTCGTCTTATTTGCGGGTCGGGTCCCGGCTGTCTTCTATTTATGCAGGATCTCCCACAGAATTGAGGCGTACAGCTTGACGCCGGTGACGAGAACACTCTCATCAAAGTCAAAGCCGCCGTTGTGGTGAGGTGCGGCAATGTTGGCGCCGAGTCCCATGTAGGCGGCTTTTCCACCGTGGGACTGTACCTTCGCCATCAGGTAGGTGGCGTCCTCGGAGCCGGAGAAGCCGGATTCCGGAATGTACTCGGTGATCTCACTGATGCGTCCGGCGCCTGCCCGGATATACGGTTCCAGCTCATGATCGCTGTTGCTGCTGGAGGCACTGCCTTTGATCTCCGTCTCTACGGTACATCCAAACATCTTTGCGGCGCCTTCCAGGCTCTCCATGGCACGGTGATAGACATTGCGCTCAATTTCCGTTGTTTCTCCGCGGGTTTCAATCTGAAGCACAGCTTTGTCGGCAACGACGTTCCTTCCGGTGCCGCCGTGGAAGGTCCCCACATTGATGCGGGAAGCGCCCCGGGAATCCTGGCAGACGGTGTGCATACCGAGGGATGCGGCACATGCGGCAAGGATCGCGCTGCGGCCGTCCTGCGGGGACATACCCGCGTGAGAGGAAACTCCGTGGAAGACTGCGTCGATTTTTGTGGTGGAGAGGAAGTCTCTCGACAGAGCGACCAGCTGGCCGGTCTTCCAGCCCATGCCCAGGTGGCTGGTGAGGAAAATATCCACATCGTCAAGAATTCCGCTCTCCGCCACGGACTGAGCTCCGCGGACGCCTTCTTCCGCAGGCTGGAAAATGATCTTGATGGTTCCTGATAAGTCTTCCTTCATCGCGTTCAGAAGAAGACAGGTGTAGATTCCGAGAGTGGCATGGCCGTCATGGCCGCATGCGTGGGTGCATCCTGCGTTGACGGAACAGAAGCCTTCTGCTGCCGGAAGATGCGAGTCAGACATGTCCTCGCCCACATCGTTGCAGTCGATGTCGACGCGGAGGGCGACCACAGGTCCCGGTTTTCCTGTTTCAATCACGGCACATGCGCCGGTGGAGCCGTTCATGGCCTTAATAATTTCCGGATCGGCGCCCTGTGCCACAGCCCGGTCTGCCGCGGCGCAAAGTTCTTTTTCAGACGGATAGGACCAGACATAGTCTTTGTTGATGATCTCGTATCCGTACCGGAACGGGATCTTGTGTTCTTTGAGAATCCCGATGATTTTCGCCGTCGTGCGGAATTCCCTCCAGCCGGATTCCGGATATTTGTGGAGATCCCGGCGGCACGCCGTCATTTTGTCCCGATACTGTTCTGCCTGTTCAAAATACTGTTCTAGTTTCACTGCTATACCTCCCGATCAATATGATTTACAGATAATTCCAGTATAAAATCCGGGAGGAGGAAAGTCAATGAACAGTGAAAAAACAATGATCAAAACAACAGTCAGCTTTTGTCGAAATTAGGGGAGCTCTGTCATGCGAATTTATTTGCTTTTTGTAGTATTTCGCTGTAAAATAGGATTCACAAACGAGAAAAGGAGCGTGGTCAAAACGGCAGGGGACGATTTAAGCTTTGTACATTTGGGAATTACGGTTCACAGGATGGTGAAAAGCTTTTCCATAGGGGGCATTTCATTTGCCTATTACGGTCTTATTATCGGAATCGGAATGATCGCAGGATACCTGGTGGCACAATCGGACGCAAAGCGGAGAGGACAGGATCCGGAACTGTATCTGGATTTCATGCTGTGGGCCATCTTTTTTGCGATTTTGGGAGCCAGGATCTACTATGTGGTTTTCCAGTGGGGATACTACAAAAATCATCCGGCGGAGATCCTGAATATAAGAGAAGGCGGGCTCGCCATATACGGCGGGATCATTGCATCGGTCATTACGCTGTTTGTTTTTTCCAGAAAAAGAAAAGTCTCCTTTTTTTCCATGGCTGATACAGCATGCCTCGGTCTTGTGACGGGACAGATCATCGGCCGTTGGGGGAACTTTGTGAACTGCGAAGCGTTCGGAGGATATACGGACGGTCTGCTTGCCATGAGAATCCGGAGAAGCATTGTCAACGAAAGCATGATCTCACAGGAGCTTCTGGATCATCTGATCATTGAGAACGGGATCGAATACATCCAGGTTCATCCCACATTCCTCTATGAATCACTGTGGAATCTGGGACTTCTCTTATTTATGCTCTGGTTCAGAAAGAAAAAACGGTTTGACGGAGAGATGCTTCTCATTTACTTCGCCGGATACGGAATCGGACGGAGCTGGATCGAAGGACTTCGTACGGATCAGCTGCTGATTCCGGGGACCGGCCTGGCTGTTTCCCAGATGCTTTCAATCGCAGTTGCACTTATAGCTGTTGCAGTACTTATATTCTGCCGATACCGGGGAACGGGAGAAAGCGAGGAAAAAGCTTAGATGGAAAGACCGAAAGAGGAGCTTGCTCTGATCGAAAAAATCGAGGAAGCCAGAAAAAAACTCAATGCCAGTATTGATGAAAGAAAGGAATACGATACCATCTATCAGTACAGTGTGGAACTGGATCACCTGATCGAACAATATCTTGTGGCGGGATATCCCGCAGAACAATAGATGTGGGGACAGAAAAAGTCGCAAATTTGCGGCTTTTTTTGTTGCGTTTTTTTAAGAAAAAACCTTGCCATTTTGCGGTAAATGTACTAAGATTATATCAGAAGTGGTGAAAAGTGGGTTAAAGTGGAGTGAAATGGGGAGTAAGTGGTTCCCTATGGAGCGCACGGATAACAGGAGATAACGATGTTCATTGGAGAGTACAGTCACACAATCGATGCAAAAGGCCGTCTGATTGTACCGTCCAAATTCCGTGA